>DATAPW010000358.1:0-43016 GCA_036265005.1 Acetobacteraceae bacterium | reverse complement strand
CTTGCTGGTGGGAAAAACCATAGGAGCTGATGTCCAGGCCATCAACGTGCGGCCGGCCCGCCGGCAATCCGGAACTCGCCGGATTGCCAGGAGACAATCTGATTGCAAATCGTCTACATCACCGGGCGCTGGCGACAGCACTTTCCAGGATTTCCAATGGCCTGCTTGCGTTGATGACCAACCAGCAAGCCGCGGCGGCGTCATCCCGAAGCCATGTCGCCACCTTCACCGACCCGGAAGCCTATGCGCTGGCGACCGTCAGTCTCGCCACCGGGGCCACCGCGCCGCGCTTTGTCGGCACGATCGGCAAGACGTTTCAGGCGAAAGTCGCCCGCGCGAGCCTCGACCGACTTGGCATCGGCGTCGGCCAGGCGCCGGTGCCCGTTGCCTTCACCGCCGGCATCCCCAACGCGCACGTCTTCATGTTCGCCACCGAACCGGCTGCCGCGCGGCAAATCTCCGGCTGGACCGTCGGCCGCCAGCACATTTTCCATCCGCGGCCCAATGAGCAGGCCTATGCCACGTCGCCGTCAGGCATGCCCTGGCCCTACGCCGTCATCACCGCGCCGTTCGACCTGGTGGCCGCGCATGCCCCTGGCGTCGCCGGCTTCGATCCCAAGGTCCCGCTGAACGACGACAGGTTGTTCCTCGCCCCCAAGCCTGCATTGGCGCGACTGGTGTCGCTGATGCAAGACGCGGCGCGCCTCGCCGAGGAGTGCCCCTGGATTGCCGCGACGCCGGAGCCCGCCAAGGCGCTTTCCGGCGCGATCATGGACGCCCTGCTCGCCTGCCTGACCCAGGGTGCCGCCAGGCGCGACCGCGCCGCACTCGGCCGCCATCGCCAGATCGTCGCCAGGCTCGAGCAGGTCATGCACGAGCGCCCCGAGGAGATGCTATCGGCGGCTGACCTCTGTGCCTCGGTCGGCGTGGCGCAGCGGACCCTCAACCTCGCCTGCCAGGAGTTCCTCGGCCAGGGCGCCATGCAATACGCCCGCGCGCGCCGGCTCGATCGCGCGGTTCGGCGAGCGACCGTCGGAGACGCTGCGACGGTCGTGGGTGCTTCCGGCCTAGCAACCAAGACGTTCATGCCAAAATCGCATAGTGCGGTGCCCATCCGGCTGGTAGCCACGCCGAACGTGCCGGGAGCAATCGCGTCGCGCCCCTCGCCACTGCGCGTGCACAAAAACCAGGAGTACACCATCTCGCTGCGGATCAATTCCGAGGCCCCGAACTTCGCTGCCAACACCACCCAGGGCACAATCGATTTCCACGCCTGGATCGGCGATAGCCGGGCCATCCTGTTCTCGCACCCCAAGGACTTCACCCCGGTCTGCACCACCGAACTGGGCTATATGGCCGTGTCCAACGAGCAGGCCGCGGCGAAATACCCGAACGGCTGGAAGACCGTGAAGCCCTATCTGCGGGTCATCGCACAACCGGGCTGACGACCGAAGGGAGACCGCGCAGCGCGGTCTCCCCGACGCCTCGCGTCATTCAGTGGAAGTAGCGTCCGGCGTCGATAACGATGGTCTGGCCGGTCATGGTTTCGGTGCGACACATCGTCACCACCATGTCGGCGCAGTCGTCCTTGTCGGCCGCCTTCTTCAGCAGCGAACCGGCGGCATTGCGCTTGACCATCTCGGGCAGCAGGTTGGACGTCGCGCGCGTGCCCTCCAGCAAGCCTGGCGCGACGCAGTTCACCAGCGTCTCGGGCGCCAATGCGACGGCCATGCAGCGCGTCAGGTGGATCAGGCCGGCCTTCGACACCGCATAGGCGATCGACGAACCGGTCGGCCCCAGCCCGGCCACCGATGCGATGTTGACGATCCGGCCCTGGCCCTGCGCCTTCATCACCGGTGCCACCGCCTTGGTGAGGCGCATCGGTCCGGTCAAATTCACCGCCATGATCTTGTCCCACACCTCCTCGGTCAGGTTGTCGAGGTCGGTGAACGGGATCGCCTTGTTGTAAGCGGCGTCGTTGATCAGGATATCGAGCCGGCCGAAGCGGGCGGCCACGTCTCCGACCAGCTTCTGCACCGCCGCGCCATCGGTGATGTCGCAGGCAAACGCCGCGGCATTGATCTGGTAGCTGGTGGCGAGTTCGCGGGCGACGCCCTCCGCCTGGTCGCGACTCTGCGCGTACATGACGGCGATGTGTGCGCCCTCCTCCGCCAGCGCGTGGCAGATGCGCTGCCCGAGCCCGCCATTGCCGCCGGTGACCAGTGCGACCGCGCCTCTGAGTTCCATGTAGCCTCTCCCCAATTGCGGAACGTGCGGCTGTCCCGCAGCGCCTCCCGTGTAGCGGAGTTTGTGACCTCGAGCACGGGGCAGGCAAGCCGGCATGCCGATGTTGGACTTTCGCCGCGTGGCGACTCACCATTGGCGCGACGATGCCGTGGCGTTGTTCGGCCCATGCGGCAATCGCACCAATGCGGGAGAGGCATGTGAAGGTTGGCATTCTGCAGTTCTTCGGCTGGCGCGACCGATCCGTGCCGCTCAATTCGGTTTACCAGTCGGCGCTCGAACGGTTTTCGATCATGGACGAGACCGGATACGACGCCGTATGGCTTGCCGAGCATCATTTCTCCAGCTTCTCGGTCTGCCCCTCGGTGCACATGATGGGCGCGATGGTTGCAGCACGCACCCGACGGCTGCGGATCGGCACGGCGGTGTCGCTGGCGCCGTTCTACAATCCGCTGCGGCTCGCCGAGGAGGTGGCGCTGCTGGACGTGCTGTCGGGCGGTCGCGTCAACTGGGGCGCGGGTCGCGGCTTCGAACGCAGCGAATTCGCCGCCTTCGGCATTCCGGGCGAGGAAAGTGCACCGCGCTTCCACGAGACGGTGGACATCGTGCTGCAGGCCTGGACCAAGCAGCGAGTCAGCTACCAGGGCCGGTTCTACCAATACGACGGCGTCGAGGTGCTGCCCAAACCCCTGCAGGCGCCGCACCCGCCAGTCTGGATGGCGGCGTCATCGACGCCCGCGATCGAGTGGGCGGCGAGCCAGGGCCACTCGATCCTGATGGACCCGCATTCGTCGCGCACCGACCTGATCAGGAAGCGGCTTCACTACGCGACGAAGCTGATGGAGGCGGGGTTCAGCGACGCCGGCCGCACCATTCCAATGGCGCGGTTGGTGGCGGTCGATGAGACGGCCGAGAAGGCGCGCGCGGTGGCGAAGCGCGTCGCGGAATGGACTGTCGCCTCATATGTTGGCCCGCAGCACACCGGCAATGTGCGCCAAGAGGTGCGGAATTTCGGCGGCAAGGATCCGATCGATTTTTATCTGGACGATGTGATGATCCACGGCACGGCGGAGAGTGTGGCCGAACAGATCCAGTCGTTTGGTGCGGAGATCGGCATGACGTATCTCATGGCGGCGCCGCTCAGCGGGCGGTCGTTCCGGTTGCTGACGGATAGGGTGCTGCCACGAATTGCGGGGTGACAATAGCGGGGCTGCGTCTCGAAGACGTGTTTTAACCGCAAATGACGCAAATGACGCAAATCAGGTCATCGAAGGTCCTGCACGGTCCGCCTTTAGTTCGACAGGCATTGTGTCCTCGACCACAGGTCCGCGGCGTATTACCAACGACGAGTCGCATCGGACGGTGAACCCCTGTCCGAGCGTCCTGCAATAGCCGGTGCGCAGCCAATGACAAGCCTGGAGAGTTCGTTGATTCGGGCTGCATTTGCGTTATTTGCGGTGCTACTTTCTTTGCCGATACAGGCAGCCAAAGCTTGCCGGGATATTGAGCGACGGCGCCGCGGGAGAATGCGGCGGCGGATCGCCATGACGCCGCCGACATGCGACCCTCCCGCAACCCAAGGGAGGAAACCACATGCGCATCGTCGCCCTGGAAGAACACTACACCGTTCCCCGCATCGTCGCGGGCATCTCCGCCGACGCAATCGCCCGCCGTGGCTTTCCCGGTCCTGACTTCGTCTGGGCGCAATCCACCAAGCGCAACGAACTCGCCGACCTCGGCGACGCACGCCTCGCCGACATGGAGGCCAACGAGATCACCGTGCAGGTGCTGTCGGTCGCCGGCCCGGGCGCCGATCTCGTGCCGGGCCAGCCTGGCATCGACCTGGCGCGCGCCTACAACGACGCGCTGGCCGAGGCGACCGCCCGGCATCCTACGCGTTACCGCGGCTTCGCGCATCTGCCGATGCTTGCCCCCGGCGCGGCGGCTGACGAACTCGAACGCACGGTCAGACAACTCGGCTTCCACGGCGCACTGGTGAATGGCGCCACCGACGGACGCTTCCTCGACGATCCGGCGTACGAGCCGATCCTGGCACGTGCCGAGGCGCTGGACGTGCCGATCTACCTGCACCCCGGCATTCCGCCGCAGGACGTGCGCAAGGCCTACTACGACAACCTGCCAGGCAATTTCAGTTTTACCCTCGCACTGTCCGCCTGGGGCTGGCATGCCGACACCGCGATCCATACGCTACGCCTGGTGCTCAGCGGCGCGCTTGACCGACATCGCGGGTTGAAGATCATCATCGGCCACATGGGTGAGGCACTGCCGTTCATGCTGGACCGCATTGACGAAACCACCGCCGCCACGGCGAAGGCACACCTCGAACGCTCGGTGCGGCAGACCATTCTCGACCAGGTGTGGATCACCACCAGCGGGTTCTTCACCATGGTGCCGTTCATGGCCGCGCTGACAGCGTTCGGCGCGGACCGTATCATGTTCTCGGTGGACTACCCGTTCGCGTCGAACGCACGCGCGCGCGCGTTCCTGGACACGCTGCCGGTGTCACCGATGGATCGCGCGAAGATCGCCCATGGCAACGCCGACCGGTTGCTGCGGTTGCCGGACTGACCCATCTATGCAGGACCGCTATACACGGAGATCGCAACCATGACCGACGCCAAACTGGCTCCCAACCTTCCCGGGTGGATGGTGGAGCACACGAACCGCTACCTATCCAGCGGTGGCACCGACGGGCACATGTACAAAATGACCCAGCCGGGCCGGCCAGAGATGACGGTCGCCTCGCTGCTGTTGACGACGACCGGCCGGAAGTCCGGCGATAAGTTCATTTTCCCGCTGTTCTACGGCAAAGTCGGCGACAGCTATATCGTGGTCGCGTCGAAAGGCGGCGCGCCGGAGCATCCCGGCTGGTATCGCAACATCCTCGCCAATCCGAACGTCGAAGTGCAAGTGGGCACCGCGAAGATCAAGGCACGCGCCAGGACCGCAACCGGCGAGGAACGCGCACGGCTGTGGGAGAAGTCGCTGGAATTCTGGCCACCGTACGCCGACTACCAGAAAAAGACCGAGCGCGAGATTCCCGTCGTGGTGCTGGATCCCGTCGGATAGAGGAAGCTTCAGGGCATTGCCCTGAAGCCCACCGGTGCCAAACAGAAGGGTTCTAAGGGCTACGCCCTTAGCGGCGATCCAAGAGGCAGAGCCTCTTGGCGGGGTCCGGGGCAGAGCCCCGGCCTCATCTATTCCGCAGCGGCATTCACCCACTCCGCCGGGACCGGCTGAGCCCGCTGGTCACCGACCAGCTTCTGTCGGCGTGCCTGCTCCTCGGCGCTGATCGAGGCCGGGTCCTCGCGGAACTCGGGTCCCAGGGCCATTGCCTTCTTCACCGCCGGGCGCTCGCCCATCTCCTCAAGCCAGCCCTTCACGTTGGGAAATTCCTCGATATCGATTTCCCGCGTGGCCCAACTCGATGCCCACGGATAGCAGATCATGTCGGCGATGGTGTATTCGCCGGCGGCGAGATAGCGCTTGTTGAACAGGCCGAGGTTCATCACGCCGAAGATGCGATGCGCTTCGTTGTCGAAGCGGCGGATGGCGTAGGACAGATCGCCGTTCTTGCCGCTGGCAAGGGCGCGCCGGAAATGGCCTTGCTCGCCCAGTTTGGGACCCTGGTTGGCCATTTGCCAGCTCACCCATTGCGCCACGTCATATCTGCCGCGCGGATCGGTGGGCATGAATCTTCCGGTCTTCTCGGCCAGGTACGTCATGATGGCGCCGGACTCGAAGATCGATAGCGGCTCGCCGCCGCCCATCGGCTCATCGTCCACGATTGCCGGCATGCGGCCGTTGGGCGAAATCTTCAGGAATGCCGCCGTGAGCTGGTCGCCGCGGCCGATGTTGATCGGCTTGAAGGTGTAAGGCAGGCCAAGTTCCTCAAGCAGGATCACGACTTTCTTGCCGTTGCCGGTAGGCCAGAAGTAGAGGTCGATCATTGGCGATGCTCCTGTTCATGGTGGCGGATTCCCGGGGTGACACCGGCACACCGTCGCTACATCCATCGATTGGACGTGGCGCCAGCCGACGGTGTCACAGAGCCGGATGGATGGACAAGAGCTTGCGTCGGTACAATGCTGACGGCAACGGACCACGCAGCAGGACCTGCCGATGACTGACACATCCACCAGGATCACCCCGGAGTTCCAGCGCGGTTGGGATGCAGCCTTGCTTGCGGTTCGTCAATGGCATGAGTCGCAGGCAAAGCGGACCCTGGTCCTGGCAAGGCGCAACAGGTTTCCGAAGAACCTGGAACGGGAGGCGGAGGTTCACCAGAGATCGGCAGAGCTGATCGCCGTCCTCAGTCCGGATGATGTCTGACCGGGCAGGTTCAATCACCAAGGGAGGCACCCACGTGGAACGCAAGAACGCATCCGATTTTCCGCAGGAACTGCTCAATCTGTTCGATGGATATGTGCATGGCGGAATGAGCCGTCGTGAATTCCTGAGCGGCGCGCAGAAATATGCCGTCGGTGGCGTCACAGCGGCAGCATTGCTTGACATGCTCAAGCCAAACTATGCGTGGGCCATACAGGTGCCGGCTGACGACAAGCGGATTACGGCACACTATGAGACGGTGCCGTCGCCGCAGGGCAACGGCAGCATCAAGGGCTATCTCGTGCGGCCGGCGAATGCCACCAGGCTGCCCGCGGTCCTGGTCGTCCATGAGAACCGCGGCCTCAATCCCTACATCGAGGATGTGGCGCGACGCCTGGCAGTTGCCAATTTCATTGCATTCGCGCCCGATGGGCTGACATCGGTGGGCGGCTATCCCGGCGACGACGAAAAGGGCCTGGCGCTGTTCCGCCAGGTCAACGGCGACAAGATGCAGGAAGACTTCGTCGCCGCCGCGACATGGTTGCGGTCGCGTCCGGACTGCACCGGCAAACTCGGCGCCGTGGGCTTCTGCTTCGGCGGCGGCGTGGTCAACCTGCTGGCCGTGCGGATGGGCTCCGACCTGGCGGCCGGGGTGCCGTTCTACGGGGTCCAACCGAGTGCTGCGGACGCAGCCAAAATCAAGGCGCCGATCAATGCGCAGTATGGCGAACTGGACACGCGCATCACCGGAGGTTGGGAGGCGTTCGATGCCGCGCTCACCGCCGCGCACGTGCCGCATGAGGGCCATATCTACAAGTCCGCCAATCACGGCTTCCACAACGACACGACGCCGCGTTACGACGAAGCCGCCGCCAAGGAGGCCTGGCAGCACACGTTGGACTGGTTCAACAAGTACCTGAGGGCGTGAGCGGTTTGAAATCGCCGACCGCAGGCCTAAGCTGTTCGACAGGGAACCGGCAAAGGAGGAAACCAGCATGCCACAGGTCGGAGAATCCAAAGGCGAATACCGCGGCGGTGTTTATCGCGAAGACGCGCCGCTGAAGGCGTGGCTCGCAAAGCGCACCGAAGCGGCGCTGGAACCCGATCTGCCGATCATCGATCCGCATCATCACTTCTGGGATACGCCGCATCGCGGTCTTTACCTGTTGCCCGAGCTGCTGTCGGATATCGGCGGCGGCCATAACATTGTCTCGACCGTCTTCCTCGAATGCCGCGCGATGTATCGCAAGGATGGTCCGCGCGAAATGGCCGCGGTCGGCGAAGTCGAGTTCGTCACCGGCCTCGCCGCGATGAGTGCCTCGGGCGGCTACGGCCCATGCCGTGTCGCCGAGGGCATCGTCGGCGGCGGCGACCTCAGTGTCGGCGCGCGGGTGCGCGAATTGCTGGAAGCCGAGATCGCTGCCGCCGGCGGACGCCTGCGCGGGCTGCGCCACGGCGTTGCCTGGGATACACACGAAGCGGTCAGCAAATACGCATCGCGCAAGGTACCGCTGCACCAGGTGATGGACCCGAAGTTCCGCGAAGGCCTGGCCCAGCTCGCGCCGCTCGGGCTGAGTTTCGAATCATGGCAGTATCATCCGCAACTACCCGATGCGGTCGACCTCGCACGCTCCTCTCCCGACACCACCATCATCCTCAATCACGTCGGCGGCATACTCGGCGTCGGTCCGTACAACAACCATCGCCAGGAGGTCCTCGCCGGCTGGCGCAAGGATATTTCCGAAATTGCCAAATGCCCCAACGTGTATTGCAAGCTTGGCGGTCTCGGCATGGTGTCCGTCGGCTTCGATTTCCATGAGCGCGACCTGCCGCCGTCATCGGAAGACCTGGCCGCTGCCTGGCGTCCATATATCGAGCACTGCATCGAGGCGTTCGGGGCCAATCGCTGCATGTTCGAGAGCAACTTCCCGCCGGACAAGCAGTCCTGCGGCTATACCGAGCTGTGGAACGCGTTCAAGCGCATCACCGCCAATGCGTCGGCGAGCGAAAAGACCGCGCTCTACAGCGGGACCGCCGCGAAGGTCTACCGGCTGACCGCACCCTGATCGTTGCACCTCCCCCGTCATGGCCGGTTTGTCCCGGCCATGACGGTGGGGTGACGGTCAGCGGCTGCGCACCGCCTCCGCCATGCGCGCCACGATCTGTCGCAGGACCGGCGCAGGGGTGGCGAAATTCAACCGCGCGAAGCCGGCGTATTGCGCGCCGAACGTTTCACCGAAATTCAACCCGACCTTGGCCTTGTCCAGGAAGAATTGTCCGGCAGAACCCGGCAGTTCCAATGCGCGACAATCCAGCCATGCGAGGTATGTCGCCTCCGGCACGCGCATCGTCACGCCCGGCAGTTCCGTGGCAATGGTCTGCGCCAGCCAGTCGCGGTTTGCCTGCAGTTGCGCCATGATTTCTTCGAGCCAGGGTTGTCCGTCGTCCCAGGCCGCGACAGTGGCATCGACGCCTGTCACGCCGGGCGAGCCGAGCAGGCGCGCCGGAATGCGGGCGAAGAAGCGCTCCTTCAGCGCCGGCGCACCGAAATGCATCACGGCACAGCGCAGCGCGGGGATGTTGAAGCTCTTGGTCGCCGAGGTGATGGTGATGGTGCGCGCGGCGATGTCCTGGTGCAGCGAGGCCAATGGAATATGCGTCTTGCCGGGATACACGATGTCCGCATGGATCTCGTCGGAGACCACGATCAGGTCGTTGCGGATGGCGAAATCCGCCACCATCTCCAGTTCAGCCCGGCTGTAAGCGCGTCCGGTTGGGTTCTGCGGGTGGCAGAAGATCAGCACGCGGGTCCGCGGATCGGGTGCGGCCTCATAGGCGGCGAGGTCGAGCGCCCAGCGCATGCCGTCGTCGCGCATCGGATTGGCGATCAGCCGCCGGCCGGTGTCGTTGATCGCGGCCATGAACGGAGGATACGACGGCAGTTGCAGCAGCACCGCATCGCCTGGCTCGCTGAACGCCATGACCGAGGAGAAGCTGGCCTGCACCAGGTCGCCGATCGCGACGGTGTCGGCGGGGTCGGTGTGCCAGCCGAACCGGCGTTCCATGCGGCGGACGAACGCCGCGGCCAGCACGCCTTCTCGCGCGGCATAGCCATATTCCTGGTTGTCGGTCAGGCGCGCCAGCGCGGCGGTGATCGGCGGGGCCACGCCGAAATCCATGTCCGCGACCCATGCCGGCAGCACGTCGGCGGGGAACTTGTGCCACTTGTTGGTGCGGCGCGCGCGCAGCGTGGCGATGTCGAAGTCGGTAGCTCCAGTCATGCAATGGTTCTCCGTGTCGTCCGCGCCATCCCGGGATCGGCGCCGTCGGAACGGCATAGCACCTGCCGCCGCGGCAATCGACTGCCGATGGCGCGGCGATTGGTGTTGCATCGCGTCGGCAAGGAGGGAGCGCCCATGACGATAGCCTCGAGAATCATCAACGCACCGCGTCGCACGATATATCGGGCGTTCCTCGACCCGGAGGCGGTGGTCGCATGGCTGCCGCCGGACGGCATGACGGGTCGGATAGACGAATTCGATGCGCGAGACGGCGGGAGCTATCGCATGTCACTCAGCTATGTGGAGCCGGACCATGCAGTGCGCGGCAAGACGTCGGAGCACACCGACACGGTGCGTGGCCGATTCGTCGAACTGGTCCCGGACGAGCGGATCGTGCAACAGGCGGAATTCGAATCGGAGGATCCTGCATTCGCCGGGTCGATGACGATCATATGGACGCTGGCGGACGTTGCAGAAGGCACCGAGGTCACCGTCCGGTGCGAGAACGCACCCGAAGGCATCCAGACGCGTGACCACGAGGCGGGGTTCCGATCAACCTTGCAGAACCTGGCTGCATTCACCGAGTGAGCCGTCAGCTGTCATTGCGACGAGCGCAGCGACGAGGCAAACCCCGACCGGCTTGTGCGCGCGAGATTGGCCGGAGATTGCCGCGTCGCTACGCTCCTCGCAATGACAGGGGGCCAAACACCTCGGCGATCGCGATGCCGCTCTCGCCGGCAACGGCGTAGAGCAGGTAGATCGCCCCAGACTCCTCGAACACCGCCGGATCGCGCAGCTGGTTGACCTGGCCATACGCCGTGCTGCGGATCGATGGCGCCAGCGGCGCATCCGCGCCTTCCCAGCTTCGCTCCGGACGCAGGACTTCGACCGGCGCACTGTCGCGCCATTGCTGCCAATCGCCCGACAGATCGATGCGGCTCAGCAGGATGCGCTCCGGGACGTCGCCGACCTGTGTCCAGAACACCAGCATCGTATCGCCGCGCTTCAGCACTGCCGCGTGGCGCATGTTGGGGTTGAACAGCACCGGCCCAAGTTCGAACCCGTGGAATCCATCGGCCGACCGGTAGAGTTGTCCCGGCATCGCCAGAGCGTATGTCATGCTGTCGTGCTGGAAGACCCGAAAGTACGAACGCCCCAGCACCTCCGGCCGCGCAGTGAAATCGATGCCGTTGCGCGACGTTGCCACCCGAGTGACCTGTGTCCCGACGCCCTCCAGCCCGTGGAAATACATCACGATCTGCCGACCGGCCGGATCGACATGCACGTCAGGCGAGGCAATGTGCGGCGTGGTGATCTCCGACAGCACGTCGTGCGAGATCGCCGTTCCACTGCGCCGGTAGCGTTCCTCGAACGCCGCCAGTCCATCCGGCGACGGCACCGGCGGTTCGGTCAGGAAGCAGGATTGCGCCAGGTGCAGGCTGCCGGGCGGATGCACGCACCACGGCCCGGCCAGCGCATCGGCATAGGCGAGGCGGATGTAGCTGCCCTTGTGGTCCGCGAAGTACAGGTAGTACGCGCCAAGCGGTTGCTCGACCCAGTCCGGCACGCGGATCAGCGATGGACCCTGGATGTTGACGCCGATGCTCGGATGCAGTTCTGGCGTGATGATCGGGCGATCAACCAGCCGCGATGCCCGGACCTGCATCAGGGTGCATCGCGCCACATCTTCGGCCGCGCGCGCACCGGATCAAGCAACGACCAGTCGCCCTGCTCCAGCGTGTGCCCCTTCGGGAATGGCGGCCGCGGCTCCAACCCCAGTGAGCGCACCACCCGATCGTCACGATAATAGCATTGCAGGATCACCCGCGAGAGCGTCGCCAGCGGCGTGCCGCCACGCGCGCGGAACGTTGCCGCCACTTCCTCCCGCCGCGCCGCATCGAGATCGGCAAAGGCGCCGCCGGCCAGTTCGGCAAGCTCGCCGAGAGCCTTCTGCACATCGGCGCGGTCGCGACCGATCGACGTCTCGATGTCGGCAAAGATGGTCGCATCGTCCGCACCGGGCACGCCGTATTCCGTGCTCGCCGGAATCATCATGCCGGCGATGCAGCGCAGGTCCCGGCTTTCCCTCGGAGTCAGTGTGTCGGTCATTGTTTGCCTCAATCGAACAAGGTGGCCAGGCGCCGCTTGATACTGTCGGCGATGTAGAGTGCCAGCGCCTGGATGGTCGAAGTGGGATTTACCCCGCCGGACGTGACCCAGATGCTGCCATCGACGATGAACAGGTTCTTCACATCGTGGCTGCGGCCCCACGCATTCACCACGGAGCGTTGCGGATCGTCGCCCATGCGCGCGGTGCCCAGCAGATGTCCAGGGCTGTTGAGCACCGTGCGGGAGGTGAACAGGTTGGTGGCGCCGGCGGTGGTCAGGATCTCCGATGCCCGCGCGATGCCGTGCTCCATCATACGCCGGGTGTTCTCGCTGATGGCGTAGTCGATTTTCGGCGCCGGGATGCCGTGGCTGTCCTTCAGCACCGGATCGAGCGTGACGCGGTTATGCTCCTCGGGCAGGTCCTCGCAGGCAATGCCGATCCGCAGCCGGCGATGCACCAGTTGGCGATAGATGCGATGATGGTCGGCGCCCCACGGCAGCAGGCCGCGCGCCTCGCTGTCGATGGCCTCGCTGACCACGCCGCCGGCGCGGGCGAATTGAAGCGTGTAGCCGCGGACGAAGCCACGCGAGACGTCGGTCTCGTAGAACTCCTTGCTCCACAGGCTCAGCATCGGTGCGCGATCACCGTCCACCCGCTCGTCGACATAGCCGCCGACCTGCGGCCAGGGATGCAGCATCAGGTTCTTGCCGACCAGGCCGCTGGAATTGGCCAGGCCGTTGGGGAACCGCGCCGACGCCGAATTGAGCAGCAGGCGCGGCGTGCCGATGCCGTTGCAGGCAACGATCACCACTTCGGCCGGCTGGAACTGCTCCACGCCATCGGCGTCGTAGTAGATCGCGCCAGCCGCCATGCCGTGCTCGTTGGTGGTGATCTCGCGCACCCGGCAGCGCGTACGTAGTTCGACGCCGGAGCGGATGGCGTGCGGCCAGTAGGTGATGTCGGTGCTCGCCTTCGCACCTTGCGCACAGCCCGGCGTGCAATGGCCGAGATTGATGCACGGTGCCCGCCCGTCGTACTCCGTGGTGGCAATCGCCGAGTCGGACGGCCACCAGTGCCAGCCGAGTTGGTTCATCGCGCGGGCGTAGCGTGCGCCGGTCTTGCCGAGTGGCAGCGGCGGCATCGGCGGCTGGTGGGGCGGATAGGCCGGATCGCCGGCCAGGCCGGCAACGCCCGTCATGCGGTCGTTCTCGGCGAAGAACGGCTCCAGCGTCGCATAGTCCACTGGCCAGTCGTCGGCGACGCCGTCCAGCGATCTGACGCGGAAATCCGACGGGTGCATCCGCGGGTAGTGCGCGGTGTACATCACCGTGCCGCCGCCGACCGCGTTGAAGTTGGCGATCTTCATCGGCGAGTTGTCGTCGTTGATCGGGTAATCTGTGGGCCGGCCGCGGCGATTCGGACTGATGTCGAAATCGCCGTAGCGCCGCGCTTCCCAGTCGCGCCCGTTGCTCGGGAAGTCGGATTGCCTGATCCAGTCGCCCTGTTCCAGGCAAAGGATTTTCATCCGCGTTTCGGCGAGGCTCCAGGCCACAGCGGCGCCCGAAGCACCGCTGCCGATAATCAGCACATCCACCGTCTCGTTCATCCCGCCCCCGATCTGCGCAGCCTCGCCGATCCGGCTGTCGGCCCCGGTATTCTTACCGTCCGGCGCGCGCTGCCGCCAGAGATCGGCGGACGCCGGACCGGCCGGGTCGGCCGAATTGAAGCGTGGCTGCAATCATCAATGCCGGAAACAGCAACGAGCCACCGTGCAGCGCCGGACTACCCCCAATGGCGGCCCAAGGGAGAGTCGATATGTCGGCTGAAATCGCAGCCCCGATGCCGGGCGCCACAGCTTCGTCCGACTTGCGAACCACTGGCCTGACGCTCTTTCTGGTCGGCTTCCTGGTGCTGTTCCTGGAACTGGCATGCATTCGCTGGTTCGCCGCCTACGTGATCTTCCTGCAGTTCTTCACCAATGTTGTCCTGCTCGCCAGCTTCCTGGGCATGTCCTGCGGCTGCATGGCCGCCCGCAAACGCTACGACTGGCTCGGACAGTTCCCGGCCCTGGCGCTCTTCACCGTGACGGCCGCACTGGTGATGCTGGCGATCTACCAGGGCTGGACCGGTCTCGCAGTCGATGTCGGGCACCAGTCCTCGCCACAGGAAGT
Source organism: Acetobacteraceae bacterium (assembly GCA_036265005.1). Lineage (GTDB taxonomy): Bacteria > Pseudomonadota > Alphaproteobacteria > Acetobacterales > Acetobacteraceae > JAMXLO01. The sequence continues at coordinate 28,860 of DATAPW010000358.1, read as the reverse complement.
CTTCTTCGGTACCGAATACCGCAATCCCGACGTGGCCCAATTCGCCATCCCGATCGAGCTGATCGTGGCGGTTTTCTTCCTCCTGATCAGCCTGCTGTTCGTCGGGCTGGGGCAGGCCCTCGGCAGGGCGTTCGACGCCTATCCCAACCGTGTCGTCGCCTATACGCTGAACATCGGCGGCAGCCTCGCGGGCATCGTCGCCTTCACCGGCATGTCGCTCTTCTGGGCGCCCCCGGCAGCCTGGTTCCTGGTGGTGGCTGTCGGCATGGCCTATCTGCTGCACCAGCATCGGATGCTCTCGGTCAAGCACGCCATCATCCTGGCAACGCTCGTGCTGATGGTCGAGGCGCCGGATGTCTCGATGGCGATGCGGGGCGAAGTCTCGCAGTGGTCGCCATACTATGCGGTCCGCCACGTCTCCAGCGGACAGATCACGGTGAACACCATCGGCCATCAGACGATGGTTCCGTTCGAGCGGGGCGGTTCCACCTACTCGCTGATCCACCTGCTGCAACGGGCGACCGGCGGTAAACCGTTCCAGCACGCCCTCATCATCGGCGCCGGCTCAGGCAACGACCTTGACCACGCCTTGCATTTCGGCGTTGGCCGGGTGGACGCCGTGGAGATCGATCCGGTGATCCAGAGCATCGGCATCCGGGAGAATCCCGATCACCCCTATCAGGACCCCAGGGTGGTCCGCCATCTTGACGACGGCCGGCATTTCCTGCGCACCACCGACCAGAAATACGACCTTGTCGTCTATGCCCTGGTGGACTCGCTGATCCTGCACAGCGGGTATTCGAACCTGCGGCTGGAGAGCTTCCTGTTCACCCAGGAGGCGTTCAACGACATCAAGCGCGTGCTCAAGCCGGGTGGCACGTTCATCACCTACAACTTCTTTCGCCAGGGGTGGATCGTCGAACGCGTCGCGGCCATGGCGGAGCGAACCTTCGGCTGCAAGCCGGTGATCCTCAGCCTGCCCTACGAGGAACGCCTCACGTCATCCTCGCCCGCCGGGTTCACCATCGTCATCACCGGCTGCAACAGGCAGATCCTGCAAAGCTTCGATAACGGCCGGCCGTTCTGGCTCAATACGATCCCGCCGCAAAACCTCGACGTCAACGGATTTACCGTGCAGCCCACGGCATTTCCGGCCGACCAGCAGGAGCAATGGCAGAAGATTGCCCCGACGACCATCGTGCATGACGGACAGGCGCTGGACAGCGCCAGTGATGATTGGCCGTTCCTCTATCTGCAAAACCGGCTGGTGCCCAGCCTCAGCCTTCGGTCGATGGTGATGCTGGGCGGACTTGGGGTCGCGATGGTCTACTTCTTCCTGCCCAAGGGCCGCATGCGCCTGGACAATCGCATGTTCTTCCTCGGAGCGGCGTTCATGCTGCTGGAGACCAAGGCCGTCGTGCAGCTGGCATTGCTGTTCGGCAGCACGTGGCTGGTGAACTCGCTGGTGTTCTTCACTGTGCTGGTGCTGATCCTCGCCGCCAACCTGTACGTGCTGCGCCATCCGACGGGCCGACTGACGTGGCACTACGGCCTGTTGTTCCTGCTGCTGGCGCTTGGCACCGTGGTGCCGTTCGATATGTTCATTGCCGGCGGCATCGCCTGGCGATACGTGTTGCCGTGCGTATTGGCTCTGGGGCCGATGTTCTTCGCCGGCGTGATCTTCGCGCGATCGTTCCGCGATACCGCCTTCCCGGATCAGGCGTTCGGCTCCAATATTGCCGGCGCCGTGCTGGGCGGGCTGAGCGAACCATTCTCGATGCTACTCGGTTTTCACTACCTGCTGCTGCTGGCGATCCTGTTCTACGCGCTGTCGATCTGGTCGCCGTCCGCCAGGGTGCGGACCACAGGGGTGGTGCCGATGGGCGCCAGCCTGAGGTAAGCAAGCTTGCCTCACCGCTGGTCCCCGTTGTCATTGCGAGGACGCAGGCGTCACATTGGCTTCATCGCGGTGATGTCGACCTCCATCAGAAGCTCCGGACTGGCGAGTCCCTTCACCACGATCGCGCTGAAGCCGGGCGTCACGCCGGTCAACCGGCGCAACACGACATCCGTCACGCCGGCCAGATACGCCCGGTCGGTCACGAACACCGTCGCCTTCACCACATCGGACAATCCGACGCCGGCTTCGCCCAGCAGCACCTCGACGTTCTGCATCGCCTGTTCCGCCTGCGCGACCGCATCCCCGGCGCCGTGCATGACCTCCTGCAAGTCAGTGCCGGTCTGCCCGCGCAGGATCACCTGCCCGCCGGCGCCCACTGCCATGCAGAAATCGCAGTCGATCGACTGCTGGGCGAAACCGTAGCGCACCGCATTGGAATGATACGGGCGCACGCGGCGATGCGGTCCGCCCTGCTTGCGCAGCACATGGACATCGATCTCGAACAGGATCTCGGGCCGGGCGAAGCCGGTGACGATCAGGCCGGTGGACACCGGATGGATGCCGCGGAAATGCCGGCCGATCACCGGATAGACCGCGCCGCGATATGCCCGGTCGCTGATGTACACGGTGATCTTGCAGACATCGTCCATCCCCGAGCCGGCCTCGCGCAGCAAAGTCGCGAGATTGGTCAGCGCCAGGTCGGCCTGTGCCGCCGCATCCTCCGGTCGCCGGCCGGTTCCCGCCATGCCGCTGCCGTCGAGGGCCGAACCGGTCTGGCCGCGCACGAACAATTCGCTATCGCCGGCGGCGACCATGGCGCCCTGCCAGGCGATGTCCTGCCCGAACCAGTCCTTCATCTCGAATGTGCGCAGCCGCTGCACCGGTGCGCCGACCACGGCTTCGGCGTCGATCTGCACCATCAGTTCCGGCAACGGCAGGCCGGCGACCAGCAGGCCGGTGCTGACCGGAAACACATCCTTCAGGCGACGGCCGATCGCCTCGTACACCGGCTTGCGATGGCCGCGATCGACCAGCGATGTGGTCAGCTTCGTGATGTCACGCAGCGAACCGCCGGCGGCCTGCAACGCCGCCTCGATGTTGTCGAGCGCGGCATGGGCCTGCGCCCCAGCATCGCCCAGCGCGGCAACCGTGCCGTCCTGTTGCAATGCGCTGCGCCCGCTCAGGAACACGCGGCTGCCGCAACGCACCGACGCCGCGATCGGCGAGGGCGTGCGCTGCGCCGGCATGAATGGCGCGGCATCGAACGGCAGCAATCGATCGTGGGGCATGCGGCACTTCCTCAACAGACGCCGCCAGACTAGTCCCGGCGCGCGGCGCATGCCCATAGTGGCGCCGTGGAGGGAAGCGCCATGCAGCATGAGGCGGACCGTATGCATCGCCGGCCGAACCGGCTGGCGATCGACACATCGTCGGTGATCAGGCGCGTCGCCCAGTTGCGCCGGCGGGTCGGGCCGCAGGTGAGGATCTTTGCCGCACTGAAGGCAGACGGCTACGGCTTCGGCACGCTGCCGATGGCGCGTGCGGCGCTTGCCGGCGGCGCGAGCGCACTGTCTCTGATTGATCGCGCCGAGGCCATCGCGCTGCGCCAGGCCGGCATCGACGTGCCGATCCTGCTGTATGCCGGTGCGCCGATCGATGCCGATGCCGTCGCCGCGGCGGAGGCGTACCGGCTGATCCTGACGGTACTCAGCGAAGGCCAGATCCAAACGGTCGCGCGCCATGCCCGGTCGCCGATCGAACTCGCCATCAAGCTGGAGGTGGGACCGGAGCGCATCGGCGTACTGCCCGAGCAGTTTGTCGCGATGGCCCGCCGGATTGCGCAGACCAGCAGAGTTTCGCTCGCCGTGGTCAACGCGCACCCGACCTTTCGCGACGACGCCCCGGATGCGGTCATCGCGGAGCAGTTCCGCCGCTTCGTCGCGGCGCTGGATGGGCTGCGCCAGGCGCACATCGAGATGCCCATGCGGTTGTTTGCTTCATCGAAGGTGCTGGGGCGATTGTCGGGCATGGAACTGGACGCGGTGGATCCCGGGCAGTTCCTTTATGCCGACGCGACGATCATCCGGTCGTTGACATCCGTGCTCACCCAGGTGCGCGCGGTGACCCGCGACTTCGCGGAGGAGCATGCGCCGTTCGATGTCGCGGCGGTGCGCCGGGTCGGCGTGATTCCGTTCGGGAAGGTCGACGGTGGCGGGCATTGCCATGCCGATAACGTGCTGGTGCGTGGCAGCCGCGCACCGATCCTGGGCGGCCCTTCGCTGGAGTACATGCGGCTGGACCTGTCAGCGATCCCCGATGCGAGCGACGACGACGAGGTGGTGCTGATCGGCCGCCAGGGCGGCGCGCAGATCAGCCTCGCCGAAGTGTGCGCCAGGCAGGGCGCGACGCCGTCGGATATCGCGATGGCAATCGGCCCTGCCGTGCTGCGTTCGTGGGATGGAGGTGGCGGCTAGGCGACCGGGCTCAGTATTGCGGTCCCGCGTAGTACGGCGGAGGCGGTGCGTAGACCACCGGCGGCGGCGGGGCGTAGTACTGAGGCTGCTGCGAGGCGATCACACCGCCGAGTACGGCGGCAGCACCAAGGCCGAGAATGGCTCCGGCGACTGCGCCGCCGTCGTCATGGTCGTGATGCCAATCGTGGCCGCCGTGCCAGTCACCGTGCCTCTCGCCGTGCCATTCGCCATGCCCGTCGTGATGCGAATCCGCGTACGCGGCAGGGGCTGCCAGCAATCCGGCCGCAACCGGAGCGGCGATCAGCAGTTTTGACCAGGTTCGCATGGCAGGCTCCTTCAACTCTGACTTGCGGAGTGGAAGGTGGGGACTGGTCGTGGCCGCATTGCGGCAGCACGGTGATATGATAACGGCCGCGTGCACGGTGGCCACGGCGCCGGACCGTTGATGAATTTCGCTGCGCTCAACCGACACCGGCACCACTGATGGCCGGTGGTTAATGACCGGTGGTTAATGATAGGTGCGCCCGCCATCGACCGGCAGGCTGATCCCGGTCACGAAGGAGCTCTCATGCGAGGTCAGGAACAGGATCCCGGCAGCGATCTCGTCGGGTGATGCGGGACGGCCCAGCGCATAGCGATCGACGATGGCCGCAATGACCGCGCCGGATGGATCGCGCAGCGTGCCGGCGGTCATCGGTGTCTCGACCGCTCCAGGGCAGACGACGTTGGCACGAATCGCCGGCGCCAGTTCGGCGGCCAGCGCGCGCGTCATGGCGATCACGCCGCCCTTTGAGGCGACATAGGCGGTGCTGCCGCCACCGGTCGGCAGCAGCCCGACACCGGAGGCGATATTGACGATCGTTGCGCCCGGCGACTGCCGGAGGAACGGCACGGCGGCCTGCACGCACAGAAACGTGCCGGTCAGGTTCACCGCAATGGTCTGGTTCCACACGGCGGGTCCGGTCTCCATCAACCCCTTGTTGATGAAGACGCCCGCGGCGTTCACCAGGCCGTCGAGTCCGCCGAGTGCCTGTGCGGCGTCCTGCACGGCGCGCGCGATTGCAGCGGCGTCGGACACATCGGCGGCAAACGCATGTCCATCGATGCTGCGCGCGACCGCTTCGGCCGACGTGGCATCGCGATCCAGCACCGCGACCGCGGCGCCTTCACGCGCGAACAATTCGCTGGTGGCGCGACCGATGCCCGATGCACCGCCGGTGATCAGGATCTTCCGGTTTGCCAGCCTCGGCATGACGTGCCTCCCCCTGAGATTGCCTGTTACCAGATAGCATGACACGGTACCAGCCAGTAGAGACTGCGGCGAGGAGGGAACCATGGATGTCGGCATGATGATGATATTCGCCGCGTACGGCTGGGAAAATATCGGCGACGACCAGGTGTGGGACGAAGAACTCCGGCTGGCGCGGCAGGCAGCCGACCTGGGATTCGACGTGCTGTGGTCGGCCGAACATCACTTTTTCGATTACTCGTTCTGTCCCGACAACCTGCAACTGATGACGTACCTGGCGGCCGCCTGCCCGGGCATCGATCTCGGCACGGCAGCGGTGATCCTGCCGTGGCACGATCCGCTGCGCGTCGCCGAACAGGCGGCAGTGCTCGACCTGCTGTGCAATGGCCGGCTGCGACTGGGCCTTGGCCGCGGCCTCGCGCGGCGTGAATTCGCAGCGTTCCGCGGCACGATGAATGAATCGCGCGAACGCTTCGACGAGGCGGCGCCGATGATCGTGCAGGCGTTGCGCACCGGGTTCATGGAAGGCAACGGCAAGCACTACCAGCAACCGCGTATCGAGCTGCGGCCGCGACCGAAATACAGTTTTGACAATCGTATCTACGCGGTCGCCTCCAGCGAGGATTCCGTGGAATCGGCAGCGCGACTGGGCGCGCACATGGTGATGTTCTCCGATCGTCCGTGGCCGATGCGCCTGCCGGCGATCCAGCGAAACCGCGAGCTGTTCCGCAAATTCCATGGCACAGAAGCGCCGCCAATGCTGATCGCCGATTTCTGCCTGTGCTGGCCCGACCTCGCCGAAGCGGAGGACCTCGCCCGGCAGCACATGGGCAGCTTCGTGCACAGCAATTTCGAACACTACGAATTGCTCGGCGATCACTTCAACACGGTGAAGGGCTATGACGCCTACGCGCAGAAGGCGGCGATCGCCAAGGCCGCCGGCATGGATGGCGCGATTGCCGGCTTCATGAAGGCCGCAGTGTGGGGACCGCCCGATCGCATCCTGCGCGAGCTCGAGGCGCGGCGCGCGGTGATCGGCGATTTTGAGCTCGACGTCTCGTTCCGCTTCGGCGGCATTCCATACGAGAAGGCCGAATCGTCACTGCGGCTGTTCGCCAGGGAAGTGCTGCCGGTGCTACAGAGCTGGAAGCCCGCGGCGGTCGCCAGCGCCGCCGCTGAATGAGGAGATCATCGTGACCGAAGAGCTGCTGTATCGGCTGGAGAACCGCGTCGCGGTGATCACACTGAACCGGCCGGAGCGGCTGAATGCCATGACCAGGGACATGATGCAGGCCTTACGGTCGCATCTGGCCGAATGCGCCGCCGATGATGCGGTCGGCTGCGTCGTGCTCACCGGTGCGGGCCGCGCCTTCTGTGCCGGTGGCGACGTTCAGGTGCAGGCCAGGACCGCGGCGACCGGCAGCAAGGAAACTCCGGAGCGCCGCGCGGATCAGTTGCGGTCGGCGATGGAGGCGTCGCGCCTGCTGCATGAGATGCCGAAGCCCACGATCGCCATGGTGAATGGCGTGGCCGCGGGCGCCGGCCTGTCGCTCGCCCTCGCGTGCGACCTGCGCATTGCCGGACGCAGTGCGCGCATGACGACGGCGTTCGCCAAGGTCGGGCTGTCGGGCGATTACGGAGGCACCTGGTTTCTCACGCAACTTGTCGGCACGGCGCGGGCGCGCGAGCTGTATTTCACCTCCGACGTGCTGGATGCCGGCCGCATCGAGGCGCTGGGACTGGCCAACCGCGTGGTGGACGATGACGAACTGGCGGCGGAAACGCTGGCGCTGGCTGTAAAGTTGGCCAATGGCCCAGGCGTGGCGTTGCGCTACATGAAGCGCAACCTCAATGTCGCGGAACATGGCGACCTTGCCGCTGGCCTGGACAGCGAGGCGTTCGGCATGTTGCGCAGTCGCGAGAGCCAGGACCACAAGGAGGCGTCACAGGCGTTCGTGGAGAAGCGAGCGCCGGTATTCAAGGGCAATTGAGACGGCGCGCGACCGCCTCGCCACTTCACGTCATGGCCGGAGCAAGTCCGCCACCACGGAACGGCGATTGACTTACGTAGCCGTAGTATTTACTACTGGCTGGTAGAATCCTGCCACACGGAGCCAGAACTCATGCCTGACGCCAAGACCCAGAACACGGTGGACGTTGTCATTGTCGGCGCGGGCTTCGCCGGCATGTACATGCTCCATCGCCTGCGCGGCCTGGGCATGTCCGCGCGCGTATTCGAGTCTGCGAGCGGCGTCGGCGGCACCTGGTACTGGAACCGCTACCCGGGTGCGCGCTGCGATGTCGAAAGCATGCAGTACTCCTACTCGTTCGCGCCGCAACTGCAGCAGGAATGGCAGTGGAGCGAACTGTTCGCCGGGCAACCGGAAATCCTGCGCTACGCCAACCACGTTGCCGACCGGCTGGACCTGCGCCGCGATATCCAGTTCGACACCAGGGTGACGACAGCCGATTTCGACCGTGCCACGCATCGTTGGGATATTCGGACCGATCGGGGCGATCGGATCACTGCGCAGTACTGCGTGATGGCGACAGGCTGCCTCTCCACCGCGCGTGTGCCGGACTTCAAGGGGCTGGCGGATTTCACCGGCAAAACGTACCACACCGGCCACTGGCCGCATGAAGGCGTGGACTTCTCCGGCCAGCGCGTCGGTGTCATCGGCACCGGCTCCTCGGCGATCCAGGCGATCCCGGAGATCGCGAAACAGGCAGGCGAGCTCTACGTTTTCCAGCGCACGCCGAATTTCAGCATTCCGTCGCGCAACGGCCCGATGACGCAGGACTACGAAGCCTCGTGGAAAACCACGTATCCCGCGCTGCGCGATGCGGCGCGTCAGGCGCGCACCGGCGTCCTGAACAATCCCAATGACCAGTCCGCATTGCAGGTCTCCGACGAAGAGCGGCAACGCCAGTACGAGGCGCGCTGGGCCGCCGGCGGCACCGGCTTCATGGCGTCATACAATGACCTGATCTTCAACCGGCAGGCCAACGACACCGCCGCCGACTTCGTGCGCAGCAAGATCCGATCCATCGTCCGCGACCAGGCGGTGGCCGAACTGCTGGCGCCGAAGAACCACCCGATCGGCACCAAGCGCATCTGCGTGGATACCGAATATTACGACACCTACAACCGGGACAATGTCACGCTGGTCGATGCGCGAACCACGCCGATCACCGAAATCACTGCGCACGGCCTGCGCACCGGCGAGACCGAATACCAGCTCGACAGCATCGTGTTCGCGACCGGCTTCGATGCGATGACGGGTGCGGTGCTGAAGATCGACATCGACGGCGGCACGGGCGAGACGCTGCGGCAGAAATGGGAGGCCGGGCCACGTACCTATCTCGGCCTGATGACCGCGGGATTCCCGAACCTGTTCATGATCACCGGGCCAGGCAGCCCGTCGGTGCTCAGCAACATGATGGTGTCGATCGAGCAGCACGTCGATTGGATCACCGACTGCGTCGAGTATCTGCGGTCACGCCGCCTGGACTGCATCGAGGCGACCGAGGCCGCCGAGGATGCGTGGGTGGCGCACGCCAACGAAGTGGCGCACGGCACGCTGTACCCGTTGGCGAATTCCTGGTACATGGGCGTCAACATTCCCGGCAAGCCACAGGTGTTCATGCCCTATATCGGCGGCGTCGGGGTTTACCGGCAGACCTGCAGCGACATCGCCGCGCGCGGCTACGAAGGCTTCGCACTGACGGCGCGATCTGCCGCCCTCGCGGCAGAGTGACGTCTATGCCTGGTCGTGGATGAACCGGTCGATCTTGCGATAGCGGAACAGCCACCGCCCGTCCTGCTTCACCAGATCGTCCGTGTAGCTCCCGGCCGACCCGATCTTCGGCCCCTGCTCGCTGTTCTGCACCGTCATCCAGTTGGAAAATGCCTTCGCCGTGGTGCCGTCCAGCTTGATCACGATGTTGGTCACGTGGTGGATCGCGCGCGGCCGCACCGCCGACCCGCGCAGGCCGCGGACGAAGGCTTCGACACCATCGCGCCCGGTGCCCTTGCCGAAGAAGGTGTCCCAGGTACCGTCCTCGGTGAACAGCGCAGCCATGTCGGCAAACCGGTCATTGTCCAGGCGGAAGCAATACTCCGCCATGACTTCGCGGATGGCATCCTTTTCTTCGAGTTCGGTCGGCATGCTGGGTTCCTCCCGTCGATCCACCGCAGCAGTCTGGGCATTGCGCGCGACCTGGGTCAAATTGACGCCATGTCCTATGCCGCGATTGCACGCGAAGAAGCCGTCCTGGTCGAACGCACCGGTTTGCTCGGGGAGGGCAGTTCCTCGGCCGGACGCCAGGTGGTGGCGCGCTTCTTCATCGAGGGCTTCGGCACGGCCGAGCAGCGCGCCGCCTGGCTGCCGCATCTCGCCTCGGTGGCGATCTCCGAACCGCGGGTCGGGGCACATCCAAAACTGCTCACCACGCGGGCCGAAGCCGACGGTGATGGTTACAGGATCTTTGGTGAGAAGGCCTGGGTCACCAACGGACCGTTCGCCCGGGTGTTCATCGTGCTGGCGGTGACGGCGACCGAGGGCACACGCAAGCGATATTCGGCGTTTCTGGTTCCGCGCGACACCGTGGGCCTGTCGATCAAGGAAATGCCCGAGTATCGCGCGTTGGCGCCGTCACGGCATTGCGGCCTCCTGCTGGATGGTTGCCACGTGCCGCATTCGGCGCAGCTTGGCCCGACGGGAACTGCCTACGAAGCGATGGCACTCCCGTTCCGCGACGTGGAGGATGCTGTCGGAACGCTCGGCCTGTTCGGCGCATTTCGCTTCTTGCTGGCGCGGTTCGCCGCGTCGGGGCAATCCGTGGACGCAGCGACGCTGTCACTCGGCGGACTGGCAGCGCTGACCGCGGTGTACGCCGAGGCGGCGGATGCGGTGGTGGCCGCACTCGATGCCGGCGAGTTGCAACGCAAAGCCGCTGCGCTGGTCGGCCTGCGGGTTCTGGCCGCCGAGCTCGTGCAACGCGCCCGCGCCCATCGCGATGAATTCGTCCCCGACGCTGACGCCGCGATCGAACGCGTGTTCGGCGATCTCGAAACGTCGCTGTCAGTCGCGCGCGGCCCGCGGCAGGCACGTCAGGCAAGGCTGGGGGCGCAGCTTGCCGGCAGATGATCGACGGTCATTGCGAGCAGCGCAGCGACAAAGCAATGACCGTGCGTCACGCGATGCTGCGTGACGCCATCTCGTAGGTTCCCTTGCTCAATCCGGGCGCATCCAGAATGCGCTGCAATTCCTGCTTCATCAGTGCCTGGCGCGCCGGATCCATGCGTCGCCACTGGCCGAGCGGCGGGACCAGCCGCGCGGCAATCTGGGTGTTCACCGGATCAAGCTGGATGATGGTGTCCGCCAGGAACCCATAGCCGCGGCCCGACGCATCGTGGAACCGCACCTGGTTGCCGGAGGCGAAACTGGCAACCAGCGCACGCACCCGATTGGGATTCTTCAGGTCGTAGTCCGGATGCCTGGCAAGCGCGCGCACGGCATCGGGCGTCGCGGGCAACGGCGACATCGCCTGGATGGCAAACCACTTGTCCAGCACAAGGTCATCGCCGTGCCAACGCGCGTGGAACGCTTCGAGCGCAGCACGCCGCTCCGGGCACTCGATCGCCGACAGGACCGCCAGCGAGGCCAGTACATCGGTCATGTTCTGCGCAGCATCGAACTGCGCTTTCGCAAGCGCGACCCCATCCGCCGCGCCGTTCGCCGCGAGATAGCTGAGGCATACATTGCGCACTGCGCGCCGGCCGATGGCAGCACCGTCGATGCGATAGTCCCCGGCATCCGTCAGCCGGTCATACGTGGCGCGCAGTTCCGCGCGCAATGCCTGGCCGATCGCCGCGCGAGCCATGTCGCGGGCAGCATGGATGGCATCGACGTCCGCCACGCTCATCTGGTCGGCGAGGAATGATTCACTCGGCAACGACAGCGCCTCCGCGGCGAAGGCCGGGTCCTTGTCGGCATCGCGCAGCGTGGCGCCCAAGGCATCGACCAGGCCCTGATCCAACGCCGGCGCCTCGCCGCGCCGCCACGCTGCCGCCATGTCGAGCAGCAGCTTCGTCGCGTATTGCTGGCCCGATTCCCAGCGGACGAACGGATCGGTGTCGTGCGCTGCGAGGAATTGCAGTTGCGCCAGCTTCATCCCGGACAGTTTCACCGGTGCGGAAAAGCTGCGCAGCAGCGAGGGAACCGGCCGCCCAGACACGTTGTCGAAGGTGAAGGCCTGCTCGGCTTCCGTCAGCAGCAGCATTTGCGCGGCAAGCTCTTTGCCGCCATCATCCAACAGCCCCATGGCAACCGGAATGACCAAGGGCTGCTTGGCCGGCTGGTCCGGCGTCGGCGGCGTGCGCTGCGACAATGTCAGCGTATAGCGGCGTGCCGATGCGTCGTAGCTGTCCGCGATGGTGACTTCCGGCGTGCCGGCCTGATGATACCAAAGTTTGAATCGCGTCAGGTCGGTGCCCGATGCGTCCTGCATCGCCTGGGCAAAATCGTCGATGGTGACTGCCTGGTTGTCGTGACGCGCAAAATACAGGTCCATGCCGCGGCGGAAATTCTCGCGGCCGATAATGGCGGCCATCATGCGGATGACCTCGGCTCCCTTGTTGTAGATCGTGGCGGTATAGAAGTTGTCGATCGTGATGTAGTGGTCCGGCTGCACCGGATGCGCCAGCGGGCCGGCATCTTCGCGGAACTGCGCAGCGCGCAGGCCGCGTACATCGCCGATGCGCTTCACCACGCGGCTGCCCTGGTCGGCGGAGAATTCCTGGTCGCGATAGACCGTCAGCCCTTCCTTCAACGAAAGCTGGAACCAGTCGCGGCAGGTCACCCGATCGCCGGTCCAGTTGTGGAAGTATTCGTGCGCGATGACCGATTCGATGCCCTGGTAATCGTTGTCGGTTGCGGTTTCCGGCCTGGCCAACACGTATTTCGTGTTGAAGACATTCAGCCCCTTGTTCTCCATCGCCCCCATGTTGAAATCGGACACGGCGGCGATGTTGAACACGTCGAGGTCGTATTCCAGGCCGAACACCTCCTCGTCCCACCGCATCGCCTTCTTCAGCGAGAGCATCGCGTGGGCGCAGCGGTCCTCGTCGCCGCGGCGCACCCAGATGCCCAGCTCGACACGGCGGCCGGATTGCGTGGTGAAGCTGTCCTTCACCGCCACAAGGTCGCCGGCAACCAGCGCGAACAGATAGCATGGTTTCGGATGAGGATCGGTCCAGGTGATGCGGTGGCGCCCGCCGCCTGCATCTTCGATCGCGCCGGGGTTGCCGTTCGACAGCATGATCGGAACCCGCGCCTTGTCGGCGGATATCGTCGTGGTAAACCGCGCCATGACATCCGGGCGATCGGGAAAATAGGTAATGCGGCGGAAGCCTTCTGCCTCGCACTGGGTGAAGAAGCTGCCGTTCGACGTATACAGGCCTGACAGCTCGCTGTTGTCCTTCGGTGCAATGCGCGTTTCGATCTCCAGCGTGCAGGCATCCGGCAGATCGGCGATGACCAGCTTGCCGCCCTCGATGCGGTAGCGATTGGCACCGAGCTCACCGCCATCCACTGCCAGTCGCACCAGCGTGACATGCTCGCCGTCGAGCGACAAAGCTGCGTGCCTGTCGGCCGACGCCGGATTGCGCCGCAGCGCCAGCCGCGACCGCACGCGTGTCGCCGCTTCGTCCAGATCGAATGACAGGTCCACCGTGTCGATCAGGAATGCCGGCGGCCGGTAATCGGCAAGCCTGGTTTCATGCGGCACACTACCGGAAGGCGCTGAACTGACGTCGAGCGGCATCATCTGAAATCCCTGTTTGCCCGCCGCCGCATGGTCGATTGGCATGGAGCGGCAACCGAGGCACAATAGGCCACCAGGGGAACGGCCGGAAGGAGAAGACAAATGGGCTCAGAGCTCGATCTCGTCATCCGCGGCGGCACGGTCGTCGACGGCACCGGGCGTGCGCCCGTCGAAACCGATGTCGGCATCAAGGGCAACCGCATCGCGGTCATCGGCAAGATAGCCAGGAACGGCGCCGAGGAAATCGACGCGAAGGGCAAGCTGGTCACGCCGGGCTTTGTCGATATTCACACGCATTATGATGGGCAGGCGGTGTGGGACAACCACATGACGCCTTCGTCGATGCACGGCGTGACGACAGCGGTCATGGGCAATTGCGGTGTGGGCTTCGCGCCCTGCAAGCCCGGTGACCGCGAGAAGCTGGTCGAGCTGATGGAGGGCGTGGAGGACATTCCCGGCCCGGTCATGCACGAAGGTTTGAAGTGGGAATGGGAGTCGTTCAGCGAGTACCTGGCTGCACTGGAACGCCGCAACCCCGACATCGATCTGTGCGCGTTGCTGCCGCACGCCGCGGTCCGGGTGTTCGTGATGGGCGAGCGCGCCGTGCAGCTGGAGAATGCCAACCAGGCCGACATTGCGAAGATGCGCGAGATCGCCGCCGATGCGATGCGCGCCGGCGCGTTCGGTTTTTCCACCTCGCGCAGCCTGAGCCACAAGAGCCTGAAGGGCGATCCCACGCCGACACTGCGCGCGCAGGAGGACGAACTCACCGGCATTGCGATGGGCATGCGCGATGCGGGGTCCGGCTTCCTGGAGATCGTCTCGGAATGGGCGCCTGACCCCGCCGCCGAGTTCGCCATGATCCGCCGCGTGGTGGAGAAATGCGGCCGCTCCTGCGTGTTCACCCTGACGCAGCGTCACGCGCGGCCGACTGTCTGGCGCGACCTTCTCGGCTATGCCGACGAGGCGAATGCCGCCGGCCTGTCGATCCGTCCGGTTGTCGCGCCGCGCGCAATCGGCGTGCTGCTGGGACTGGAGGGCAGCCAGAACCCGTTCTCCGGCACACCGTCCTACAAGTCGATCGCACATCTGCCACTGGCAGAGCGCGTGCGCCGCATGAGCGATCCCGAATTCCGTCGGCAGATGCTGTCGGAAGATCCGAAGAAGGGCAGCACCTTCCCATTGTTCCATCGCCTGGCGTTCACGCAGATGTTCCGCTTCGGCAATCCGCCGAACTACCAGCCGCAGCGTGCGGATTCGCTCGCAGCGATCGCCGAGCGCGAAGGCCGCACGCCGCAGGAGGTGGCGTACGACGTGCTGCTGGAAGACGATGGGCAGGCCTTCATCTACACGCCACTCGGCAACTATGCCGATTACGACCTGTCGGTCAGCGAGACCACGCTGGCCAACCGCAATTCCATCATGGGCCTGGGCGACGGCGGCGCGCATGTCGCGTTCATTCTGGATGCGGGGTACCAGACCTGGCTGCTGACGCATTGGGGCAAGACGAAGCAGCGCTGGGACATGCCGGAACTGATCCGCCGGTTGACCTCGGACACCGCGCAGGCAGCCGGGCTGCATGATCGCGGCGTGCTGGCAGTCGGCAAGAAGGCCGATGTCAACGTGATCGACTGGGATCGGCTGGGCTGCGACAAGCCGTATGTCGTGCATGACCTGCCGGCCGGCGGCAAGCGGCTGATGCAGAAGGTGCATGGCTACGATGCGACGATCGTGTCCGGGCGCATCACCTATCGCGGCGGTGAGGTGACGGGCGAGCTGCCAGGCAGGCTGGTGCGCGGACAGCAGGCCGCATGATGTCTTTGCAGGACGCGTAGCAACGAAGCAGGCCAATTGGGCGTCGCTTCGCTCCTAGCAATGACAGTGGACAGTGACGGCTACAGCAAGGAGCCGGCCTCCACGAGCAAGACGGTTCCGGTGGTCGCCGTCATCAGCGCGACGGCGGCCATCACCGTTTGTGCCACTTCGTCGGCCTGGACCACACGCTTCAGCGGCGTGCGCTGCGCCGCCTTCTCCACCATCTCCGTGGTGCGGCCTGGCACGAAGCCGGTATCGACCGCGCCCGGCGACACCGACAGGACGCGGATGTTCGGCCCGAGCACACGCGCCAGCGACTTGGTCATCGTATCGATCGCCGCCTTGGATGCACCATAGGCTATGTTGCTGCCACCGCCGGAAATCGCTGCACCCGAGGATATATTGACGATCACCGCATCGTCCGATCGCTTCATCAGCGGGGCGAATGCACGCACCGTCGCGAACGGCCCCCGCACATTGGCGACGAAGATCGCATCGATCAGTTCGTCGGTGAGCGCTTCCAGGTCGGCATGCGCTATCATCCGCGTGAAGCCGGCGGAGTTCACCAGCACGTCGCAGCGGCCGTACTCACGTTCCACCATCGCCGCGACCTCGCGCAGCGCGGCGGTATCCTCCATCGGCATACGCGCGATGCGGTGTCCGCTGCCTGGAAGGTCCGCAGCAACCTTCTCAGCACCATCCGCACGGCTGTTGTAGCCGACCACCACCTTGCATCCGGCGTCGGCCAGGCGACGTGCGGTGGCAGAGCCGATACCGCCGCTTGCGCCGGTGACGACAGCGACCTTGCCTTGCAGGTTCATCGGTCTCTCCTCAGAACATCGGGCCGCGGTTGGCGGCGCCACCGTCGATGGTGATGATCGTGCCGGTGGTATAGGCGGATTTGTCCGAAGCAAGGAACGCCACCATCCAGCCGATTTCCTCCGACGTGCCGGCGCGCTCGAACGGCAGCGGCTTCATCAACTCCTGCCACCGGCCTGCGTCGCCTAACCGGTCCTGCGCGCGCTTCTGCATCACGGTCACCAGGCGGTCGGTCGCGATGGCGCCCGGATTGATGCCGACCACGCGCAAGTTGTCGGACGAGGCCGCGCCGCCGAGCGTCTTGGTGAATGCCATCAGCCCGGCATTGCCCGTCGAGCCGGCGATGTAGCCGGCATCCATCCGTTCACCCGCCATGCCCAGGATGTTGATGATCACACCGCGGCCGCGCTTTTTCATCTCGGCATAGAAGCGGCGGCACATGTTGATGTAGCCATAGACCTTCAGGTCCCATGCCTCACGCCAGCGGGTCTCATCGATCTCCTGCAGATTGCCAGCGGGAATTGCGCCGGCGTTGTTGACCAGGATGTCGATGTCGGCATGCTGCGCCACCAGACGATCGACGTTGGCGCTGTCGGAGATATCGTACGCATGCACTTCGGCGCGAACATTCCAACGCGCCGAGATGGTGTCGCGCACCGCATCCAGGTCAGCCCGGGTACGCGACACCAGGATGACGTTGACGCCCTCCTCGGCCAGCACCTCGGCCGCACCGCGACCGATGCCTTTGGAAGCACCGGTGATCAGCGCTGTCCTGCCGCGCAGATTCAGGTCCATGTTGTTGTACTCCCCTCACCTCGTGTTCGACGGTGCATGTGACGCACGCGGTGCGACATCATACCGTCAGGTAACGGCTGCGGATTTCCGCTTCCTCGGCACGAAAGCGTTCGGGCGAGGCGGCATACACCACCCTGCCCTTCACCATGATATGGATCTCATCCGCCACCGCCTCGGCCAGTCGCATGTTCTGCTCAATCAGCAGAATCGTCACCCCCTGGCTTGGCAATCGCCGGATCACCTCGGCCAGTTCGCGCACCACCAATGGCGCCAGGCCCTGGCTCGGTTCGTCCAGCAGCATCACCTTTGGATCGCTGACCAGCGCACGTGCAATCGCCAGCATCTGCTGCTCGCCGCCGGACAGATACCCGCCGCGACTGCCGGACCGCTCGCGCAGCGGCGGGAACAACTCCATCAGCCGCGGCAACGGCCAGGTCCGGGAAGGCCTCCGCTCGGCAACTCGAATGTTCTCGATCACCGTCAGGTCGGGAAAGATCAACCGGCCTTCCGGCACATAGGCGACGCCGGCGCGCGCGACGCGATGCGGCGCCCAGCCGGTGATGTCCGCACCATCCAGCGAAACCCGCCCGCCACTCGGCGGCACCAGTCCCATGACCGTGCGCAGCGTCGTGGTCTTGCCGACGCCGTTGCGGCCAAGCACCGAACAGATGCGGCCGGCAGGCACTGCGAGATCGACGCCCTGCAACACGTGGCTCGCACCGTAATGCGTGTTGAGGCCTTCTATCGTCAGCATCAGGCGAGGCCTCCGAGATAGGCCTTCTGCACTTCCGCATCGGCCTTCACCACGTCAGGCGGGCCGTCGGCGATCACCGCACCACGATGCAGCACAGTGATCATGCGGGCCAGGCGGAACACCACCTCCATGTCGTGCTCGACCAGCAGCACGGTCATGCTTCCATCCGCCAGCAGTCCGGCCAGCGTCGCGACCGCCTGTTCGGTTTCCTCCACCGACAGGCCCTGCGTTGGTTCATCCAGCAGCAGCAAACGCGGCTGCTGCGCCAGTGCCATGGCAACTTCCAGCAGACGCTGGTCGCCATGCGACAGCAACCCGGCGGGACGCTGTGCGACGTGGGTCAGGCCGAGCCGCTCCAACGCGGCATCGCCTAACCGTTCCGCCTGGCCGAACACCGATCCGCCGCCATAAGGCTGCCACCGCCGCCGATGACGCGCCTGCGCCGCGAGCCGTGCGTTCTCGCGCGCCGTCATTTCGGGAAACAGCGCGGTCAACTGGAAGGTTCGCGAAATGCCGCGCTGGCAGATGCGTTGCGGCGGCAACCCGGTCATCGCTTCGCCGTCGAAGCGCACCGTACCCGCACTTGGCTTCACCACGCCGGTGATCAGGTGGAACAGCGTGGACTTGCCGGCGCCGTTCGGTCCGATCACCGCGCGCACCTCGCCGGCTTCAACCCGCATCGTCACATCATCGACTGCGACGATGCCGCCGAAGCGGCGGGTCAACCCGTCCAGTTCAAGGAACGCCATCGCTTCCCCTTCGGCGCGGGTGCACCCGTGCGGCCAAGCCAACGCGTCGCCAGGCCCCAGATGCCCTGCGGCGCGAACAGCACGAAGCCGATGAAGATCAGGCCGAAGAACAACGCCCAGGAATCGGTCCAGGAACTGAGCAGGTTGGACACCAGCATGAAGAATGCCGCGCCGATGATCGGTCCAATCAATGTGCCAGCGCCGCCGACGATCACCATGATCAGCACCTGGCCCGACAGCAGCCAGAACAGCAGTTCCGTGTTGGTGAAACCGGCGAACGGCGCGTACAGCGCACCGGCCAGCCCGCCGAGTGCGAAGGAAATCGCTACCACCGCGATCTTGTAGCGGCGCGTGTCGTAACCGAGCGAACGCGTCTTCGCCTCGTTCTCGCGAATGCCCTGCAGGACGGCGCCGAACGGTGAGCGCACCAGCGATCGGCAGAACACGAAGGCGCCGAACAGGCAGGCGAGCACCAGGTAGTAGAACCCGGTCTTGCCGGCGAAGACCGTGATGCCGAAGGGTCCCGGGCTGCGCGGTATGCCCGCCAGCCCGTCGGATGCGCCGGTGACGCTGGTCCATTTGAATGCAACGGCATAGAGCAGTTGCGCGAACGCCAGCGTCAGCATCGAAAACGAGACGCCGGATGCGAGCGTGCACACCCAGGCCACGCCGATTGCCACGATGCCGCTGAACAGACCCGCCAGGAGCACGGCGAACACCATCGGAATGTCGGTGTGCAGCAGCAGGTTTCCCGCGGTGTAGGCACCAAGCCCGTAGGCCGCGGCATGACCGAACGACAGCAGCCTCGTATAGCCCACCATGAGATCGAGGCTCATGGCGAACAGGCCGAGGATCAGCGCCTCGGTCAGCAAGGTCATCGCATAGGGTGGCAGGCCCGCGGGCGCCAAGGCGAGAATGAACGCGGTTGCCAACAGGCCGTGCCAGGCGTTCATCCGATCAGGCTTCCTTCCCGAGCAGTCCGCCCGGCCGGACGACAAGTACCGTCAGCATGACCAGGTACATCAGCGCGAGCGCGAGGTCCGGGAAGTAATACGTGCCGAACACCTGCACGAATGCCACCAGCAATGCGCCGATCAGCGAGCCGGCGAAACTGCCCATGCCGCCGATGATGACGATGACGAAGGTGTCGATCACCGCGTTCGGCGCCATGCCGAGTGATGCGGTGACCAGCGGTGCGGCGAGCACGCCGCCGATCCCGGCGAGGCCGCAGCCTATGCCGAACACCGCAGACCGCACCAGGCGGACATCGGTGCCGAGTGCGTGCACCATCTCGGCGTTCTGCGAGGTGGCGCGGATCAGCAGGCCGAGACGGGTGCGTTCCAGGAACTGCCAGATGGCGAGTGCAACGACGATGCCGGCGCCGGCGAGGAACAGGCGGTAGACCGGGAACGGCTCGTCCAGGATGAACACGATGCCGGACAGCAGCTTCGGCGCCGGCACTTCCAACGCGGCGACACCCCACAGCAGGCGGATGCCCTCGCCCATGATGAGCGTCAGGCCGAACGTCACCATCAGGAATGCGCTGTGGTCGCGACGATAGAGCTGCCGCAGGATGCCAAGTTCGAACGCCGCGCCGAATGCACCGACGAGCAACGGCGCCGCGACCAGGGCCATCCAGAAACTGCCGGTGAGATATACAGCCGTATAGCCGACATAGGCGCCGAGCATGAAGAAGGCACCATGCGCGAAGTTGACGATGCGCATGATGCCGAAGATCAGCGTGAGCCCGACGCCGAGGAAGAACAGCAATGCCGCCTGCGACAAAGCATTCAGGCACTGCGTGATGAGGAAGCCGAGGAAGTCCATCAGAGCTGTTCGATCGTCATGGCCGCGCCTGTTCCAGCCCAGCCCTGACGGGTCAAATGCATCATCCGTTCAGCTTTCAAACGTCATCTGCCGGCAGGCCGGCGTGACCTCGTCGCCGGGGAAGGTGGCGATAATCTGAGGGATCGGCGTCTTGTAGCCCTCCATCTTGCCCACCTTCACGATATAGCCGCCCTGCACTGCCTGGTGATCGCAGGCGCGCATCGCGATCCTGCCCTTGATCGAGTCGATCGCCGCCGTCTCCAGCGCCGGACGCAGCTTGTCGGCCTCGATGCTCCTGGCCGCTTCGATGCCGGCCTGCAGCATCTGGCACGCCTGGTACTGCTCGCCCTCGAACACATCGGGCAGCGCGCCATATTCCTTCTGCCAGTCTGCGACGAATGCCTTGTTCGCCGGATTGTCGATGGTGAACACGTAGCGTGTGGAACCTGCCAGCCCGAGCGCCGCATCGCCCACCGCGTGGATGCTGTTCAGATCGACGATGGAAGTGATGAGCTGCACCTTGTCGGGCAGCCGGTACTCGTGCGCCTGCGACAGGAACGCGTTGTTGTCGTCGCCTTGCAGCACCAGGAAGCAGGCATCCGCGCCGGACTGGCGGATCTTGGTGATGTAGGTCGAGAAATCCTTGGTACCGATGGGCGAATACACCGAGCCCAACAGCTCCTTTTTCGCCTTCTTCACCTCGTCTTCGAACACGCCGATGCTGTTGTGGCCCCACGCATAGTCCATGCCCAGCGCATAGAACTTCTTGAACTCCGCCTTGCGCAGCCACAGCGAAATGGCACGCGTTTCCATCGGCCCGGAGATGTTGGCGCGGAAGAAATTCGGCACGAACGACGAACCGGTCAGCCTGCCGTCGCCGTTGTCCGACGACATGAAGATCGCATTCCATTCGGCCAGCTTCGGCACCACCGCCAGCGCTTCCGATGACAGCACCATACCGAACAGCAGATGGCAGTCGTCGCGCTCCACCACGAGCTGCGCCTTGCGCACGCAGGTGGCGGGATCGCCGGTGGTGTCCTCGACATGCAGTTCGATCGGCCGACCGAGCAGCCCACCCTTGGCGTTGACCTGCCTGGCCCAGAACTCCGCGCCGTGGCGCATCTGCAGGCCGATCTCGCCGGCCGGCCCGGTGAGCGCCAACGGCATGCCGATCTTGATCGGCGCATCGCCGCGTGCGTAGCGCAGCACCACGGGCGCAGCGACGGCGGCGACGCCGCTGCGCAAGGCAGCGCGGCGGGTGAACCCAATCCGTGTGTTCATTTATTGTCCTCCCTGTGAACGCGGCGACGGTTATTTTGTCAGATCGACCGTCTTGAAGTCGGCCGGCACGATGATCTCCAGCACCTCCAGGTCATCGGAATAATCCAGTACTGTGTGCTTGATCTTCGGCGGCTGCAGCCAGCAGCTTCCGGCTTCCATCAACTGTTCGCCGTGGCCCTCGAACTCGTTCTTCATCCAGCCCTTCAGCACGTAGATGAGCTGCAGCTCGGTCTCATGATAGTGGCGCTTGCGCACCTCGTCGGTCACCGGCGGGATCATGCGGATGACGTGCGCCAGGCACAGCCCGCGACTCGCCGCGGCAATGCCCAGGTCGCGATAGCGCGCATAAGGACGCAGCCCATCCGCCTTGAACTCGCTGTCGCGCGCATGGCTGACGGTGAAGGTCTGCGGCTTCCGGCGCGGTGCGGCGGCACGCGGCTTCGCGGCCGCAGCGGGCCGACGCTTGGCCGGCGTCTTGGCGCGTGCGGTCGCGGCGGAACGGCCGGCGGTTTTCGACTTCGACTTGGCAGCAGCTTTCGCCATGGTTTCCTCCCTGCGTTTGTCGGTTATCGCCGCAGTATCGCCACGTTGCGCAGCGCGGTTCAAGCCGCGGCGGTGCTGACCGCTTCCAGCGCCTGGCCGAGTTGGTCCATCGCCTGGTCGATCTGGCCCGGCGTCGTCGTTGCCGGCGGAACGAAACGCAGCACGCTGCCGCCGCGGCGCAGGCTGAAGATCAGGCCCTGCTCGAAGCACATCCGGCCGATCTCGCGACCCTCGTCGGTCGCCGGCTGCTTGGTATGGCGGTCGCGCACCAGCTCGATGCCGGTGAGCTGGCCCTGGCCGCGCACGTCGCCGATCAGTTCGTAGCGCTGCTGCAACGCTTCCAGCCGTTCGCGCATCTGCGCGCCGATGCGCCGCGCCTTGGCCGGCACGTCCTCCTGCTCGATCACGTCCAGGCTGGCAACGCCGGCGGCGCAGATCAGCGGATCGTTGGCGTGCGAGTGCGTCGCGGCGTAGCCCGAGGCGATCACCTGCTCCTCGATGGCTTCGGTGGTGGTCAGCGCACTGACACCGACCCCGCCGCCGAGATGCTTCGCCAGCGTGATGATGTCGGGCACGATGCCTTCGGTCTCGAAGCCGAACATGCGGCCGAGTTTCCCCAGGCCGGTCTGCTCCTCGTCCACGATCAGCAGCATGCCGCGCGCCTTGCACATTTCGTGCAGACGCCTGAGCCAGCCTGGCGGCGGTTCCACCACGCCGCCGGCACTGAACAGCGGCTCGGTGATCACCGCGGCGGGCTGGCCGGTCGCCTGCGCATCCAGCAGTTCGAAGCTGGTTTTCAGGCAGGCGTAGTCGCAGCCGGGAAAACTCTGCGCCAGCGGGCAGCGGTAGCAGTACGGCGCCACCATCGCGTAGCTGCCGCCGGGCAGATGGCCGTGGCCGGCGTGCCAGCCGGCATAGGTGACGGAGCGCGTCGCATCCGACAACCCGTGGAAACTGATATGCGGACTGGCAATTTCGTAACCGCCGGTGGACTTGCGCGCGATCATCATCGCCATCTCGTTGGCGTCGGAACCCGACTCGCCGAACAGCGTCTTCTGCAACGGCGGCGGCACGATCTGGCCGATCCGCGTCGCCAGTTCGATTTCCTTGACGTTGTAGTGGCTGGAATGGGCGTGCAGCATGTCGTCGCACGCCTGCCGGATCGCTGCCACAACGGTGGGGTGGTTGTGGCCGAGAGCCGCACACATCTGGCCCGAATTGAAGTCCAGGTACTGCTTGCCGTTCACGTCGGTGACCACGGAAGCCTTGGCCGATGCGAACACCGGCCCTTCGTTGGTCTTCTTGTCCATGCGCGCGCGGAAGCTGTAGCGCGCGGCGTTGCCCAGCAGGTCGGCCTCGGTCAGATGCGGCATGATGATTCCCCTTGCGGCGCCGGCATTGTCGTGTCGGCCGGCGGGTGGACGTCAACCCCGGACGAGCCTGCGGCGACGCGATTGACCTGGGTCAATGCGTTCCCGCCGGCACGCGCTATCTCCATTCCATGCAGCGTGGGACAGGTGCGATGCAGGCAGCCGATATCATGACGCCGGACGTGATCTGCGCGGGACCTGAAACACCATTGGCCGAGCTGGTGCACCTGATGCTGGACAACCGCATCAGCGCAGTGCCGATCGTGGCAAACGGCCAGCTTGTCGGGATCGTCAGCGAAGGCGACCTGTTGCGCCGGGCGGAGACGGGAACCGAACCGCGGCCGGAGCGCTGGCTGGAACTGATGACCTCCAGCAACCGGCTTGCCGCCGACTACACCAGGACCCATGGCATCAGGGCGTCCGAGGTGATGACGCGCGATGTCGTTACGGTCATCGACACCACGTCGATGGCGGACATCGCGCAGTTATTGGCGGCGAAGCGGATCAAGCGCGTCCCGGTGATGCGCGGCGACAAGCTGGTCGGCATCGTCAGCCGGCGCAACCTGCTGTATGCGCTCGCCAGCAGGCTGTCGGGCCCGCCGGGAGCGGCGGATGGCCAGGCGATCCGCGACGCATTCTATGGCGAACTCCGCAAACGGCGCTGGGCCGACAGCCCAGGCTCGATCAATGCCGTCGTCGCCGATGGCGTGGTTCACCTTTGGGGCGTTGCGCCGGACGACGAGAGGCGTCAGGCCATGGTGGTTGCGGCGGAAACCATTCCCGGTGTGCGTGGCGTCGAGGACCATATGGACCGGCCGCGCGTCATCGATCCGATGGACCGCCCGAACTGGCCCAGCCCGGCGCGGCCATGACGTCATCGTCAGTCCCGCATGAACGCGCGCGCCTTCTTCCGCGTCATCGGCGCCCGCAGCCGGTCGCCCTGATCCGTGTTGCGGCCGGGGAACTCGCCAAGATTCTCCTGCAGTTCCGCCTCCTCCACCGGCTCCTCGGTCACGCCCGGTTCGGGATGCGCCACCATCGGGTTCGGTAGCAACCCGGCGGCCGGGTGATCGACAAAGGCCTGCAATTCGCGGGCGCGCTCCAGGTATTCGTCCTGGCGTCCCGCCGGGCTGCCGGCTTCAACCCACATCCGCTTTGCTCGAGCGCGGATGGCCTTGTCATGCTCGTCGACTGCTCTGGCCATCATGTCCTCCATGCCTGGCAGGGACGACCTTAGGCGCTGAATCGGCCTGACGGCTTTGACCCAGGTCAATGTCAGGGGCCCGAACACATTCGTATGCGAAGAATCCTGCATCGCAGCAACCGGCATCTCGGCATCTGCGGCAAGGGGCTGCGCAGCTCGGCAAAGGTCGCGGCGGCGTAAGGGCGGGCCTGACAATGGTGTCCGGCCTGCCGATTCGACACCCCTCCCTCCTCTGCTAGGCTCCTCGGCAAATCAGGCACGAACCGAGGAAACCGAGACGATGACGCAGCGTCGCTTCTGGGTGTACTTCCTGCTCTTCCTGTTCAACGTCATATGCTACCTCGACCGCATCAACATGTCGGTCGCCGGACGCTCGGTGGCGCAGGAATTCGGCCTGTCGCCGGTCGCCCTCGGCTACCTGTTCTCGTCGTTCCTGTGGGCCTACGTCGTGATGATGCTGCCCTCCGGGCGGTTGGTGGACAGCCTCGGCGCCCATCGCATGGCCGCGATCGGCGCCACGGTCTGGTCGATCGCGCAGATGCTCAGCGGCGCCGCGACCGGGTTCGCGACGATGCTGCTCACCCGCCTCGGACTCGGCGCCGGCGAAGCGCCCACCTTCCCGGTCAGCTACCGCAGCGTCCGCGATTGGGCGCCCTACACCGAGCGCGGCCTCGCCGTCGGCCTGATCCAGGCCGGCACGCTGCTCGGGCCGGCGCTCAGCGCGCCACTGGTGGCCTGGCTGATCGCCGCCACCTCGTGGCGCGTGTCGTTCGTGGCGACCGGCGCGATCGGGCTGGTCTGGGTGGGAGTCTGGTACGCCCTGGTCTCCACGCCGGAGCAGACTCGCTGGATCCCCGACGCCGAACGCCAGCGCATCCTGGCCGAGCGCCATGGCGGCGAGCCGTTGGAAACCCACGGCGGCATCGGCTATCGCGGCCTGCTGCGCTCACCCACGATGTGGGGGCTGGCGATCTCGCAGGGCTGCGCGGTCTATTCGGTGTATCTCTATCTGAGCTGGCTGCCGGACTACCTGCAGACCGCGCGCGGGCTGTCCATCATGAAATCCGGCGTATTCACCTCGGTGCCGTTCTTTGTCGGTGCAGCAGTGATCATCCTCACCAACTGGATCGGCGATCGGATGCTGACGCCTGCCACCATGCGCAACGGGGCGCGACGCATCGTGGTGGTTGCCTGCCTGCTGTTCTGCGCGCTGGGCATGGCGATCCCTGTCGTCGATTCGCTGGCGCTGGTCGTCATCCTGACCATCTTCCCGATCAGCTTTGGCGGCACGGCCACGGCGACCAATGCGGCGCTGTGCAACGACCTGCTGCGCTCGCAGGCCGACAGCGGGCGGGCGTTCGCCTTCATGGTACTCGGCGGCAACGTGTTCGGCCTGCTCGCACCCATCGTCACCGGCTACATCGTGCAGGCCACCGGCAGCTTCGGCTCGGCGTTCGTGCTGGCTGGCGCGCTGTCGGTGATCGGCGCCGTCGTGTCGTTCACCCTCACCCGGCATACGCTGGGTGAGGCAACACCGGCCGCGGTCGGCATGGTGCGCGCCGCCGGGTGAGGCACGCAGGGCGGCATCGCCGGAACTCCCCCTCCCTTTGCGGGAGGGGGAAGAAGCGAATTCCTACGCCACCGCAAGGTCGTTCGGCTGCGCGATTTCTCCCTGCAGCGCGCGCTGCGCCACGATCTCCTGCCATAGCTTCAGGATGCTGCGCATCGTCGTCTCCGCCACCAGGCAGTGGCCCTGGTTGTCCATCACGTGGAACACCGCGTCGGCATCGCCGCGCACCTGCCGCAGCGCCCGGGTCAGCGCGGCAAGGCACTCGATCACCTGGTCGGGCGTATGCAGCCGCGTATGGCTCAGGATGTCGGCAACGCGGAACGCGCGCATGCCATGGGCCGCGCTGCTGGTCGCCTCACGCCCCAGTTCGAAGAACACGCTGACCACCGGCAGCTTGTCCTGCACCAGCGCCAGCATATCCCGCACTTCATCGATGTTGCAGCCGACCAGCGTCACTGCCGGTTGCGCCGCCGGCTCGGGCGCCACGCCAAAGGCACGCAGGACTTCGTGCTCGAGCCAGCGACGCACTTCGATCGGCGCCGCACGGATCTCTTCGACGGAAAGTGTGACGCCGGCCATGACCTGCTCTCCTCGTCCTGCCTGTGAGGCAGGTCATGGACGGTCCGGCGCCATTCCGCATTGATCCCGATCAAACGTTCCGTCGGTTCGGCAGCGTCTCGGGGTTCACCACGAATCCGGGATCCAGAACGCCATCGAACAGCTCCAGCATGTTCCTGGCCGCGCGGATCGACATCTTCTCGTTGCACTCGATCGGCGCGGCGGCGTTGTGCGGGCTCAGCACGACATTGGGCAGTGTCAGCAGCCTGTTGTTGGGATCCGGCGGCTCGTGCAGTTGCACATCGAGCCCGGCCGCTTCCAGCCTGCCGGATGACAGCGCCTCGATCAGGGCCGCTTCGTCCACCAGCGGACCGCGTGCGGCATTGATCAGCCAGGCTGAGCGCTTCATCAGGCCAAGCATCTCGCGATTGATCATGTGCCGCGTGTCCTCGCCGAGTGGACAATGCAGCGTCAGCACGTCGACCTCCGGCAGGACGGCGGCGATGTCGGTGACCGGCGTGTAGCCATCTGCCGCGATGCGCGGCACCGGAAAGGCCGGGTCGCATACCATCACGTTCATACCGAACGCCGAGCACAGCCTGGCAACGCGGGTGCCGATGCGGCCATAGCCCACCACCAGGATGGTGCGGCCGGCGAGTTCGCCCATCGGACGGCCCTCGCGAATCATCCATTTGCCGGCCCGCACCGAGGCGTCCATTTCGATGGTGCGGCGCGCGACCGCGAGCAGCAGCATCATCGCGTGTTCGGCGACCGAAAGATCATTGCCGCCGTTGGTGACGCCGACCACGACGCCGCGCCGGGTGCAGGCGGCGATGTCCACGGTGTCGTAGCCGACGCCGAAGCGCGACACGATCTTCAGGTCCGGCGAACGCTCGAGCAGCATTTCGTCCACGGTTTCCAACCCGACCAGGACGGCGTGCGCACCCGGCATGGCGGCGGCAAGTTCCGACTGCGAAGGCCGGGTGAGCGTGCGGATGGTGACATCGTGGCGGGCTTCCAGCAGGGCCATGCCGCTGGCGTGCAGCGGACGGCAGAGGATGACGGTGGGCATTGTTGGGAGTTCTCCGAACCTGGCTTGGCGCAGGCGATGGTGCTGTGCCCGCCTGCGGCGCGCAAGCGCAGGGCCGGCGCCCGGACAAGAAAAAGGCGGCGGGGAATGACCCCGCCGCCTGTTCCCGGAAAGCCAGCTGCTTCGTATTAGAAGTTGACCACGTTGCCGAGCATCACGCCTTGCGACTTGATGTTGTTGCCAACGTTGGTACCGACTGTGCCAAGACCGATGTTCACGCCACCCTGGTAGAGGTCCTGCCACATATACTCGCCCCACACAGTGTAGCCAGGGGCCACGACGTAGGAGAGGCCGGCGTCAATCCCCCGGCCACGCCGCTGCGTCAGCCCGGTCATGTTAACGTTACCCTGGTACCAGCCCACTTCCCCGACGATACCCATCGTGAGGGGTCCGGCGACATATTTGGCGCCGACCAGGTAGGCCAACTCGCCGGCGCCGTTTTGTGGTGCCAGAGCCAACTGGCCGTTCAGGCGACCGCCGATGATGTTGCCGCCAACGGTGACGCCGGCGTAGGTCAGCGCGACGCCGCCACTGCCAAAGCTCAGACCGTCAAATTGGCCGTTGAACCTGGCGGCTGTGCCGCCAACCGCCGCTGTGTTGCCGAGGTTGGCAGCACCGAACGCGGTGGTGGAAGCCGGGCCGGTATAGTTTGCGTGACCGCTGTGCTCGTAGGCGCCGTAGGCGAGAATACCAACGCCACCGAACACGCCCTGATACCGCACACCGATCACGGTCTGGTTAATCGCCCGCGAGCCATCCACCGAGCCAGGCCCGGACGACAGCGTCGGGCAGCCGGAGTTCGCAACCGTGCAGCCCAGTCCGGTGCCAGTGCCGGCGCTGATAATCGAGCCGTTCAACCCGTTGTTGCTGCCGCCCATGGCGTTGCCGTTCGAGGTGTTCGGCGCGTACTGGAGGCCAAAGTCGAAGCCGGCGATCTGCGGAGATAGGTAGACCAACTTCGCGTTGTCATACTCGTTGCCGGCCTGGCCGAGGAAGAAGAACGGCACGGTTGCATTCTGCGGAGCGTTGCCTTGC
>DATAPW010000357.1:0-2235 GCA_036265005.1 Acetobacteraceae bacterium | reverse complement strand
CGCACCGGCCCGCCCCTGACAAGCATCAAAATCGAAGGGGCGGCCAGTTTCCGAACGTGATCGAAATAGGAGAGTTGCGATGAGAGATGATGAAAGGCCCACGTTCCTAACCCGCCGGCAGATCCTTGCGTCCAGCATTGCCATCGCCGGCACGATCCCCTTCCTGACAAAAGAGCGAGCTGCTGCCGCGCCCGAACCCCGCTCCGCCGGGGTTCGCCTGACGGCGGGCACCAGAACCCTCGCCGTCAATGGCAAACCGGCGCGCGTATTTGGCCTCATTGGGCCGAACGGCAACCCTGGCATCACGCTCTCGCCCGGCGAGCGCTTTCACGTCGATCTTGTGAACCAGGCGGGCACTTCCACGCTCGTGCATTGGCACGGCCAGTTGCCGCCCTGGAGGCAAGACGGTTTTCCGTGGCCGCAAACGCCGCCGATCCCAGCAGGCGACACGCAGTCCTATGATTATGCGCCGATCCCCGGCACGTACTGGATGCACTCCCATCACGGCATGCAGGAACAGAACCTGATGACCGCGCCACTGATCGTGCGCAGCGCCGAGGATATGCGCGCCGACCGTCAGGAGGTGGTGTTGACGCTGCATGATTTCAGCTTTCAGACACCCGACGAGTTGCTCGCCCGCCTGACCAAGTCCAACGGCAATCAGAGCGCGATGCCGAAGAGCGGCATGGGAAAAGCCATGAAGATGGACTCGGGAAGCATGGGCGCCATGAGTTCAGGGACCATGGGCGCCATGAACATGGCGCCGGGCATGGCGATGGACCTTAATGACGTCGACTATGACGCTTTCCTCGCCAATGACCGCACGTTCTCCGATCCGGAGGTCGTTCGCACCGAACCGGGCGGGCGCGTCCTGCTGCGGTTGATCAACGCCGCGTCCTCCACACAGTTCTGGATCGATCTCGGTGCGCTCACCGGCACCGTCGTCGCCGTCGACGGCCATCCAGTCCGACCGCTGCGCGGCCGCCGTCTCCCCCTCGCCATGGCGCAGCGGTTCGACGTACTGATTGATCTCCCTGGGAACGGTTCCTATCCAATCGTTGCGCAGGTCGAGGGAAAGCGGGCACGCACGGGTATCGTCCTTGCAGCGTCCGGCGCGCCTGTGTCACGCCTCGCCGCAGAGGCCGGAGAAAATGCGCCGCCGGTCGATCTCTCCCTTGAACGCCGCCTCGAAGCGGCCACCCCTCTGGCGCAGCGCGCGCCCGATGTGACTCACCACATCATCCTCGCCGGCGAGATGGCACCGTATGCCTGGTCGCTGAACGGCGAATATTGGCCCAACGTGACCCCGTTGATGATCGCTCGGGGTCAGCGCGTAGCGATCGAGATGGTGAACCACTCGATGATGGCGCATCCGATGCACCTTCACGGCCACGCTTTCCAAGTGGTCGCGATAAACGGTGCTCCACTCGCAGGCGCCGTGCGAGATACTGTCCTGGTGCCACCGATGGGCAGCGTCACCATCGCCTTTGATGCCGACAATCCGGGCCGCTGGGCGTTTCACTGCCACAACCTCTATCACATGACGACGGGTATGATGACCGAGGTTCGATACCCAGCGATCATCTGACACTACACGTCCCATGAACCGTCAACTAAGAGCTACGGCCACAAGCAACCAAGCATGCCGGACGCGGAAAGCAGTGCCGCGGCACTCCTTGATTCTTGAGTCGGCAAACGGCCATCTACTCGACGCGAGCATCAATCGCGCCTATGTCCGAGTTGGGTCAAAAGCCGAAGTCGTTGCCGGTCTGCTCCACGTCCGTTCTGCCCCCGAGATCGGACGTCTTCCGGCACGCTCGGCAGGTCTGCTAAGTGCCGGCGAGGTCCGGTGCGAACAGTTCTGGTGGCCGTCGGTACGACTCAACCGTGCCGGAAGGCGATATGCCACCGCTTATTTTTTCCGCCCATGATGCCGAGCGAGCCAATCCCTAGCGGCCTCTTCCAGGACTTCATACGCGGTCCTGTCCAGGCCCATGGCTGCTACCTTGATGGCCCTGATGGGCACCTCGTCCAATTGTCACGCTCCCAGCCGCTGGCAACGTACCAGGCTGGCAGCGGCGAAGCTTTCCTTTAGGGGACGCACTTTGCTCGGCGGCCGTCGGCTTGCGGGTCACCGCGCCGATTCCGGCGCATGCGATTCCAATGGTTTGCGCTGAAGCTAGGGGACGTACTTTGGCCGGCGCTGCAGTGCGTGCGGCGCCGTCCATAGTACGT
>DATAPW010000356.1:0-17143 GCA_036265005.1 Acetobacteraceae bacterium | reverse complement strand
ACGATGGCCGCGATATCCTTCTGGTGTGCGTTGGCCCAATCAGTCTTGACGATCAGCACGTCGGTGATCAGGCCGGGAGTCGTGGAGCTGTCCACCAGCAGGTGGCCGAAGTCGGTGGATTTACCTTTGCTGAGCCACGGTTCCCACGTCACCGCGGCCTCCACCCGCTTGGCGACGAATGCGCCACCGGCATCGCCCGCGGTCATGTTCACGGTGTTTAAATCCGATTCCTTCAGTCCCGCCTTTGCCAGCAGCACATTCAGGTAGAATTCCGATACCGATCCTTCGTTGACTGCGACCTTTTTGCCCTTCAGGTCAGCGATTGTCTTGATGTCCTTGATCGCGACGATACCGTCACCACCGTTTGAGTCATCGATCGCCACCACATACTGGAAATCGTTCGGCTTCTTCAGGTAAAGCAGCGCGGTATCGACCGTGCTGGCGATCATCTGGATCTTGTCGGCCATCAGTGTCGGAAATCGCTCCTTCGGATCCTCCATAACGATCAGGTCGACATCAACGCCGTTCTGCTTGAACATGCCCTTGTCGCGGGCAATGTACAGCGGACCGTAGCCCACCCATGTGGAGTGCGCGATCTTCACGGTGTCGGCCCG
Organism: Acetobacteraceae bacterium; assembly: GCA_036265005.1. Taxonomy (GTDB): domain Bacteria; phylum Pseudomonadota; class Alphaproteobacteria; order Acetobacterales; family Acetobacteraceae; genus JAMXLO01. The sequence goes on along the minus strand of DATAPW010000356.1, from coordinate 16,529 downwards.
CGCTGTGGGCGAATCCATGATCGGCGCCAGCGCCACGCCAAACAGCAGCACCGCCAGTTGCCATACAGCTTTCCTCATCGGAGCATCTCCTGTCGTTGATTGACGCGTCGCGTGACTGTGCCGGCCGGATTGCCTACCCTACGGCACAGTCAGGACAACGGCAATTTCCTGTCGCGCTGGATACGTGGCAGGAGACTTGCTAGGCTGTGCGCGTGCTGCATGGAGTGAGGCAGGCCATGCCCGGATCAACGGATACATTACTCGATGAAGGAACCAGGGTCCTGCGAGAAATCGCAGTCCAACAGGGGCTGGCCTACCGGACCTACGGCGAGGCACTGGAACGCTTCGGCGAAGCGAAGATTGGATGGCCCGAGCTGATGAAGACGTCTGGCGACCTTTATGCCAAAGAGGCTGTTCGAACGATATGGAGCCTGATCCGCGCCGATACCAACATCTTCTCCTGGATGTTGTCCCTGGCCGGGGCGAAGCCAGTGCGACCGAGCGGCGAGCCTACTCAGGGCGCGGCGCCGTCGGGCAAGCGAGCACAGCGGGGTCGCGACTGAGCAGCATTCAGTTGGACCCCACGAGGGTCGCCATCGTCAACGATGTGGATTTGTCGCCGGTTGGCAAGATTGCGGCCGCACTCGAGATCGCTGGGTTCTGGGAAATACTGAGGCGGACGCAGCTAGGTCGGCCGGCCGATGCGCTGCGCCTCGTCATCAAGCCGGAGTTCAGTGGCTACACGGCGGACTCGCCGCTGGCGACCGACCCTTCACTTGTGGAAGGTCTGATCGATCTGCTGCACGATCGCGGATTTGCCGGCCTAACCGTTGTGGGTACCACGGACAGCAGCGGACTCTGGGCCGAAAACCGTGACATTTATGCGCTCAGCGACCTGCTCGGCTACAGCTTCGTCACTCCAAACGGGCGCGCGTACGATATTGTCGATCTTGGCGATGGATCAGACGAGGCGGCGTTTCCATTGGGCAGCGCTTTGCATGGGACCGGGCTTTCCCGCCTATGGCTCGACGCCGATATCCGCTTGGTTTTTGCCAAGAACCGGACGGACGAAGAGAACGGTTACGCACTGGCGCTTGATTCCCTGATCGGTGTTCTGCCCCTCGCAGACAAGAACCTGCATTATCGGCAGCGACGACATCCCGGGGATGTGGCGGCCGCACTGCTCGATGTTGCGCCGGTGCACTTCGTGCTGATCGATGCAATCACCAGCACGCACGGTGCCGCTGGAAGTCGGGCTCCAGAGACGGTCGACACGGACACATTGATCGCGACGCCAAACATCATGCTTGCCGACTATATTGGCGCGCTGAAGATGGGCATCGATCCAAACGTGTCGCGGATCCTGGCGCGAGTCGGATGTAAGCATCCTTTGCCAACCCACTACACGGTCTGCGGACCGCTGGCTGCGTATCCTGACTGGCAAAACGTCCCGGCGCCACTGCTGCGCTCAACACAAATCCGCGCTGGCGCGATTACACTCGATCGGTTGATCGAGCCATGGCTGCAGCGCCTCGACCCTGAGCTGTTTCCCTTGAAAAACCCGCTGGACGCGCGCCTCAATGCTATGCTGGCGGAGTTCTTTGCTGACAGTGCCAAGAGTCCGACCAGCCAATGGCTGTTGATTGCAGCGAACCTGCTGCTTGGTCTCATTGGCCATATTGTCGAGTCGTACAGGACATTGTTCGACAAGGATGCACTACATCACGCCGCCGTGCCCCTCGGCATCGACCTGTCCAATGTTGACGACACAGCATTTACCGACCTGACGCGGGAACTTATCCAGCTAGAACCGATAGCGACCGATGCGCCGCAGATGTCTGACGGTCTGCGTTGGCGCTATATCGAAGACACCGTGGTGTTCCACTATAGTCAGACCTTGCCTATCGACTTCGACCTGTTTGTGAAATCAGTCGATATCGCCCATACCATCCAGTTTATGAACGACTACCTGGGCGGTGTCGTTGTCCCCCTGGCACACGACGCAACCGGTCGTCCGACCAGGCAGGCCGAGCGGAATGTCTATCTGCCTCAGCCTAACTACCTGGTGCTATATCACGGCAAGCCGATCGATGTCAGTAAGCTCGAAGTCGTCGAATACGACGCGAACCGGCATCGACTATATTGGAAGACCATCGGCAGCGAGAACGGATCTGCGACCTACGACGATGGGATTGCGACATTCGAACGCACCGGCGAGGGAACCTGCATCACGATTGTCGGCCGCCAACTTTTCACTCTGCCGCTGTTCTGGCAAGTGTTCGATTTGAACCTGGTGCCGGACATAAAGTCAGTACTGGTCACACATGCCTATCGCACGTTCTTCGACCGTACGCTGTCGAACTTCGCAGCCTTGGTGGAAGGACGCGACATTCGGCTCGGGCGGCCGGTCGATGAACCCGCGCCAGCCACCAGCGATCGACTGATGGAGCTGCTTGGCAAGATCGGCGAAATCGCGGCGCCACTGCTGCAGCGCGCAGATCAGGCGGCACAGACTGGATCCCACGAACATCGCGAAACCGATGCCGACGGATTTGTTCACGTCCAGCCGGCGTTGCAACAACATCAGGTGCCAGACAGTCCGGCTCCGGGGATCGATCGCTGGATCGCTGAATTCGGACAATTCATCGGCGGCCTGCAACAGGCAGCGGTGCGCGACCTGATACAATCGGCTGAGCACGAATGAGGGCACTCGTCACCGGTGCAGCGGGCCTGATCGGATCGCATCTTGTGCGCGCTCTGGTACAACGTGGCTACAGCGTGCGGGCGATGCTGCGCGATGCCAGCCGTCGTGACGCATTGGCTGGATTGCCGGTCGAGCTAGTCGTGGCGGATGTGCTGCATCCCGGCCATGACCTGGATACGGCGTGTGCCGGCTGCGATATTGCGTTTCACAGTGCAGCACACTTCGCATATACGGGCGTGGATGCGGCCACGCTGCACATCACTGCTGTGACCGGAACCGAGAATTTGTTGACAACCTGTGCGCTGACCGGCGTTCGCCGGGTTGTCGTGACGTCTTCCTCGGTGGTATTCGAACATCAAGCGACCGCGATACCCATCGATGAAACCGCCAGGCTGGCCGGTGGCGCAGGCGAACCGCCCTACATCTCGGCGAAGATTGCCCAGCACCGGCGGGCATTGGAATTGGCCGCAGCGCTGCGGCTCGATGTTCGACTTGCCTGCCCAACGATGACACTCGGCCGCACCGCCGGGCATTTGGGGCCCAGCAATGGGCTGATCGTCGCGTATCTCGCAGATCCCTTCGCTTGCACGTTCCCTGGCGGGTGCAATCTAGTCGCTGCGCGCGATGTCGCTGCCGGTCATGCGATCATTGCCGAACATGGCTCAGCAGGCGAAAGTTATCTGTTGGGATCGGACAACCTGACCTGGCAACAGATTCACACGGCGATCGCAGAACTGGCTGGTGTTCCGGCACCACGCCTTGAACTCAATCAGGCGCTGAGTTTTCTGGCCGCGACGGCAGAAGAACTGCGCGCATCGGTGAGAGGCCGCGCACCACTGTCAACGCGCGAGCAGGCTTCGATGGTCGGGCGCTACTACTGGTACTCCCACGCGAAAGCCGCAGCCCTCGGGTATGCCCCTGCTTCCGCGCGGACTGCGTTGGTCGAGGCACTATCATGGCTTGCCGAATCACCGCATATTTCGCGCGAAATCAGAGCAGGCATGCATCTTGACGTGGACGTGTATCGCTACCGCGCCGCCGTGGCCCAGGGAGAGCCGGCTTGAAGACGTTCCGCAGTCTCGTTGTGCTGAAGCGACCGCACGCGGAACTCTGGACCGTCATGCGCGATCATCTTGTCGATATTTCGCCGCACATCGCGGATATCGAGGACATCCGCCAGCTCGAGCGGACCATTGATGCGGATGGCGTGATACATATCACCAATCAATGGCACGTGCGCCATCAAGTACCGCCGATGATCCGTTCGATTCTGAAGACCAGCGAGTTGAGTTGGATCGACCGCAACACCTGGGACGCGCGCACGCTCACCTGTTCCTGGACAATCGAGCCAAATTTCCTCACTGGGTATATCGACTGCTCCGGGCAGACTGGTTTTGCTTCAGCGATGGGCGGCCAAGGCGCTCGGGTCACGTTCGAAGGGGGGCTCGATCTGAAGCCGGGACTGCTGGGCGGATCGCTGGGCGGTATCGAAAAGCTGGTGTCAGGCTTTATCGAATCAATTGTTACCACGGTGATACCACGGAATCTGCGCGGCGTCGTTGAGGCCGCTGCGGCATTCGAAGTACCGAAGGCTGGATCCTGACCGCTCTAACCGATCAGCACACTGTGGTGAAAGCCCAGGCGCGGATCGGCAAGTGGCGACAGCCACGGCACAAAGGTCTGCAACTCCGGCATAGGTATACGAATCCGAATTTCACCTGCCGGGTAGTCATAGATCGTGATCCAGTTCAGTCCACGATTGGCAGTAAACAACAGCGACTGATCGGCCGAAAGCTGACAGGCATAGATCGAGTCCAAGAGGCTGAACCGGCTCACGCGCAACGCGCCGAGGAAATGCCGGCTATTGGTGGCAAAATTCCCCCGCGCGAAGACATCGTAAACCTGCGTTGCGACCTCGCGCGGCCGCTCCAGATGCGCCGCCAGATCCGGCTTCTCATCGATGATGCGGAACCGCGCAAAATTGTCACGCTCGATCGCGATGATCGACTGGCTGCCACCGTTGCAGAAGATGAGCTCGCGGTCAGATAGAGTGATGTCTGAATTGATGTGTGCAGGAACTTCGCGCCCCGCCGCCCAGTGGCGCCGAACCCGCTTCCGTCGGGCATCGATCTCGAACGCGTACTCCTTCAGGAACGCCATCCCCCACTCGTGGTAATCGCGGTAATCCTGCGGCGCGACTCGGAATGACACGGCGTAGAAGATATCCTCCGTCGGATGTACTGCGACGTGCCAGCACGTCGCAGGCAGAGGCAGCACGGTGACCTTGTTGTCCTCCCGATCCCAGATTCCGACATGCCGGGCCTCACCGGCTTCGCCATCGGCTGGATTGTCCATTGAGCCATATACTATATATCGACCGGAGGCCGACTGCTTCATGCCGTGCGGTAGCTTCACGCCGTGCTTGACCAGCCGCCGCGGATTCTCCAGATCATTTAGCCGAAATGCATAGAAGTGCTCGCCGACCGGCGTAACGATTTCGTCATCCGTAAGCCAGACGACATGCGTGCTACCTTGCAACGATGTCTGCGCAGTCTCGAAACGCAAAGTCGAGATACGGCTGATCTCGGCCAGTGTCTGGGCGTCATAGAACAATAGATGCTGTCCGGCATTGCCCAGGTAGCCGATGGTTCCAGATGGATTGACCGACACTGCATGGCCCGCAGCGGCGCCGTCGTAATACGTCACCTTGTAGGCGTAGCGATTGTCCGTCGGATCGAACAGGAACAGGCATACGCCAGCCATGCCTTCCAGGCCATTCGCACCATTGCCGTCCAGTGCGATGTGGAATGCGTAGGGATAGCCTTTCACGCGCACAGGACTGACTCGCGCTGTTGGGCGCGTCGGGCGCGTCGGACGTTTTCTGGGAACCCGGGGCAATCAGAGAACCAGCCGCGACACTGCCAGGGCGTAGACAGATATCGGATAAGACACCGAAACTCCAAGCGCGGTACCCACTGCCACATCGCTCGGGTAGTGATGGGCCGATGCCAGCCGTGCCCAGGCCATCAACAGCCAGGCGACGATGGCCAGGCCGATGATATGTGGAAAAACCAACACCAGTGTCACCAACGCGGCAGACAAGGTCATTGCGTGACCGCTCGGAAACGAGTGCAGATCGAGTACTGGCAAAAGAGGCAACAGGGTGACATCGCGCTGGTACGGACGCGGACGCGCCACGCCGCGCTTGATCACCGGATAGATGCAGTGAAGTACGACAGCATTGATCACGCCGATCGCCAGTACGGGCAGGGCATCCAAGCCTGCGATGATGATGCTGCCGATCGCCACCACAAGATAGATCCAGCCGTTGCCGAATCGACTGAACGCAACAGCAAGGGTGCGCGCGATCTTAGGTCGGGCGGTCTGGGCAACGCGGTGCACCACGCAAAGCTCCGCAGCCTCCAGGCGCGCCAGGCTGAATCGCCCGGGAGATATCGCCTGATCCATCAGGTCGTCGCTCACTTTCACTGCCGAAACTGGCGGCAGCCATGTTACGGCGATGCCGCCGCGGACGGGAAGTGATTTTTGCTGCGAATGCGAAGGGGCGCAGACGCTGGTCCCTGTGCATCATTGACGGTGCCGGGGAGCCCAACCGCTCAGCCCAGATTCAACAGGCATGGGTGCACTGGTCTGTAAATGCGTGAGGCGAGGGCATCAATGATGCCGTGGGATCCATGGAGCAAGTCGCAGCCCGTCGCCTGGCGCAGTATGCGATATGATATAACATCCTGTTCGTGGCAGCCGCGAGACACCACCCTAACCACTCAGTCCACCCGCGCACGCTCGACGGCCGCAGTGCGGCACGTGCTGCAAAGGCCCTCCGCCTCAATTGTGGCACTGGCGATGCTGAACCCGGCTTCCTTCGCCGCCCGGGTGAACACCGCAGAAACGTGGTGGTCCTGCATCTCCACAACCCGGCCGCATTCGCGACAGATCAGGAACTGTGCGGCATGCGTGTGGCTGGCTCCATCGGGATCAGCGGTGCAGCCGGCGATACAGCCCACGAATGCCGACAGTCGCTCCACCCGGTGAACCAGGCCCTGCTCCAGCAGGAAATCCAACGTGCGGTATACGGTCGGCGGCGCCGCACCCCGGCGGCTCTGGCGCAGCCGGTCGAGCAACTCGTAGGCGCCGGTTGGCGACGCGCCATCCAGGATCATGCCGAGTATGTGCCGGCGCAGTTCCGTCAGCTTTGCGCCACGGTGTTCGCAGATCGCCTCGGCCCGATCGAGCAAGTGTTCGGTCCGTCGTGAAAATTCCCCCGCCATCCGAACTCCCCAGGCCGCGACACACCGTATCACGCCACATCATATAAGCCGTTGCGTAAGATATGTTATAGCATTACATACGCGGCAATCAATGTCAGACAAGGAAATGACGTGACGAAACCTGGCGTGGCTCTGGCCATCATGGTGCTGCTGACCGGCCCTGCCACCGCGCAGACTCCGTCCGGGCCGATCAGTGTTGTGGCGGCGGAAAATTTCTACGGCGATGTGGCGCAACAAATCGTCGGCACGGGCGCCTCGGTCTCCAGCATTCTGAGCAACCCGGACCAGGACCCACACCTGTTCGAGGCAAGTCCCTCCACGGCGCGCCTCCTGTCGGCCGCATCGATCGTGGTCTACAATGGGGCGGATTACGATCCGTGGATGGCGAAGCTGCTCGCCGCCTCGCGATCGCCGAACCGCAAGATCATTATCGTGGCAAACCTCGTGCACAGGAAGACCGGCGACAACCCGCATCTCTGGTACGACCCGCCGACGATGCCGGCGTACGCCGAGGCGTTGACCGACGCATTGGCCGAACGCGATCCTGCGCATAGGACCGACTACCAGGCGCGCCAGGCCGCGTTCCTCGCGTCGCTTCAGCCCATGCAGGCGACGATTGCCGACATCCGCGCCAGATTTGCCGGCATTGCGGTTAGCGCGACCGAGCCGGTGTTCGGCTATATGGCGACCGCACTTGGCTTCAAGATGCGAAACGAGCGGTTCCAGCTAGCGGTCATGAACAATACCGAACCGCGCGCATCCGACGTAGCGGCATTCGAAAACGATCTCCGTAAGCACACTGTCCGCCTGATGTTCTACAACAGCCAGGCCAGCGATCCCGCAGCGCAGCGCCTGGTCCAGATTGCCCGGCAGTCGAGAATACCGGTCGTTGGCGTGACCGAGACCGAGCCACCGGGCAAGACGTATCAGGACTGGATGACAGGAGAACTCGACGCGGTCGTGCAGGCACTCGCGAATCCGCCACAGTGAGCGCCGTCGAACTCACCGGGGTCAGCCTGGGATTCGGCGCCAGGACTGTCCTTGCCAACATCGATCTCGCGATTCGCGACAGCGAATTCGTCGGCGTACTCGGGCCGAACGGATCGGGCAAGACCACGTTGATGCGCGCGATCCTCGGGCTGCTCACGCCACGCAGCGGCACGATCCGCGTGTTGGGCCAGGAAGTGGCACGTGGGAATTCGGCGGTCGGTTACATGCCGCAGACGCGCAGCGCGCTGGACAGTCTCCGGCTCAGCGGCTGGGACTTTGTCGCCAGCGGCGCAAATGGCCATCGCTGGGGCCTGCCGTTGCTGCATTCGCAAGCTCGCCGTGAAGTCCATTGGGCACTCGATATGGTGCACGCGTCGGACCTTGCGCGTCGCCCGCTGGCTGAAACATCCGGTGGCGAGCGCCAACGCCTGTTGCTGGCACAGGCATTGCTTGGCCGGCCGAAGCTGCTGCTGCTGGATGAACCGCTGATCAGCCTTGATCCGCATCACCAGCGCACGGTGGTCGAACTCACGCGCACGCTGCAGCAACAACTTGGCATCGCGGTGCTGTTCACCGCGCACGAGATCAATCCCCTGCTCGGCGCACTGGATCGCGTGCTATACCTCGGTTCCGGCCAAGCGGCACTGGGCGCGGTGGAGGAGGTGATCACCGGCCCAGTACTTTCGCGACTGTACGGTTCCGAAATTGACGTGGTTCGCGTCAACGGCCGCATATTCGTCATGTCCGGCGGCTACGATGTCGAGCATGACGCCCACCAGCACGATCACAACGAGCACCATGTTCACGTATGAGTTTATGCAGAACGCGTTCGCCGCCGCAGGCATCGTCGCCGCGGTCAGCGGCCTGGTCGGGTTTTTTCTCGTCCTGCGGTCTCAGACTTTTGCCGGCCACGCGCTGTCGCATGTCGGCTTCGCCGGCGCCACCGGCGCAGTGCTCTTGGGTATCTCGCCGCTATGGGGCCTGGTGGCGCTGACTTTGCTGGCCGGCATCTTCATGGGCCTGCTCGGCGAACGCCTGCATCAACGCGATGTCGCGATCGGCATTGTGCTGGCGATGTCACTCGGTCTCGGCCTGTTGTTCCTGCATTTCTTTACGGCCTACGCTTCCCAGGCAACGACGTTGCTGTTCGGCAACATCCTCGGCGTCGATGCGGAGACAGTATGGATACTGCTGCTGCTTGCCCTCGCCGCCGTAACAGCACTGGCCATCATCGCGCGACCGCTGTTGTTCGCCAGCCTGCAGCCGGAACTGGCCGAGGCCAAGGGCGTGTCGTTGCGCCTGATGTCCGTTCTGTTTCTGGCAGTCGTTGCACTGGCGGTCGCGCAATGCGCGCAAATCGTCGGTGTGCTGCTGGTGTTCGCGCTGATGGTCGGTCCCGCCGCGGCGGCACAGCGCCTCACCACGAAATTCTGGCATGGCATCGTGCTATCGGTTGCTCTGGCACTCGGTGAGGCGTGGCTCGGGCTGATGCTCGCCTACGTGACCGATTGGCCGACCAGCTTCTGGATCACTTCGCTGAGCGGTTGCGTCTATCTGGCCGCGGTGGTGGCGGCAAGCCTGCCAACCGCCGCACGCGAAGCTGCCAGTCCAGCTTTGCTGAACTGAGATGGCCAGTACCGGGTGAGCACGCTCGACATTTTTGTGGCCCTGCTCCGTGGCACGCACATTGGAGCCTTGCTCTCGCTGTTCGGCACATTGGTATTTCGGCTGGTGATCGCTCCGGCAGCAATGGCCGAAGCCACCGTTGCGGCCGAACGCGTACGGGCACTGTTGCTGCGCCTGACGAGAATTTGCGCAGCATGCGCCCTGATCACCGGGCTCGCATGGTTGATAACCGACAGCGCCGTGATCGCCGGGGCGAGTGGCACCACGATGACGCTGCACGCCGTGCCCGCAGTCGCCTTGCACACGCAGTTCGGACAATGGCTGCTGAGCCGCTTCGCCTTGTTGCTGTTGCTGTTGCTGTTGCTGCTGCCGCTGCTCGGGACCCGGAGGATGGCCCTCGCAGCGGCGACCGCGCTGGCAGGCGCCGCGCTTTCGCTGCAGCCCATGCTCGGCCATGCCGGCGCAATCGGTGGTAGCCTTGGCATGGAACTGATCGCTTCGGAGATACTGCATCTTCTCGCCGCGGGCGCCTGGCTCGGCGGCCTGCTGCCGCTGTTCATCACTGTCGGCATCCTGCCGCCTCAGCCCGCAGCGACTGCGTGTCGCAACTTCACGCCGATCGGCCTGTCTGCTGTCCTGATACTTGGCGGAACCGCCGTCGTGCAGGTCGGCGAATTCATGGGCGGCCTGCCTGGGCTGTTGGGCACAACCTACGGTCACGTCGCGCTGGTGAAGCTTGGCCTGTTCGTTGTCCTGCTGGTGCTGGCCGCGCTCAATCGCTTGCTGTTCACCGAACGCCTTGCGGGCCCCTCGCCGGTCGTGGCGCATCGGCACATCCGTGTATCCATCGCGATCGAGGCCGTGCTGGGAACTCTCGTGATCCTTACAGCAGGTTTCCTTGCCTCACAGACGCCGGGAACGCACGAACAACCGGTTTGGCCATTCGTCTGGCGGCCGAGCCTGTCCGCGTTGTACGATCCGGATCTGCGTGGCGAGGTGGTCGTCGCACTGATCATCATCGCGGGCGCCATTGTCACCGGCATGATCGGCCTGCTCTGGCGTCGGGCCCGATACTTCGTGTTGGCAATTTCCCTGGCGATCGTCGTACTGGAGAGTCCGCATCTCACCCTCCTGTTCGTCGAGGCCTATCCGACCAGTTTCTACACGTCGCCAACCGAATTTGCCGCGACCGCAATCGCCCACGGCGCCAAGCTGTTCGCCACGCATTGTGCCATCTGTCATGGCACGGAAGGCCGCGGCGATGGTCCCTCCTCACGCGCCCTGGCGCTGAAACCCGCCGACCTGACCGCCGACCATCTCTGGGGCCACAGCGACGGCGAACTCTACTGGTACATCGCGCAGGGCTTCGAAGCGCCGCAAGGTGGCATCGCAATGCCTGGCTTCGCGCACACCTTGTCCACCGAAGCGATCTGGGACCTGATCGACTACCTGCACGCGAACAATGCCGGCGCGAGCATGCGAAGATTCGGCCAATGGCGACATCCCATTCCGCTGCCGCAGTTTGATGCCGAGTGTCCGGACGGCAGCACAGTCGATCTGGACGATTTGCGCAATCGACTGCTGCGGATTGTCTTTGCGCCGGGCGATGTTCAGGCGGCGCCGACTGCACCCCCAGGCGTCGATGTGACGACGATCCTGGTGACGCCCGATCGTCCTGCCACGCCACCGCCTGACGGGTGCATCGCCAGCGAACCCGAGGCGTGGACCGCACTTTCTGTCATTCTCGGCGCATCGCCGGCCGGCGTCGAACTGCTGGCTGATCAGAACGCGTGGTTGCGCGCTGCCTGGCGTTCCGGCGACGGCAATGCGCGGGCAGATGCGGGCACGCTCGAGGCCAGGATCCACGACATCGCCGCCCATCCGCTTGCGGTCGATGCGGCAGGCGGCCACGTGCATCGCCACTGATCCGCGCCAGCGTATGGCAGCATCGCGCCTTCGGTTGCTTGCCGGACGGCTAGGCGCGTGCTGCATTGCCGGATCATAAGCCGTGCCGCGGAGGAACCTTCCAAATGAAACGCCGTAGCTTTCTCGCGGGCGCAGCGACCGCTGCCCTCGCCCATCCCTCACTGGCGCAGCCCGCACTTGCACAGCCTGCGCTGGGTGGCAAGACCAAGACATTGAGCTATGTACCGCAGGCCAACCTGACGAGCCTGGATCCGGTCTGGACCACTGCTCTCGTCACCCGCAACTGCGGCGCGATGGTGTTTGAAACGCTGTATGGCCGCGATGAGAAACTCGATTCGAAGCCGCAAATGGTCGAAGGCCATCAGGTGGATGACAACGGCCTGCGCTGGACAATGCGGTTGCGTGATGGCCTGCTGTTCCACGATGACACGCCAGTGCTCGCGCGCGATTGCGTCGCGTCGCTGTTGCGCTGGATGAAGCGCGATGCGATCGGCCAGAGCATTGCCGACCGGATGGATGCACTGGAGGCGCCGGACGACAGGACGTTGGTGTTTCGCCTGAACAAGCCATTCGCCTCGCTGCCCTATGCCTTGGCCAAGACGCAGCCCACGCCGGCGATCATGCCGGAGCGGCTGGCGAAGACCGATCCGTTCAAACAGATCCCCGAAGTGGTCGGCAGCGGGCCATTCCGTTTCGTTGCCAACGAATACGTCGCCGGCAACCTGGCGGTGTTCGCGAAGTTCGACCGCTATAATCCGCGACCTGAGCCAGCCAGCTTCGCTGCCGGCGGCTATCGCGTGCTGGTCGATCGTGTGGAATGGCGCATCATCCCCGACTCTGCCACCGCCGCGAATGCCCTGGCTGCGGGCGAGGTCGACTGGCTCGATGCACCATTGCCGGATCTGCTGCCGATGCTGCGCAAGGCGTCCGGCGTGACGGTCGGTCCGATCGACATTTACGGCACGTTCGGCGGAATGCGGCTGAACCAGTTGCAGGGCCCCACCACCAATGCCGGCGTGCGTCGCGCTATGTTGGCGGCGGTCGACCAGGTCGAGGTGATGACCGCGGTGATGGGCGACGAAAAGAGCCTGTATCGTGCGCCTGTCGGCTATTTTCTGCCAGGCACGCCGTCCGCCAATGATGCCGGCATGGACGCGGTGCGCAAACGCCCGGGCACAGACGAGATCAAGGCCATGCTGAAACAGGCCGGTTACGCCGGCGAACGCGTAGTCTTGATGCATCCCACCGATCAAACCTTCTACGACGCGATGAGCAGTGTCGTTTCGTCATCGTTGCGCCGGGTCGGCATCAACCTGGATGAGCAGTCGCTGGACTGGGGCACGGTCGTGCAGCGTCGTACCAGCAAGGAACCGCTCGACAAAGGCGGCTGGTCGCTGTTCCCCTACGGCGCACCCGCGGCCGAGTATCGCGATCCGATTTTCGCCACCAATCTGCGCGGCAATGGCAAGGATGCCTGGTTCGGCTGGCCGACCGATGACAAGGTCGAAGCGATGCGCACGGCGTGGATGGACAGCAACGACGATGCAGAGCGCAAGCGGCTGGATGCGGAAATCCAGGCGCGCGCGTTCGAGACCGTGCCGTTCATCCCGCTCGGTCAGTACCTCCCGCCTTCTGCATGGCGCAGCAATCTTACGGGCGTCCTGAAAGGCGCGGTACCGGTATTCTGGAACGTCAGCAAGGCTTGATGCATCCACCGTCATAGCCGGCGCACTGCCTCGGCTGCTGATCCGGCGCCGGCCCTTCTTCTATGGTTGGATCATTCTCGCCTGTGCCTGCTGCGCCGGACTGTCCCGCCAGGGGGGCGCGGTCGCGACTCTGTCGATCTTCGTCGAGCCGATGACCGGCGACTTCGGCGGGTCACGCACCGCACTGTCCGGCGCAGTCTCACCGGGCGGTTTGCTGTCCCGACTATCGTCACCATTGCTCGGACGCGTCCTGGAGCGCCGCGGCGCACGCCTCGTGCTGTGCCTCGCTATTCTGCCGACTGGAACAGCGAACATGGTGCTGTCACTCACCAGCTCGCTGCTGATGTTCTATCCGCTATTCTGCATCGCACGGTTGAACTACGCCGGACCGTTCGACCTCGGCATCTATCACCCTCCGCGCACTGGCCACCAGCATCGCCACGCTTGCGCGGATGAGTGGATTGGGGCGGCGCAAGGCTTCGTGGCCGCATCCCTGTTCGGCATCGGCATCGGCGGACTGCTCACGCTGCTGCCGATTGCCTGGGCGGATTACTTCGGCCGCGTGAGCTACGGTGCCATCCGCGGCATCGCATTGTCGGTGCAGGTGATGGCGCAGGCCTCCGGACCATTGCTGTCCAGCATCCTGCGCGAATGGTCCGGCAGCTACCTGCTATCGCGCCAGTGCTGTGTCATGCTGTCCTGCCTTAGCGTCGTCGCCGCGCTGCTCGCGCGCCGGCCCGGATCATGATGCCTTCGTCATGCTCGCGACGGCGATAATCCGGACCCGCAACAACCGGTGCAGCATCGCCTGGATTCTCGCCGTCGCGAGCATGACGATTGATGGCGAGAGCGCAACCGCCTTCGAACGCCACGGCCTGTCAAAGCCAAGGCAACGATCCCACGAACCGCAGTCGGCAGTGACTGCCAACCGAAGTCCGCGGGATCGGAGTGGACGCACGGATTCAGGCTACTTGCAGGGAACCGCCGCGGCCATCTGGGCGGAGTGATCGGCAGTACCGGCGCCGGTGCTTTCGGCATCGGTCTTGCGCGTTGCCATATTCACCGTGCCCACGCCACCGCCTTCAGCCTCGGTGCGCCGCGCTCCAGGGGTTGGCTGGTAACCGACGCCGCCACCCTCTGACTCGGTCTTGCGCGTTGCCATATTCACCGTGCCTACGCCGCCGCCTTCAGCCTCGGTGCGCTGAGCAGCGGCGCTGCAGCCTGTCGTCAGTGGGTTGTCGGCTTGCGCCGCAACGCCTGTCACGGTGAAAAGCAGCAGCGCAACCGACATCGCATTCCGTACCATACTCATGTTGATCTCCATTGGGTTTGCTGTCTGTGACAGCGGACTTGTCGGACCTTTGGGCCTGCAGCGATGGGGTTACCGCTCGTCGCCCGGCTTTATTCCGCCATGCAGCGGACGCCGACTGTTCCAATACCCACGGGAATAACCCGCGCCGGCGGATGGTCTTGCGAGAACACTGGCACAACACGACCGAGCGCATGCACGCGTCAAGGCGGCGGTCCGTGCGGAGGTATCAACATGAACTCGCGCCTGGCTCGCACTTTCCTGCTGATTACCATGGTAGCAATCGGCAGCACCCATGCCCAAGCCGCGGAGAACCCGACCATGCAGGAGCTGGTGGCGCGGGAACTTCCGGCCGTGGTCAACATATCCGTCGTCCGCCCTCTGCCGCGAACCGCAGAGACGGCCATCGCCACTGCGCCGGACAGTGCAGCGTCCCAGACGGACGGCGCTGCACCGTCCGCCAATTCGACAGCACCGCGCGGCACGCATTTTCTCGGATCCGGCTTCATCATCGATCCGAGCGGCATCATCGTGACCAACCGGCACGTGATCGAGGGCGCAAAGGACATCCTGGTCACGCTGCAGGACAACACGCTGCTCCGTGCGACGCTGCTGGCGCAGGCCGACCTCATCGACGTGGCGTTGCTGAAGGTCACACCGGACTCCCCACTGCACAGCGTCCGGTTCGGCGACAGTGACGCGGTGCGGGTGGCGGACAGGGTGGTGGCGATCGGCAACCCGCTCGGCCTCGGTGGTTCGGTCACCCAGGGCATCGTCAGTGCACTCAATCGCGACATCCGTGACACCGCGTTCGACGACTACATCCAGACCGATGCGGCCATCAACCACGGCAATTCCGGTGGACCGTTGTTCAACGAGCACGGCGACGTGATCGGCATGAACACTGCGATCTTCTCGCCGGAGGCGACCAGCGGCTCCATCGGCCTCGGGTTCGCCATCCCATCCAACGACGTCAGGCTGGCAGTGGAGGCGCTCCGCTCACCCGGCGGGATGCGCACCGGAACGCTCGGTTTCCGTATCCAGCAGGTCACGCCGGAAATCGCCGATGCGCTGAACATGTCGAAGGCCGAGGGCGTCATCGTCGGCGGCACGACGGAAGACGGCGCCGCCAGCAAGTGCGGCATCATGGCTGGCGACATCGTGCTGAACTACGGCAACACGCCGATCAAGGACGTACGCGCGCTCGCACGCGCCGTCGCGAAAACCCCGCCCGGTACTGTCGTCACGCTGCGGATCTGGCGCAACGACGAACCCATGCTGCTGGCGGCGACGGTGCAAGAAACTCCATCATCGTCTGCGCCCTCGGCTCAGGCATCATTGCCGCCGGCGAGCGGCCGGCCCGGATGGCAACTGGCGCGGATCGACGATGCCGCGCGCCATGCCGTTGGACTCGACAACACGGCAACCGGTGTTGTGGTGCGCCAGATCGATCGGAACGGACTGGCGGCAGAAGCCGGATTCAGCCCGGGCGATGTCGTCGTGCAGGTGCAGCAGGAAAAAGTAGCCGAGCCTGACGATATCACGCGCGTGCTGGACAATGCGAGGCAACAACAACGCCGTTACGTCGCCGTGCTCGTGCAGCGGAACATCGAGGGACTGCGCTGGTTCGCCATGAGCCTCGATTAGTGCGCGCAGCCAGGTCGATCCCGACGACGTCGGTGCGGCCTGCCGGGAATTCAAGAGGGGACCTTGATGTACCGAGACCTCAGGCCACGCCACGCTCCTCGAACACCTCCCTGGCGATGCGCGCCGCTGTCATCGCACTCGGCCAGCCGGAGTAGAACGCAAGATGCGTGATCACCTCGGCGATCTCGTCCTTCGTCACGCCGTTGTCCAGCGCGCGCGCCAGGTGGCCACGGAGCTGGTCGGGGCGGTAGGTGGAGATCAGCGATGCGATGACGATAAGGCTGCGATCCCGCTTGCTCAGGCCGGGACGTTCCCAGATGTCGCCGTAAATG
>DATAPW010000355.1:0-7357 GCA_036265005.1 Acetobacteraceae bacterium | reverse complement strand
GTCTTTTGGCCGACGCAGACGAGGAAGACGTGGATGGCCGGGCCACGCCCGGCCATGACAGTGGGATCGAGGGGTCGCGATCAACAAGCGTTGGTATTAGAATGTCACGACGACATCCGTGCCGAATGTGAAGGAGTTGCTGGTGCCTTTCGTGTTGGCCGGTGGATTGTTGTTGAATGGATTGTTGTTGGTGAACGCGTGATCCCAGCGGACCTCCGGCCGGACCAACAGTCCGGTCACCGGTGAGGGCACCTCCGGCTTCCAGGTCACACCGAGCGTCAGAGCACCATAGGTCGTGTTGCTGCCGGGTGCGAAGTGGACGAACGGCGTCGAGAGCCCTTGTTGGAACTTGACGAAGTCTGAATTGCCCGGGAACGAGGCAACGAAAAAGTTGTTGTCGTCACGCCAGTATTCGGCCCGGCCATTCAAGGTGATCGTATCGGTCAGCGCATAGGATGCGTATTGCGCCAGGCCCATGCCGTTCACTGCCTTTCCTGGATTGAACGTATTGCCGAAGCCGTCGCGCACCCAGTTGGCTTCGGTCACGAAGGTCCAGGTGTCGGTCGCCTTCCAGGTCATCAGTACGTCATTGTAGAAGCGCCAGTAGCCATTGGCATTGAAGCCGATCGGCGACAACACGCGCGTGGCGTCCTCCGGGCCAAAATGCGTCAGTGCCAGGATCGTCAATTTGCCGCCCATGAAGGTCAGGTTGAATCCGCCGACGCCGCCGACCGCGCCGTTGTTGTCGCCCAATGGCCCGAAGGTGGTATTGGTGCCGGTGTCGATGCCAGCGTAGATGTCCAGCAGATCATTGACGTGCGTCGTCGAGAGGGCGCCGGTGTGCTTGAACGGCAGTCCGAACTGGAAGATGTAGGAGTGTGAGTAGAACGGATTGGTCGAGGGATCGATCGTTTCGTAGCCGAGTGGCGTGGGATACTGCCCGACCTTGAGGTCGATGCCGCCTTCGGTGAGCCACGGCAGATGAGCAAGCACGTTGGCCTCGACGACGTCGAGCTGATAGCGCTGGTCCGGGTCGACCCGATTCAGCTCACCCAGATACTGGGTGTAGCGAGCGTCCGAGCCATACATGAACTGGACCTTGAACCCCCACTGATAGTCGCTGTTCTTTGGATCGAGTGGCTTGTTCGCGGTCAGCAGCAACTGGTTCAACTGCACCTGGTCGGAGTGGTCGGTGAAAAGCTGGCCCCAGTTCTGGCCAGTGGCCGGCCGGAAGGGGTTGGCGATGATCCCCGACTGAAGCTGCGCGGATAAATGGATGCCGTTGATCCACAATCCGGGCGGCGGCGCTTCCTCCGCTGGTGCGGGAGCTGCCGGTGCTGCGGGAGTTGCCGGAGTTGCCGATGTGGGGGGCGCCGCAGCCGGAGGCGTCTGCGCATGTGCTGCTGGCGCAACGGCAAGGATGCACGCCGCCAGCAGCCAGGGAGCAGCGCCGATTGGTTTCATTTGCTCCATTTTGACCTTCTGTGTTCGCCGATGCATTTTTGTAAACATAAATGTAGGGGCGCCGCAATGCAGCGCCCCCACATCCACGCCGTTTTGTTAGAACACCTGCTCTCCGTGCAACACCAGGTCGAGGCCTTCGCGTTCCTCGTCCTCGTTGACGCGCAGGCCGACCAGCGCCTTGGTGATGTAGAGCAGCACTGCCGTACCCACGCCGCTGTATACAAGTGTAGCGGCGACGCCCTGGCACTGGATCCACAGCTGCGCCAGGCCGCCGGGGCTGCCGTCCGGACTGGCGTCGGTCGCCGACAGCGGCCCGTAGGAGAAGACGCCGGTGAGCAGGGCGCCGGCGATGCCGCCGATGCAGTGCACGCCGAAGACGTCGAGGCTGTCGTCGTAACCCAGCATGTGCTTCAGGCTGGTGGCGGTCCAGAAGCAGACCACACCGGCAACGACGCCGATGATGATCGACGCACCGGGCAGCACGAAGCCGGATGCCGGGGTGATCGCCACGAGTCCCGCGACCGCGCCGGAGATGCAGCCCAGCACTGAAGGTTTGCCCTTGGCGATCCACTCGGCGAACATCCAGCCCAGCGCCGCGGCTGCAGTGGCTATCTGGGTCACGGTCATCGCCATGCCGGCGCGGCCGTTGGCGGCCACGGCGGACCCGGCGTTGAACCCGAACCAGCCGACCCACAGCAGCGACGCGCCGATCACCGAATAGGCGAGGTTATACGGCGCCATGTTGTCGGTGCCGTAGCCGACCCGCTTGCCGAGGATCAGCGCCGCCACCAGGCCGGCGATGCCGGCATTGATGTGCACAACGGTGCCGCCGGCGAAGTCGAGCTGGCCGTTGATCGCGCCCCAGCCGGACGGAGCCCACATCCAGTGCGCCACCGGCGAATAGATCAGCAGCGACCACAGCGTCATGAAGATGCACAATGCCGAGAACTTCATGCGATCGGCGATGGCGCCGACGATCAGCGCCGGCGTGATGATCGCGAAGGTCATCTGGAACATCATGTAGACAGTCTCAGGGATCGTCGTGGACATGTCCGCGACGTCCTTGATGCCGGAGGCGAGCACGAATGCCTGGGTGTCGTTGCCCTTGCTGATGTGGCCCTCGATGCCATGCAGCATGAAGCGCGACAGGTCGCCGACATAGGATGCGGCGGCGCCAGTGCCTGTCGTGAAGGCCAGGCTGTAGCCGGCCACGGCCCAGACGATAGTGACGATGCAGGTGACGGCGAAGCATTGCATGAGCGTAGCGAGGATATTCTTCTTCCGGACCATGCCGCCGTAGAACAGGGCCAATCCAGGGACGGTCATCAGCAGCACAAGTGCGGTGCTGGCGAGCATCCATGCGGTATCGCCGGAGTCGATCTTTGGGGGTGCGTCATCGGCCAGTGCCGGCATTGCGGCCAGCATAAATGGCAGCATGGCGCCAAGGCCCCAGGTAAGGCGGGGTCGCTTCATCGTTCCAATTTCCCTTGTTTGCTCGTTCAGAGTGCCGCTGCGTCGACTTCGCCGGTGCGGATCCGCACGGCGCGTTCGATGTCGAGCACGAAGATCTTGCCGTCACCGATCTTGCCGGTGTGGGCCGCCTTGGCGATCGCCTCGATCACCTGGTCGGTGAGATCCGCGGGCACCACGACCTCGATCTTCACCTTCGGCAGGAAGTTCACGTGGTACTCGGCGCCGCGGTAGATTTCGGTCTGTCCCTTTTGCCTGCCGAAGCCCTTCACCTCCGAGACGGTGAGGCCCTGTACGCCGAGTGGCGTCAGTGCCTCGCGCACGTCGTCAAGCTTGAAGGGCTTGATGATGGCCATGATCAGCTTCATGTCGCTGCCCCTTGATTGCGCTCCACGCCGCCGCCACCGATCGGCGGGACGGTCGTATTGGCTGCCTATCAAGAATCATGCCGCGACCGCGTGAGCCGGCGCATTTCGTCATGGCGGGCTGCTTCCGGCCATCCGTCGCGGCACGATGCCGGCGGCGATGGCCGGAACAGGGCCGGCTGTGACGCTTCGCCTGCGGGGCGAAGCGGTTGGGTCGCCTTTAGAAGCTTATTCTGCCCAAATAACGGGCAGGCGTGGTGTAAAAGCGCAGCGCCCCGCCGTCCTTGCGAACGGCGGGGCGCCGGCAGGCTCGATACGGAGCGGCCGCGTCAGACCGAGTAGTACATCTCGAACTCGACCGGGTGCGGGGTGTGTTCGAAACGATACACCTCGGTCCATTTCAGTTCGATATAACTCTCGATCTGGTCGATGCTGAACACGTCGCCGGCCAGCAGGAACTCGTGGTCGGCTTCCAGCGCGCCGATCGCTTCGCGCAGGCTGCCACATACCGTCGGGATGCCTTTGAGCTCTTCCGGCGGCAGATCGTAGAGGTCCTTGTCCATCGGATCGCCCGGATGGATCTTGTTGCGGATGCCGTCCAGCCCGGCCATCAGCATCGCGGCGAATGCGAGGTATGGATTGGCGCCCGGATCCGGGAACCGTACCTCGACGCGCTTGGCCTTCGGGTTGGTGGCATACGGGATGCGGCAGGACGCCGACCGGTTGCGCGCCGAATAGGCCAGGAGCACCGGCGCTTCGAAGCCCGGAATCAGCCGCTTGTAGCTGTTGGTCAGCGGGTTGGTCAGGGCGTTCAACGCCTTGGCGTGCTTGATGATGCCACCGATGTAGTGCAGCGCGCTTTCCGACAGGTCGGCATAGGCATTGCCAGCGAACAGCGGTTTGCCAGCCTTCCAGATCGACTGGTGAACGTGCATGCCCGAGCCGTTGTCGCCGTAGATCGGCTTCGGCATGAACGTTGCCGTCTTGCCGTAGCTGTGCGCCACGTTGTGGATGCAGTATTTGTAGATCTGCAGCGCGTCGGCCATGCTGGTCAGCGGACCGAACTTCATGCCGAGTTCGTGCTGGCTCTGGCCCACCTCGTGGTGATGCTTCTCCACGATCACGCCCATCTCGGCCATCGTGGACAGCATTTCGGCGCGCAGGTCGCTCTCGCTGTCGACCGGCGGCACGGGGAAATAGCCGCCCTTCACCGACGGCCGGTGACCCATATTGCCTTCCGGATATTCCTTGACGCTGGACTGCGGGCCTTCCTGGCTGTCGAGCTGGTAGATGCCGTAGTTGCCGCCGGTGCCGAACCTCACGCTGTCGAACACGAAGAACTCGGCTTCGGGGCCGAAGAACGCGGTATCGCCGACGCCGGATGATTTCAGATAGGCCTCGGCCTTCTTCGCCGTGGAGCGCGGATCCCGATTGTACGGTTGGCCGGTGGACGGCTCGACGATGTCGCAGAAGACGATCAGGCTTGGCTTGGCGGAGAACGGATCCATCACCGCCGTGTCGGCATCCGGCATCAGGATCATGTCGCTCTCGTTGATCGCCTTCCAGCCGGCGATCGAGGAGCCGTCGAACATGATGCCATCGCGGAACACGTCCTCGTCGATGGTGGAGACATGCTGCGCGGTGTGCTGCCATTTGCCGCGCGGATCGGTGAACCGCAGGTCCACGTACTCCACGGAATGCTCGGTGAGCATTTCCAGCACCTTGCCAACGCTATTGGTGGCGCCTGCAGGCTTTCTCGCCATGTATGGTTACCCCGTCCTCGTCCTGATGGTGCGCCGGCGATCCCGTCGGGGGGCCTGGCACAAATGATGTGTGGGGCCGCACCATGCGACCCCCTCACGCAGCGGCCCGTCTACAGGTTTCCGCCGTGGGCCAAAAGCGGTTTACATGCGTGTCTGTTGGCGCGCGTTCAGATGGCGTCCTCGCCGCGTTCGCCGGTGCGGATGCGGATCACTTCCTCCACTGACGAGACGAAGATCTTGCCGTCGCCGATGCGTCCGGTGCGGGCGGAGTTGATGATCGCCTCCACCGCGCGTTCGACCACGGCGTCGTCGCAGACCACTTCGATCTTCACCTTGGGGAGGAAGTCCACCACGTATTCGGCGCCCCGGTACAGCTCGGTATGGCCCTTCTGCCGCCCGAACCCCTTGGCCTCGACGACCGTGATGCCTTGCAGGCCCACCTCGTGCAGCGCTTCTTTCACCTCATCCAGTTTGAACGGCTTGATGACGGCCTCGATTTTCTTCATGCGCGTCCAACGCCCGGGGTGACCGGGCCTCCCAATTGTCTGACTGCCCGGCACGCGTGGCGGCTGAACGGCAGCGCCACAGGTTTGCACGCGCCGTGCCAAGCGGCAATGTGGCTACGGCGATCCTGGCCGACCCTGTCATGGCCGGGCTTGATCCGGCCATCCACGACTTTTCGCATGGCTCGGAGCAAAGACGTGGGTGGCCGGGTCACGCCCGGTCACGACGTCTGTTGCGCCTTGCCTACACCCAAGTCGCCAACTGCCTGAGTTTTAGGCACTTAGCGCCTGGACCTCGCCGGCCGGTTGAAGCGTCGTCCGGGCCGAACCATACTGCCGCGGCTTGCCCAGGAGCCCGTCCCGAAGTGAAAAGCGTCAATTCCCTGCTGGCTGCTACCGGCACCACGATCTTCACCGTGATGTCGGCGCTCGCCGTGCAGCATGGCTCGATCAACCTGGGACAGGGGTTCCCGGATACCGACGGGCCGGTCGACGTGCTGAAGGCGGCGGCCGACGCCTTGATGGACGGCCGCAACCAGTACCCGCCGATGACCGGCGTGCCGGAGCTGCGCCAGGCGGTCGCGGCGGCGAATGCCCGGTTCTACGGGCTGGAGGTCGATCCGGCGACCGAGGTGGTGGTGACGTCCGGGGCAACCGAGGCGATTACCGCCAGCCTGATGGCGGTGCTCGACCCGGGCGACGAGGCAGTGCTGATCGAGCCGCTATACGACACCTATGCGCCGGTGGTGCGCATGCTGGGCGCCACGCCGCGCTTCGTTCGGCTGGCGCCGCCGAAATGGGAGCTGCCGCGCGGCGAACTGGCGGCGGCGTTCGGGCCGAGGACCAAGGCGATCCTGCTGAACACGCCGATGAACCCCACCGGCAAGGTGTTCACCGCTGCCGAACTGGCCTTCATTGCCGACCTGCTGGTGCGGCACGATGCCTACGCAGTATGTGACGAGGTCTATGAGCACCTGACGTTCGACGGCTGGCGGCATATCCCGCTGATGACGCTGCCGGGGCTGCGCGAGCGGGTGATGCGGATCGGCAGTGCGGGCAAGACGTTCTCGCTGACCGGCTGGAAGGTTGGCTACGTCACCGCGCCGGCCACGCTGGCGCCGCTGGTGGCCAAGGCGCACCAGAACCTGACGTTCACCACGCCTCCGAACCTGCAGCGCGCCGTGGCGGTCGGACTGGCCAAGGACGACGGCTACTTCGCCAATCTCGGGACAGCATTGCAGGCCAAGCGCGACCGGTTGGGCGCCGGGCTGGCCAGCCTGGGACTGACCGTGCTGCCGGCCCATGGCAGCTACTTCGTCACCACCGACTTCACCCCACTGGGGTTTGCCGGTGACGATGTGGCGTTCTGCCGTTACATCACCGAGCACGCCGGGGTCACGGCGATCCCGGTTACCGCATTCTACGACCAGCCAGATGCGCCGCGGCACTATGCGCGGTTCGCGTTCTGCAAGCGCGACGAGGTGCTGGACGAGGCGGTGGCCCGGCTGCGGCGGCATTTTGCCGAGGCGCGGCCGCAAGCGTTGACGGCTGCCGGCTGATCGGCCTAAACGCCGGCGCTCGGATGGCGGGCATAGCTCAGTTGGTAGAGCGCCAGGTTGTGGTCTTGGATGTCACGGGTTCGAGTCCCGTTGCTCGCCCCATTCCGGTCATTCTCCGCCCCCGGGTGGCAAGGAAGTATCCGGGTAGCAAGGAAGTATATGGAACCGCAGATGGACGCGGATAAAGGTCCTGCGTCACAGGTTCTGGACGATCCGGCCGATCGCTACCCGCG
>DATAPW010000354.1:0-17504 GCA_036265005.1 Acetobacteraceae bacterium | reverse complement strand
GGAAAAATTTCAGGCGATGCAACGAGCCCATGACTGGTTTCAGGAGCAATTGGCCGAGCTTGCCGATCAGGTGCGTAAGACGGAAGGCGCGGTTGAGCAGTACAGAGCGCAACATGGACTGCTTGATTTGCCTGCCGATGGCACCAGTGGCTCGACACGGACGACTTCGGTAACCCGCCAGCAGTTGAACGAAGTTGCGTCGCAACTCACGCAGGTTGCGCGAGATCGGGCGCAGAAGGAGGCAAAGCTTGCTCAGGCGCGGACCGCCCTGAATACCCAGCAGCCAGGAGCATTACCCGATGTCCTGATGTCGCCGGTCATTACTCAACTGCTGTCACAGGAGGCTACGCTTGCCGGACGCGAAGCGCAGCTTGCCGCCAGTGAAGGCAGTGGCAACCCGGAACTGGTCGCCGCTCGCGCCCAACTGCGCAGATTGCAACTACGCGTATCTCAGGAGATGTCGAACATCGTCCAAAGCCTCAGCACAGATGCCCAGTCAACGCGCGAGCAGGAACAGACGTTGCGGCGGCGGATGGACGACCTGCGCGAATCGGTCGGCGCCGAAAATTCGGCCGAAGTCGGGTTGCAGGGCCTACAGGCCAAAGCCCGCGCAACGCGCGGTATCTATGACAGCTATCTCACCCGCGTGACCCAGCTCGCGAATGTGGCTGGGATACAGGAGCCCGATGCCTCCCTGGTATCCGGCGCCGAACCACCGATGAGCCCGTCAGCACCAAGACCGCTGCGGCTCGTCTCCGTAGCGGCATTGCTATCAACCGTGCTCGGTGTCGCACTTGCCTGCTTCATCGAACGGGTTCGTCGAGGCTTTGGATCGCCCGAGCAATTGGAAGCATGCGTGGGGATTCCGACCCTCGCCCTTCTGCCGAAAGCTTCTGCGAAGGCCCGGAGAGTGGCCGCGCGGGGCCGTCGCGCACTCAAGTTCGCTGCGTCGCTCGACAAGTTGCGGGGGCATTTGCGGGCTCTCGGCGACGAGCGCCCAAAGGTCATCATGGTTTCGTCCGCGCTGCCACAAGAAGGAAAGTCGGTATTGGCTGCAGGTTTGGCCGCCAACACCGCGGCAACGGGTTGGCGGGTCCTTCTGATCGAGTGTGACTTCCGCCGACCTTCCGTTGCGAGGCAGTTTCAGATCCCTTCATCGCCAGGCCTCAGCGAGGTCCTGATCGGGGGCACACTTGGAGAGGATACATCCGCCGTTCACGAAGTGTCGCCACGCCTGCACGTTATTCCCGCGGGAACTGGGACAGGAGATCCGCAGGAACTGCTCGCATCGAACCGCATGGCACAATTGCTCGCGGCCGTACGAAAGCAATATGACCTCGTCATATTGGATACGCCTCCCGTGATTCCAGTATACGACGGCCTCGTGCTGGCGCAGCATGCCGATGCCACGCTGATGATCGTGCAATGGGAAAAGACACCGCGCGCCGTCGTTCAGGATGCCATTCGGCTCCTGCGCAACAGCCAGGCGCATTTTCTGGGTGCCGTACTCACCCGTGTTGACCTTCGGCGTGCGGCGCAGTCGGGCGGCCGCCCCGCCAAGCTCTATGACTACGGAAGCAGCTACCATACGGTCCGGACCTGAGCCGCAATGAAGCTGACAGTACTGGGTATCTTGGTCTTACCGCTCAGCCTCATATGGGCGCTTCGGCCATTGCGCCTTGTCCAGATCGCTCTGGTCGCCGCGGTGTTCGAAGCGGGGGCCGCTCTAGTAATCGGTGGCGGCTTTGGCCTGCCCTTGGCGATGGTGCCTGGCCTGTTGTTCATCGCCTACATCATCATGCAGTATGCCCTGGGCATGCGCTATGCCGCAGAGGGACCAGTGCTGCGTGCTGTGATACCATTATTGGCTTTACTGTTTTACGCGCTGTTGTCGGTGCTGCTCCTACCTGACGCGTTCGCCGGCACGGTGATGGTCTGGCCGCAGAAGGCGGATCCGATCCAGCCTGGTCTAGTCCCACTGGCATTCAATTCCGGCAACGTCACGCAGACGCTCTATCTTGCCATGAATATAACCATCACTGTCGCCACAGCATTGTTCCTTACACACAGTAAGGTCTCCTATCGCGGAATCATTTGCGCGTACCTGCTTGGGGGCTACGTTGTTGTCGGTCTGGCATTCTGGCAATTCGCCTCACGCATTGCCGGAGTGCCGTTCCTGGACGATGTACTGTACTCAAATCCTGGTTGGGCGATCGTCGAACAGGATCTGGGTGGCGTGCCACGCATCCAGGCATCGTTTTCCGAACCAGCCGGCCTGGCGTTCTATTTATCAGGTCTCTGCTTTTGTTGCCTTTGGTTAATCGCACGGCGCTATCGCGTGATGGCCCCTAGTCTTCTGCTTGTGCTTGCAGTGGTCGCTATGCTGCTCTCTACGTCGACGACCGGTATCGTCACCCTTTTGCTGGGCCTGCCACTGCTAACGGTATTGACGGGCCTGCGCTCGGACGCCAGCGGCCTGGCGCAACTTATGAAGACTGTGGCAATTTTGGCGCTCAGCGGCGCCATCGCCATCGGACCCGTATTCGTACTGAAGCCATCGCTTTTGAAGTCGGTGGACCAGGTGGTGACCTCCACCCTTTCGAAGGGCGACAGCGAGTCGTATACAGAGCGGTCAGGGATCGACGCTGCAGCCGTGGCAACGGTAGGGGCGAGCTATGGCCTTGGTGTAGGTTGGGGAAGCTTCCGCGCATCGAGCCTTCTCCCCGGGCTGCTGGCCAACGGCGGCATATTTGGCGTCCTGATGGTACTTTGGCTATTTGCACGTGTCGCCCGGCTGGTATCGAAGGCAGCAGCGAACGCGCCTGAGCATTCGGGGCGGGTCCTGGTCGACGGATTTGCTGCCGCGCTCTGTGGGCAGTTATGCGCCGCCCTCCTGTCGGCACCCACCATCGGATCGCTTGCCTTCTTCCTGCAACTCGGCTGTGTGATCGGCGCTGCTGCGCGAATGTCGGTGGAACCAAGTTCAGCAGCTGTTGCCGGTCAGCAGATCTCCATTGTCACTCCTAGAGGAAATGTAGCCGCCGCATGATACCGCCCCCTGTATTCCTGAACGGACGGTTTTTTAGCCAATCGATTACTGGCGTTCAGCGATTCGCGGCTGAGACAACTGCCGCGATCGATCGTCTCATCGCGGATGGCGAATGGCCCGAGACAACGGTGTTGGCTCCTCGTGTGTCGCGCCAGGGTAGCGGCAGCGGTCATGATACGACGTATGAGCGACTGTCCCTGAAAGAAGTTGGTCGGACAAGCGGCCACGTGTGGGAGCAAGCCGAGTTACCGATGGCGGCACGCGGTGGCATTTTGGTGAATCTTGGCAATACTGCACCACTGCTTGCGGGATCCCGGCAGGTTGTCGTTATCCACGATGCAGGCGTGTTTGACACGCCGGAGTCCTACTCGCTGCAATTCCGTCTCTGGTATCGGATTTTGCAGCAGCGCCTGGTCGGCGTGGGCGCCCATGTGGTCACAGTGTCGAAATTCGCGTGTGGCAGGATCGCCGAGTGTCTGGACATAGATCCCGCCTCCATCGCTGTGATGTACGAGGGCGCCAATCACATTCTGCGCGCGCCGGCCGATCCTGGTACGCTAGATCGCCACGGCCTTGTCGCAGGCAAATTCGCCCTCGTTGTCGGTACCGGAGCGGCGCACAAGAACATCACCGCAATTGAACAAGGAGCTTCGCTGCTCGAACAACGCGGCATGATGCTTGCCGTTGCCGGTTCTGCCGACCCTTCGCTGGTGTACAGCACGAATTCCAATGCCGGCTGTATCGGGCGCCGCCTGGGACGGGTGACTGATGCAGAATTGCGGGCACTGTATGAGTCTGCATTATGCCTGTTGTTTCCATCGCGCTATGAGGGCTTCGGTCTTCCACCAGTCGAAGCCATGGCATGCGGATGTCCGGTACTCGCTTCGCGCGGCGGCGCCGTCGAGGAGATCTGTGGTGACGCCGCATTGTATTTCTCCGCCGACGATCGACGGTCGATGACAGATGCAATCGAGCGGCTGCTGGACGAGGAGGGCCTGGCTTGCGACCTGCGCGCCCGCGCCATTGCGCGCGCAGCGTCTTTCCGCTGGGACGTATCGGCCCGAGTGCTGGCCGGCGTCGTCAAGCAGTTGCAGTAGCGGCAACTGGTCCAGTGCGATCCGTCAGGTTCCAGTTGGGAGATAACTTGCTGCAGCAGGCCGATCGGTTCGCCAGCTTGTTCCAGCGCCAACCGCCGCGAAGGAAAGCGGGGCCGGCGAGCCGCGAAGATGCATTACGGGTGGCCGGAAGTCTCGGTCCCGAATGGTATTTTTCGGAGGACGACCGGCCCCACTTCGTCCACAACGATGGCAGGCTGTGGCTGGTCTACGATGAAGTCGGCCGGTGGGAGTCCTGGATTGGCCACCGGCTGGTTGGCCGGTTTTCCACTCTGCGTCAGGCTAGAATTGCTCTGCGAAGAGCCCAACGCTGCTAACGCCGGCGGTACGGCCGATGAATTCATGAATTTCGGCCCGAAAGCGCGCCTGTGAAAACCGGAGTGCGTTTGCTCGGCACGCCTCGCTTGTGATGGCCGGCGCGAGCGCCTCGAACTGCGCCAACGCTGCCGACACGGCAGTCGCATCCTGACGCATGAAGAACAGGCCGGTCGGGTCTTGATCCTCGTCGGACACCACGATGTCGCGCGCACCGCCCCGACCGAACGCTATGACCGGTGTACCGCAGGCCTGCGCCTCCACCATGGCGATGCCGAAATCCTCCTCGGCAGCAAATACGAAGCCGCGGGCCCGCTGCATCAAGCCGATCAGCTCAGGCTGCGAGACGATCCCTTTGAACTCGATGTTTGGCGCACCGCGTGCTGCGGCGCGGACTTTCGCGCGATCGGGCCCATCGCCGACGACAACCAGGCGACGGCCACGATTTTTCTCGAAGCTCTCAACCACGACTTCAGCTCGCTTGTACGGAACGAACCTGCACGCAAGCAGAAAGAAATCATCCTTGTCGCGCACGAAGCCGAACTGCTCAACATCGACGGGGGGATGGATGACGGCGGCCTTCCGTCGATACACCTTGCCGATCCGTCGCGCGATGTAGTTCGAGTTGGCGATGAAATGGTCAACACCATTGGCAGTGCATACATCCCATTGCCGGAGCCTGCCCAGAAGCCAACGCGCATAAGCGGCACGTATCCCCCGGTCGAGCCCCGCCTGGGCAAGATACTGGTGCTGCAAGTCCCAGGCGTACCGCATCGGCGAGTGTGTGTAACTGATATGGATCTGGTCGGGACCGGTGAGAACTCCCTTGGCCACAGCATGATGGCTCGAAATCACGAGATCGTAGCCGCTGAGATCAAGCTGTTGCACGGCCAAAGGCATCAATCCGAGGTAGTTGCGAAACATGCGCCGGGAAAATGGCAATCGCTGCACGAAAGAGGTTCGGACCTTCCTGTCACGCAGGAATGTCCTTTCGGATTGCGGTAGAAAATCAGCAACCGCAAACACATCTGCCTGGGGAAAGCAGATCAGCAGCTGTTCCAGCACGCGTTCGGACCCTGCATAGGTCTCGAGCCATTCGTGCACAATCGCAATGCGTGTTCCGTTACCAGCCGGGTGTATCTTGTGGGTTCGACCAAGGTCGTACCGCGGAAGTTCTCCTGTGTCGGTGACGCCCGGGATCTTATGCCGAAGCCTCGACCGCGGCAGTTCATCGAGGTCGCTACCCGCCAGGTCGCGAAAGTCTACTGTTGTCTCAGACGGCATCGGCGTCCTCCACCTGTCCTGTCACCGAGCGCCTTCCCGCCTGAGCACGGCCGGGATTGTTTTCAACAGGACGGCAAGGTCATGCCAGATCGTCCAATTATTCACATACCAAACGTCGAGCCGGACACGGCGAGCGTAGGACGTGTCGCTCCTGCCGCTGACCTGCCACAGCCCTGTCAGGCCGGGGCGCAAGGCGTAGTAGTGTGCAATGTCCTCACCGTAGTGAGCGATTTCGCTATCCACGATGGGACGTGGCCCCACCAGGCTCATCTCCAGCCGGATGACATTGAGCAGCTGCGGCACCTCGTCCAAACTCATCTGCCGCAAGAGTTTGCCCAACCGAGTGACCCGCGGATCGTCGCGCAGCTTGTGAGTAGCACGCCATTCTGCCGCGCGTTCTGGGTCGGTCGCCAAGATCTGCTGAAGGACCTGGTCGGCATTCACCACCATGGTGCGGAACTTGAGGCAATAGAAATGGCGGCCGCCTGCTCCAATTCGCCGATGCGCAAACAACACCGGACCACCATCCGACCGGACGATAGCGGCAATGATCAGCAGCAGCGGGCTGGCAATGAGAAGAAGCAATATTGCAAAAGTAACATCGAAAATGGCCTTAAAAAGCCGGGGAATCGGGCGCGACAAGCCGTCCCTATACGACAGCAGCATCGCATCCTGCCCGAAACACGGGGTCAGGCGGCACGAGAATCCATGGGGAACGACCACCGCGAAAGGAATCCGCTCACGCAACGCGCTTTCGACCGCCGCGCCTCGTTGTTGCTCGTCGCTGATAGCGATAAGAAGGAAGCTCGCACGGTATCGTGCCAGCAGGGATTTCAATCGTGGGCCGTCCATCGCCGATAGCGCAGCTGCTGCTGGTTCGATCCGCCGAACAATCTGATAGCCCAGTGATCCATCTGTCGTCATCGCTGCATCGACCTGTGCCGTGCCGGCATGGTCTCCGATGATGACAGCGGGCACCAACCAGAGACCGAAGGCCGCCAATGCCTGTTTAGCCAAGTGATTGGCGACGACCGCGCCGATGGAAAATATAAGGATAGAGCCAATCGCCGGCAGGCGGCGTCCGATATCCCCGGTGAGAAAACCGAGGGCGCCCTCTATGCCAACCGCGCAGACTGCAACGCACACCACGATCCGCATTTCGTTCCAAAACGAAATCCGGTCCGTATATCGGCCTCGTCCGATCAAAAAGGCCAATATCCCGGCAAACGGCGCAGCCAGGTCAACGACCAGCGTTTGCTTGTCGAGAGGCGTGACGCCGCAACACCATCCGGAAGCGAGCTTCGACAGATGGAAAACCACCAAGCCGGCAAGTGTGATTGCAATGCAATCCGCGCCAAAGAGTACCAACGATCGTGCAGTGGCATAGAATGCGGATTCTATCGAAGCAACATCGCCAGTCGGCACGAGACGCCTGCGGACGGCAAGCGGGCTAATAAACGATGCCAACCGCGCCTCCAAAATTCGACAGATTGAACAACTCCGTCAGAACCTATCCACGTTGCCATACTGCGCGAAAGCTCCCCTTCAGTTGTAACGTTTGAGTCGCCAAAGGTAGTACTATGGTCAACAGACGTATTTCATCCCGGCCGGTTTGGAGGCGAATAGCGCGTGGATACTTCGGTCGGAATGAAGCGCAAATCGAGGGCCTGGTCTGCAACAACAACCAGGTCGGGCGAACGCGCTTGCCGACGTGCGCCGCGTAGCTACCCTACTCTTATTGAAGATAGTGGGCTGTACTACGCCTTTTATACGACTGGACGTTTGAGATCGCTTGGATAGTCTCTTTATTGCTACGTCTGCCGAGCGATCCACGTGCAATCTCTATCAGGAAGCGAGTTGTGAGCAAGATCTCAGAGTGTCTGATCATTGGAGCAGGGCCTTATGGCCTGTCACTGGCTTCTCACCTGCGCGCAGCAGATGTAGACTTCAGGATCGTCGGGAGCCCGATGCTGCCCTGGCGCACTGCCATGCCGGCGCAAATGCACCTGAAGTCCGAAGGCTTCGCCTCCACACTTTTCGAGCCCACGCAACAATTCACCCTTGCCGCCTATTGTGCGGAGCAGGGTATCCCCTACTCGGACATTGGCCTTCCGGTCAGGCTCAGCACATTCGTTGAGTACGGGCGGGCATTCCAGGCCAGATTTGTCCCGAATTTGGAAGATAGGACTGTAACGTCCATACAACGGCTCAGCAATCGGTTCAGGGTTGGCATGCAGGATGGAGGTACTATAGACGCCCGCCGGGTCGTGGTGGCATCGGGCATTCTTTCGTACGCCCAGGTTCCTCCAGAGCTCGCAGGTCTGCCGAAATCGACCTGTAGCCACAGTTCGGAACATCACGATCTTTCACGCTTCAAGGGCAGCAATGTCACGATCGTTGGCGCCGGCGCCTCGGCCATGGATATCGCAGCTTCGTTGCACCAACACGGAGCGACGGTAACCGTTATTGCGCGAAGATCCTCGGTGAAATTCCAAAGCCCCCTGGGCTCGCGCTCGTTGCTTGACCGTTTGCGTGCGCCGATGACACCTTTAGGTCCGGGTTGGAAATCGGTGCTCTGTACTTGCGCACCGCTGCTGTTTCACCTGATGCCGGAGCGATTCCGCACTGATGTGGTACGCCGCTATCTTGGCCCGGCACCGGCATGGTTTGTTCGAAAGACCGTCGAGAGCAACGTTCAGATCATAACCGACGCGACGATAGCGGCGGCGAAGGTGCAGGACGGACGCGTAAAGCTCACACTGCGGCAGGACGGATCGGCAACCCGCCCCGTGTGGGCAGATCATGTGATCGCCGCCACCGGCTTCAAGGTAAACACTCGTCGCCTCAATTTTCTGGATTCCGATCTGCAGACAGCGCTTCTCTGTGCCGATGGTTCGCCGCGCCTGTCGCGCCATTTCGAGTCGTCGGTCCCCGGCCTCTACTTCATCGGGACGGCAGCGGCCAATAGCTTTGGGCCGATGCTCCGCTTCGCCTACGGCGCGGGCTTTACGGCACGTCGGCTGTCGCGGCATCTCATTGGCGCAGCGGTGCGCGGGGCGCCAGTCTCTTGGCCGCAGATGCGCCCCGGTACGGTAGCGGCGCGCAGCTAACATACACACTGCCGGCAAATGACGCCCAGGGTTCTCTTCGTCTCGCTAACCAATGATATTGGCGCCGAGCGGATAGCCGCAACGTTGGTTAGCCATGGTGCGGTTTGTGCAACGCTCAGTCCTCGCGGCTTCTATAGCGCAAGGACGGCTTTCATTGAGCGCCATTTCCCTCTGCCGCGCCAGTATGGGATGTGGCTCGGTACGTTGCTTGTACGCCCCGAGCTCGAAAAAGCAGTGAGGATCTGGGCCCCGGACTTCATCGTGCCACTCGACGATGTGGCAGCGTGGTTGCTCCGTGGTCTCGCCACCAACGACAAGGTGTCGCAACGGGTCAAGCACCTACTGGTGACTTCACTGGGTTCGCCAGGCGGTTACCAGGCATGTTGCAGCCGCCTTGCATTGATGCGAGCCGCAGCCTCCTTGGGAGTCAGCATACCGGACTTCCATGAGGCTCGCACCGCAGCCGGGGCGTTCGACGCAGCGGATCGCTGGGGGTACCCGGTTGTTGTAAAATCGGAATTCACCTGCGGTGGTCGCGGAGTGGCCATTGTCTCCCACGCGGGCGAACTGTGCCATCAAGTTGAGAGGGCAATGCATCGGGGCATCGGTTTGGGACGGCGTTTGCGCGCCCTGACCCGACATATGATCTGGCGCCGGGCAGGCCTCCCCGGAATATACGGCGTGCCGTCGTTATTGCAGGCCTATATATCAGGCCAGCCAGCAATGCGGACTGTGTCGACATGGAATGGCCGCGTGCTGGCAGGTGCGAGTTTCGTCGCCGATCGTGTTCACCCGGAGCCCACCGGCTCGAGCAGCCTCGTGCGCTACGTTGAGCATGCCGGCATGGAAGAAACCGTACGCCTGCTCGTTGAAAAGCTTGGTTGTTCGGGCTTCGTCAGCTTTGACTTCCTTCTGGATCAGGGCAACAACGCGTACCTGATCGAGATGAACGCGCGGTCGATCGGTACCAGTCATCTTGGTGGCTTGTTTGGACATGATCTGTGCGGCGCATTGGTGGCGCAACTTCGTGGAAAGCCCGTGTCGTCCCCGGCTCTTACCGTCCATCCAAGCCGGATGGTCGCCTTGTTTCCAAAGGAATGTGAACGGGATCCAAGCGATCTGCACCGGCTACAGTCGGCGGCCATACTGCACGATGTCCCGCTGCACGATCCGCCTCTCATCGTGGCGCATTTGCAGCGACTGGAGAAGATCCATCCGGTCCATATCGAAGCCATCAGGCAAGCCCTCGGAGTGTCGCCTGCCCGCCAACGGTACGGCTGGAGTTTACCGCTACAACGGATTGCGCTGACGAGCGGCTTCCTGCCGATCAGGCATCCCGTCCAATCACACAGCAAGGCCAAGCGATGAACGACGAATGCTGGATGCCGACCACGCGCATTATTCCTGTCATTCTCTCTGGTGGGTCCGGCACCCGGCTTTGGCCAATATCGCGCGAGAGCTTTCCAAAGCAGCTTTGGCCGCTGACCGGCGATCACACCTTGATTCAGCAGACCGCGCTAAGGGCATGCGGGCCTGGCTTCATGGCGCCCATCATCGTCTGCAACCATGAGCATCGCTTCCTGATTGCCGAGCAGTTGCGTGCCGTTGGTATCCATGATGCCAAACTGATGCTAGAGCCGATCGGTCGCAACAGTGCACCCGCCATCACCGCTGCTGCCCTCGTGGCGGCCGAAGACGACCCTGACGCCATCTTGTGGATATTGGCTGCTGATCACGTCATCGCCGATGAGGCTGCTCTACGTCCCGCGCTGGCCACTGCCGCGCTCGCTGCCCGCCATGGCCGCTTCGTCACATTTGGCATGCGTCCGATCGCGCCGGAGACCGGCTATGGCTACATTGAGCCAGGTGAGCCATTGCCCTGTGCACCTGGCGCTCATGCCGTCGTTCGCTTTGTGGAAAAGCCGGATGCAGCTACAGCGACTCGTCTCATCGCAGATGGGCGCTACCTGTGGAACTCTGGCATGTTCGTATTCACCGCTCGTACTCTGCTACAGGAACTCGAAACGTACGTTCCTGATGTATTGTGTTCCGTTCGCCAGGCGGTGAAGGGGCGGCGTAACGATCTCGACTTCATTCGACTTGACGAGGCAGCGTTCCATGCTGCCCCGTCGATCAGTATCGACTACGCTATTGCCGAACGTACGAAAGTGGCCGCCGTGGTGCCGGCTGATATCGGGTGGTCCGACGTTGGCAGCTGGAATACCCTTTGCAATCTTGGTACTCCCGACGCCACGGGCAATATCGCCATCGGCGACGTGGTGCTGGAAGGTTCCCATAACTGCTATGTGCGCAGCGACGACATATTGACGGCAGTCGTCGGGTTGGAAGATGCGGTGGTGGTGGTGACGAAAGATGCTGTGCTGGCGATGCACCGCGATCACGCGCAAGACGTGAAGCAAGTGGTGGAGCGACTGAAGTCTGCAGGACGACAACAAGCGGTAGCGCACAACCGGGTGTGCCGCCCATGGGGATTTTATGAAAGCCTGATCCTAAGTGACCACTTTCAGGTAAAGCGAATCGTGGTGTCACCAGGCGCCCGATTGTCTCTACAAAAACATTCTTACCGATCCGAGCACTGGGTGGTGGTTCAGGGCACCGCCAAGGTTACGCGCGATGCTGAGGTAATCATACTGGGCGAGGACGCAAGTATATATCTGCCGCTGGGCTGCACTCATCGTCTGGAGAATACCGGCACGGTTCCGCTGGAATTGATCGAGGTGCAGCTGGGCTCCTATATTGGCGAGGATGATATTGTGCGTCTGGAAGACAACTACGGGCGAAGCTGAGAGCTTTTGGCCTTCACGGCGGCGCTCCGGCTGCGGTTGAGAAGTCCCCATAGCGGCCGCCGAAAATCCTGGCGGCACCAGACCGACACGATCGCTTCGCCTTGGCCATCCGTTCCGCAGGTGGCGCATAGATGCTGCGCCTACTGCGACCAGGGTCCTAAGGTGACGATGGCGTATCGCCCGCTGGCAAGTTATCCAAACGACCGCCCCAATTGCGCCTCCTCCAAATTGCCTAGTCGTTTTTGTCGTGCATCGATGCTATTGATCTATTTGTGTCCACGCTCCGGTGGGCGCGACCAGCTAGCCTCGGCCGTCCTCTGGCCCCCAGAGGACGGCCCTTTTTTGGATGATCGTGTTAGCATCCCGGTCGCACATAGTCAGCTACCCGCGTTGTAGCAGCCCGGTGGCTGCCACTCGATAGAGCAGGAAGCATCATCCATTTGGATGCGCGCGGCGAATGCCTCCTACCAAATAAGGACAATCACATGGACCTTACACTTGCTTTAATACAGTCGTCGATCGGAATGCGCGCTGCCTGACTTCGTGCGGGCTGCCGAATTGAACAGTCGCCAGTGGAGTCCGGTGTGCGTCCCATTTTTGTGAGTAAGTAGTACATGATTCGCGCTCGGCGCTAGGAGTGGGCGTGTCAACAACCAAACGCCGTTGCCTGTTGATAGGGCACGACCTCATGCTCTTGGATGATCTGCGCTATCTGCTGGAACCAGATTTTGAACTTCTGGCCGCACCCGTTGACAGCGATGCCGCTCTGTCGGCGGCGGCGACATTCGGTCCCGATACCGTTATAATCGATGCGGACAACGCCGAGATCAGCCTGCGGATCGGAGAGTCTCTTCGTGAGGTTAACCCTGACCTGACAGTGACATACCTGACCAGCGATGTCGCACCCTCGTGGCGGTCGCGCGGGGTCAGCAAGACCCAGCCGGCGTCAGAGTTCCTGCGGGCATTTCGTGCGCTATTTCCGCGCCGCGGATCGGCTGCGGAGCAAAAGCCCACCGCAACCCTATCCGATCGCGAGCGCGAAGTACTGACGCTGCTTGTCCGCGGGATGAGCATGAAGGAGGCCGCACGCAAGTTGGGTATCTCACCGCGGACCGTCGCGTTCCACAAGTACAAATCAATGGAGGTCAATGGGTTGCGGAACAACGCCGATCTGATAAGATTTGCTTTGTCCCACAAGATACTACCTAATTTAGCCATCTTCGTTGTAATGCCGGCTGGGAGAATACTGGCCGAAATTGCGCTGACCTGACCGCGATGGGCCTGTTGCTTCGCTTCCCATCGGTGCCATAGTATACCGTTATGGTCTGACACCGGATGGATGAGTCATTTGGATGGCCCTACAATACAACGAAACGTTCGATGTCCTGCTCGCTTCCCCTGACAAGCTGGGAGCGCATTCCGCAGTCGCTCCCGACAGCGATCGGGATCCCGAACCGGATTGCCAGGACCGCGAAGTCCTGAATGCTTTCACGCGTTTCAATATGGTTGAGGCAGAGCTCGATCGGCTTGTGGGATGTGATGCTGTTCCCTCCGACGACGTCTTCTTGGCCCTCCATCGTCAATGGAGCCAGGCAGTTGCACAGGCATTCACCCTTCCCGCGTGCACCATCGAAGGGCAGCGCGCGAAGAAGGCGATGCTGTTTAAGTCTTTAAGGCTGGTACTGGGAATTAATCCGTCAGGTGCGGCACCTGTCGGGAACCGACTGGCCTGGAACATCAACCGCTCGCGAGGGCTGCGATGACGGCAGCCCGCCGGTGCGCCGCCGCGAAGGCGGCAGCGCGAGATGGGGATGCGAGTGCCAATGGCACTGTCGCAGGAACCGCGTGAGCGCCATCCAACAGACTGAGAGACGTCAGGCCGCGCCGCGCACAAGAAGACTACGACCTCACCCAAGCTGTATTTGCGGGATCGCCGATACGTCGTTGTCCGGCACACAGGTGGCACGTCCGCGGAGGTTGCGCCGCGAATGCTTGATGTAGGAGGCGTTGTTCACCTCGCGATGACAGCCAGGACATATGCCGATTGAGAAAATGGCTGACTGCACTTGTGCAGGATCCATCCGACTGCATCCGGTATGGAGCACGCATGATCCGGCAAATCTGCGGCCTGATGTTACCATATCTGAAGCAATGAGTTGCAATCTCGCGGACGGCCCTACTTGGCTTGCTTACTGGCCACAGGTTCTTCGAGCTACAAAGATGCACGTTGTTGCTGATTCATGCAGATCGGTAATTCCTTGATCGGATCTACCGGCAAGGTGCACTCGATGAAAATGTCACCGTGATTATGCCATTTGAGCGCAGTCTCAAAAGCTGAATTAGCTCCTTGGCTAATTGGCAGCCAATAATACGACTTTCGTAGAATACGATTGGTATTCGTCATCGCTTAAGCGGATTGACACGGAAAAGTGAGGGGTGCATTCCCTTACCGCAATCTTAACGATTGCGTGATGCGAATTTAGTACGATAGTAGCATCGAATGGGTGAAGCGGAGATCAATGAGGTCGTGAATAGATCGAGTGCACCCGCGGGGCTAAGTCTTCAGGCTAGCAACGGCAAGTCAGATTCTTCGCCCGTGATTGAATCGGAGTTTACAGAAGCATCCGATGCGACAGTGACCCACGTTGCCGCATCAAGTTGCATCCGGGTCGGCCTGATCGATTCTCTGCGGTTCAGCCAAGACTGCCTGATCCGGGCATTCAGCGCCAGCCATCCGGAGTTGTTATTGATCCCGTTCGCCACAGTCGCCGACTGTATCCGCTCCGCTCCCGCAAATTTTGAGCTCATCCTGTACTACTCGCATCACGGCAGTTCGTTCGAGAATGCAGCCTTGCAGCACGTCAAGACGCTGCGGCAGGCATTCGACAACATCCCGATCATCGTCCTGTCCGACGCCCAGAGCGCGCTGCAGGCGAGACACATCCGCAACGCGCTGAATTCCGGTGCTCAGGGCTTCATCCCGACGCTGGTCACGGAGGTGCCGGCTGCGCTTGCCGCGATCCGGTTCGTCAAGGATGGTGGCACCTTCGCTCCGCTCGATCTGCTGCTTCCCAGCCAGGCCGAGCGTACAGCGGCCGCCAGCCAGTCGGAGCCCGACCGGCTGACCCCGCGGCAAAAGACCGTCCTGTCGCGTCTGCGCCTGGGCAAGGCCAACAAAATCATCGCCTTCGAGCTGGGCATGACCGAGAGTACCGTGAAGGTCCATATTCGCAACATCATGCGGAAGATGGGCGCCACCAATCGCACCCAGGCGGTCTACAACTCTCAGCGCCTCGACGACGATCTCGACAATTGTGGATTGAACGAGTGATTTCTGCGACGCGGCAAAGCCGATGCGTGCATCTTAATAGTTGCGTCGCGGACAGCCATCTGGTGCTGCTGACTACAGATCCAGAATGCGCTCCGGCAGCATTCGTCCTGCAACCAGATCACATAGTGCGCGAGCGTTGCCCCGCAGCCGGCCCCGGCGATCGACGTAGGGCTCGGACCAGACCGACCGCACGGCATTCATCGCCATGTTGCTTGCGATATGACTGATCGCTCGGCCGAGCGGATAGCCGCGGCGCTTGCTGGACAAGTAGATGGGATTCGCAACCTGCGAGTAGCCGAGTTTCATGCCCGATCCGCGCCCAAGCTTGGTGCCGAGGTGAACACCGCGTGCACCGCTAAGCTGCATGATGTCGCCAAATCCGGCGAGCTGGCGGGACAAGTCGACATCTTCCTGCCATCCGTAAAGCGGCAGGCGTTCGTCGAACCGAAGCCCGTGTTCACGCAATGGCGCCAGCCGCACCGCCATGTTGCATCCGTACGCAGCGAAGGTCGGCTTTGCGCCGGTCGTGGGCGTCATGTCCTGCGCCAAAATCGCCAGCCCCTCAGGGACCGACAGGCCTGGTCCGTTGATGCCATCCGCCACCACCGTGCCGGTTGCCACCACGGTGCGCGGAAACGCCGCCATATGGCTTTCCACTGCCGCGAGATAGTCGGCGGCCGGCAGGAAATCATCGTCGAAGAATACCAGGATGTCGGCTTCAACGGCATTGGCGATGACGACGTTTCGTTGACGCGGCAGGCCGGCGCTTGCCAGCAGAACAAGGCTGCCCGGCCATGCCGCACCGGCGCCCTCAACATCCGCGCTTTTGGTCCCGCAAACGATCACCTTTTCCGGTGCGCGAACCTGCTTTCCGAGCTGGGCCAGCGTCTGCGCGATCACCGTTGCACGACCGACCGTGGGTATTCCCACCGCAATATTGAAGGCATTCAATGTTCTTTTTCCTGTCCTGTCGGTTTTACAACATACTGCTTGGATTACGCTGCATCGTTAGTTGCTATCGGCTTGCCGTTCCAATTGACCGTTTGGCCGGGACCATCATCCAAACGGTCATGCCTCCGGTGACGCCGCGCGCCTACCCTTTGGCTCGCTGCTACCTAGCGATCAGCTCGGCATGTCTTGTCATCCCCTCAGCCCGCGCGGAGACCCTGAGGACACCGTTGGTGCCGCAGCCTTTGCCTTTTGTATCGTCGGGCGCCTCCCTGCTGTGCCATGATACCATCCAGATGGCTGAATTGCAGTATCACCTACCACACGGCTTGCTGCTTGCGATCGGCAGAGTGGAGACCGGGCGTCCCAATCCTGTCACCAATCAACTGGAGCCGTGGCCATGGGCTGTTCAGGCAGAGGGCGAGGGACATATATTCAACAACAAGGCCGATGCCGTTCATTGGGTGGAATATGCATTGGCGAGAGGTCT
This sequence comes from Acetobacteraceae bacterium, assembly GCA_036265005.1. GTDB lineage: Bacteria > Pseudomonadota > Alphaproteobacteria > Acetobacterales > Acetobacteraceae > JAMXLO01. The sequence continues at coordinate 1,055 of DATAPW010000354.1, read as the reverse complement.
CCGATCAATCGACGTTGGTTGCATGCAGGTGAACCTGCTCTTCCATCCTGATGCCTTTGCCAGCCTCGATCAGGCGTTCGACCCGAGAAAAAATGTCGATTACGCCGCACGCTTCTTGCTTCGCCTGTACTCGGCCACTGGCCAATGGCAGCGGGCCAGCGGCTTCTACCATTCCCAAGATCCGACGAGGGCGGCTGCATATCAGCAACGGGTCTGGCAGATCGCGGCTGTCTCGCCAAAGGATGTGCCCAGTTCATCGCTTTCCATGCTACGCTTGGCATGGCTGGCAACGCTGGCCAAAGATGCTGCGCCCACTTTGAGTGGCAAGACCTCCGATACTACTCGTCCTGCAATCAGAACAGTCCCAGGCTCATGATCATGATCGACCGCACCGCCCTGCAAACACCTTGGTCCCTTGCAGTTCTCGCCTTCGCGTGCCGAAGTATCGGTATCGCCGTTGCGTGCCTTTGGGTCTCGTCGTGTTCGCCTGGTTCCAGTCTGCCTCTATTGCCGGACGAACCGCCCGGTCCATATCGACTGGGCATTAACGAGGAAGTCCGGGTCATTACGTTCGGACAGGAGCAGCTCACCGGCCAGTTTCGGATCAACGATCGAGGCGTTATAGCGGTTCCTCTGCTTGGAGCGATACCGGCCAATAACCTGACCACGGAGGAACTCGAGCAAAGCATCGCGGCGCGACTGAAACAGAAAGAGGTGATGGATCGCCCCGATGTATCAGTGGATATCGTCAGCTACCGGCCAGTGTTCATCCTTGGTGAGGTCAACAAGCCTGGCCAGTATGCCTACCAGCCTGGGATGACCGTGCTTACCGCTGTGGCAATTGCTGGCGGCTTCACGTACAGGGCAGTGACCGACTATGCATCGATCCTGCGGACCACTGATGGTCATGCCAGCGAAGGGCGGGTCCCGCGCGACATGCAGGTGAGGCCTGGAGACGTCATCGACATATATGAACGTCATTTCTGACGCGGTCTGTCTCGTCCGAGACTGCGACGTTCCTTGGGTTCGGAGGTCGCAGCCGGCTGTCAATACCG
>DATAPW010000353.1:0-45902 GCA_036265005.1 Acetobacteraceae bacterium | reverse complement strand
GACCCGCTGGTCGATGGCCCGCGCGTGCCGCATGACATCCTGAAGGTTCTGGGTGTCGAGGCGTTGTCGGACTACCTGGTGAACGAAATCCAGGACGTCTATCGGCTGCAGGGCGTGAAGATCAACGACAAGCACATCGAGGTGATCGTTCGCCAGATGCTGCAGAAGGTTGAGATCCTCGATCCGGGCGACACGACGTTCCTGGCCGGCGAGCAGGTTGACCGCACCGAGTTCGATGCGGTGAACAGCAAGCTGGGCAAGGACGATCGTCCGGCGCACGCGATGCCGGTGCTGCAGGGCATCACCAAGGCGTCCCTGCAGACCAACAGCTTCATCTCGGCGGCGTCGTTCCAGGAGACGACGCGGGTGCTGACCGAGGCGGCAACGGCCGGCAAGGTCGACAGCCTGACGGGGCTGAAGGAGAACGTCATCGTCGGCCGGCTGATTCCGGCGGGGACCGGGTCGGTGATGAACCGCCTGCGGTCGATCGCCGCGGGTCGCGACCAGCGGACGCTGACCATGGGCAACGCGCCGCAGCAGATCACCGAAGAGGTGAAGGCGGCGGAGTAACCGCTTCGCCGTCGCCGGATCGGACCGCGCCCTTCAGCGACGCGGTCCGATCCGCGCTTGTTTCTGACTTAATACAATTCTATCCGTTGCCCGGTTATTGAGGAGCGGCCGGTAGTATTCGCCTAACGCCGCGCGCCCGGTGGCGATTTTGGCGCAATTTTGGTCGCGCCATCACTTTTTTGCTACCCTCGTTAGGGGTCTCGGCATACGCTGGCGACGCTTTCGGGGAGCGCATGTCGCGGATGACGACCTCCATCATGGAGACCGCTGGCTTGCTCCGCTTTGTCGCCACGGCGCGGCATGGCGTTTTGGCGGAGCTTGTCACGGCGTTGCGGCAGGCTTCGGCCTTTGTCGCTCTGACCGGTAGCGCCGGCGTCGGTAAGACCACCCTGGCCCGTGCCGCGCGTGACCAACTCCGCGAACATGGCATCGAGGCCGTGTGGATCAGTCGCGGTGACGGCGAGACGATCGATTTGCGTAGCATCGCCGCGCAGTTGCTCGACAAGCCGGAGGCCACGATCAACGGCGACGATGTCGGGCCACTGTTCGACGTGATGACGGCGGCCACGCCCGAACGGCGGCTGGTCATCGTGGTCGACGATGCGGAGGCGCTGCACGCCGAAGTGTTTGGCTACCTCCGGCTGTTGCTGAGTATCGCCGTCGACGCGATGCCGCAGTTCCTGTTCGTGGCCGCGCCCTCGTTCTGGGACCAGTTGCCCGAGCGAGCGCAGGCGGACGTGCGGGACCTGATCACCAGCCGCCATGAACTGGCGCCGCTGACAATGTTGGAATGCCGGCAATTCGCCGAGTTGTTCCTCACGACACGCGGCCCTGCTGCGATGCGGACGTTGGATGATCCGGAGTTCGCGGCGAAGCTCGCCGACACCGGGGGGCGGTTCGCGCGGCTCGTTCCGCTGTTGTCGGCGACGGCGGCCGCAGCGGAAGCTCCAGCGCCTGCGGACGAAGCGTCTGTTCCGCCGATCGAGGTGCCACAGGCCGTGCACCCGCAGGTGCCGTGGCATCGCATGCCGGTTTTCGCATCGTTTGCTGGGCTGCTCGTCGTGGCCGGGCTGATTGGCGCGGCGACCTACGTGCATATTTCCACCGGTGCCGAACGAACGGTGATCGCGGCCGCGGGCCTTCACGGGGCGATTGTGTCCGCCGCCGCGCGGCCGGCGGCGGCCGCCGAACCGTCCGCAGCCGGATCGACCATCGCGGCCGCAGGCTTGCAGCAGGTCCAGGCGCTGTCAGTGCGGGTTTCCTCGCCGCCACCGGATCCGGCGAATGACGCGGCGACCCAGGTCACGACGCAGGATATGCAGGGGGTCGTGCCCGCCCCACCGAAGGCGGCAACGCCCGAGGCCGCGGCGGAAATTTCCACTCCAGCCGGTGCGGCGGAAGCCAGCCCGCCGCCGACGCCCGCGCCGCCGGAACAGGCAGACGTGGAAGCCGCGCCGGGACAACCGGCTATTGTCGCGCCACCCGCTCCGCCTTCCGATGAAGCCGCGGGAGGCGTCACTGCGCCTCCCGCGGCTGAACCTCCGGCACCGGCGGAAGCCACTGCCGCCGCGCGGGCCGCGGAGCCGGCACCACAGACAGCCCCGGCGAGCGCCGAATCACCTGCCGCTCCCGCCATCGCGGAGACCGCGAGCGAGGCGGCGCCGGCGAGCGAGCCCTCGAAGGAAGTCCAGGTCGCGGAGCCGCCGCGGGCGAGCACCGAAGCACCTGCCGCTCCCCCTGTCGCGGAGACCGCGACCGAAGCTGCGCCGGCGGGCGAGCCCTCGAAGGAAGTGCAGGTCGTGGAGCCGCCGCAGGTGATTCCGCCGGCGAACGGTCCTCCGGCGTCAGCCTCTGTCGAGCCCCCGAAGCCGACTGAGGAGCCGGCGAGCGCACCCGCACAAGACACGTCCGCCGCGGTCGTAGTCGGACCCGCGCAGCAGGCCACGCCGCCGGTTGCAGCCGCCGTCGATACGCCGCCGGCTTCGGCTGTCGCCGAACCTTCGACAACACCGGAGCCGGTCATCGCCCCTGCCCAGTCGGCCCGTGTCTCCGCCGACCCTGCGGCGCCGGCGCCGGCCGTCCCTGAAACGCCGCCGGTTATGCTGACGCCGGCCACCGCGCCGCCCGCCCCGGCGCCGCCGAAGCCCACTGCCCCTGCACCTCGCTACGCCGCGCCGGACCCGGCTGCTCTGGTCGCGCGCGGCGACGCGATGCTCGAACTGGGCGACGTCTCGGCCGCACGGCTGCTGTATGAGCGCGCGGCTACCCTGGGGAATGCCAAGGCCGCGACCGCCGCGGGCAAGACCTACGACCCCGCCTTCCTGACCTCGATTCGGGCCTCCGGCCTGGTCCCGGACCGCGCCACAGCGGCCGCCTGGTACCAGAAGGGGGTCGCCCTGGGCGACCGCGAGGCCGCTGACCGCCTCGCGAAACTGTCCGCATCCCGATGAGAAACCGGATGATCGTATACCTGCCGCGCCTTGCCTGCCTGGTTCTGCTCCTCGCGGGCAGCATCGGGCCGCCGGCCCTGGCACAGATGCCGCCAACCGACAACGCCACTGCGCGCGCCAACGCCGGCACGGTCGGGATCATCTCCGGCGGCGTGGATGGCACCTATGTGCGGATCGCTGCCGACCTCTCCGCGGTGTTGGACGATGGCCAGAACCTGCGTGTGCTGACGGTGCTCGGGAAAGGCTCGCTGCAGAACGTCACCGACATCCTTTACCTGCACGGCATCGACGTCGGCATCGTACAGTCGGATGTGCTGGCCTACGTCAGGCAGCACCATCTCTATCCCGGGATCGAACAGTCACTACAGTACATCGCGAAGCTGTACGACGAGGAGGTGCATATCCTGGCACGCAAGGACATCACCTCAATCGAGGACCTGGCGGGGAAGCCGGTGAACGTTGATGTCACCGGCAGCGGCACCGCGATGACAGCGTCGCTGATCTTCGAGGCACTCGGCATCCAGGTGCAGACGCAGAACGCCGACCAGCCCTCGGCCCTGGAAAAGCTCACGCAGGGCAGTCTCGCCGCCATCGTGTTCGTCAGCGGCCAGCCGAGCCGGCTGTTTGCAAACGTCCCGCCGGACAGCGGGATGCATTTCCTGTCGGTGCCGCTGACCGACACGCTGGCCAACACGTACCTGCCGGCCGACCTGACCCACGCTTCCTATCCGGCGCTGGTCGAGGAGGGCGCGCCGGTCTCCACTGTGGCGGTGGGATCGGTGATGGCAGTGTACGCGTGGCAGCCAAACAGCGAGCGCTACGCCAAAGTGGGGCGTTTCATCGATGCGTTCTTCACCAAGTTTCCGGAGCTGCTGAAGCCGCCGCGGCACCCGAAGTGGAAGGACGTGAACCTGGCCGCGAAGGTACCCGGCTGGACGCGCTTTGGCGCGGCGCAGGATGCGCTGGGCCGGCAGGTGGCCGCCGGCAGTCCTGCCACAGTTCCGCTCCGTCGTCAGTTCGAGGAATTCGTCGCGGCACGTGCCGGGGGTGCGGCCAGGCCCTCCGACGCGCAGATGGGCGTGCTGTTCCGGCAGTTCCTCGACTGGCAGGATCGCACGAAATCGCAGCGATGACGCGACCAGGCTCCGGTCTGGCGGGAGGACACAGTTGAGCGGCTTTCACCATGTCGCCATTCGCGCGGCGGATTTCGATGCGACGCTTCAGTTCTACACCGAAGGGCTGGGCTTCAAGGTGCATTACGGGTTTTCGGTGCCGGGCCGAATCGACCGGGCGGCGTTCCTGGACGCGGGCGACGGCCGCTACGTCGAGGTTTTCGGCCCGGGTTCCACCGTGCAGTCGGAAGGCCGCCGCCGCCGTCCCGACGAGGATGCGACGGAAGGCGCGCTGCTGCATTTCTGCCTGCGCGTTCCGGACGTTGAGGTGTCCTATGAGCGGGCGCTGGCAGCCGGCGCGTCGTCGCGGGTCCCACCCCGGACGGCCCAGCTTGGCGGCGATCCGCCGGCGGAGGTGCGGATCGCCTTCGTCACCGGCCCGAATGGGGAGGTTATCGAGTTCCTGAGGAGTGAGCAGCTCTGACGGTAAGCAATGGGGCATCGCCTTCGGTCGCGTAGCGCCGCGCCAGCGCGGCGCAGGCCATGAGCTGCAGCTGGTGGAACAGCAACAGCGGTAGCACGATCAGTCCGAGTGACTGGCCGGCGAACAGTACGCTCGCCATCGGCAGGCCGCTCGCCAGGCTTTTCTTCGAGCCGCAGAACACGATGGTAATGCGATCGGCGCGATCGAAGCCGAGCAGCCGGCTGATCCCGCCGGTCGCCAACAGCACGGCGGCCAGCAGCGCGGCGTCCAGCAGCAGCAGCGCGGCAAACTGGCGGGCGTCGAGCTGGTGCCAGATGCCGTGCGTCACGCCCTCGCTGAACGCGACGTAAACCACGACCAGGATCGAGCCGCGATCGACCAGGCCGGTCACTGCACTGTGGCGGTTCACCCAGTTGCCGATCCATGGCCGGGCCAGCTGGCCGGCCACGAACGGCAGCAGAAGCTGCAGCACGATGTCGCCCACGCTGCGCGCCGAGAAGCCGCCGTGGGCGCGGAGCAGCAGCCCGGCCAGCAGGGGCGTCAGCAGGATGCCGAACAGGTTCGACGCGGTGGCCGAGCACATCGCCGCGGCCACATTGCCGCGGGCGATCGAGGTGAAGGCGATCGACGACTGCACGGTGGACGGCAGCAGGCAAAGCATCAGCACCCCGGCCCAGAGCGGCGGCGTCAGCAGGCCCGGGGCGATCGCGCGCGCGGTCAGGCCCAGTGCGGGGAACAGCAGGAAGGTACTCGCCAACACGACCGCATGCAGGCGCCAGTGGCGCGCGCCGGCCAGTGCCGTCTGCGGCGCCAGCCGCGCGCCCTGGAGGAAGAACATCACCGCAATCATCGCCGCGCCGACGCCGCTCGCCGCCACCATGGCGGTGCCCTGCGCCGGTAACAGCGACGCGAGTACGACCATGCCGACGATGCTGGCGATGTAGGGGTCGACGCTCAGCCAGGAGAGTAGAGGCTTCATGGGCACCGCCTGTTGCAATGCGGCGAATATCCCGTACGGGTCGATCATTGTGAAGCGCGCTAATGATGCTTATGGTGATCGCATATTGTGATGACAAAGGCCTGCGATGCTCGACCCCGTGTTGCTGGAAAGCTTCCTCGCCGTGGCGCAGACCCGCAACTTCAGTGAGGCCGGCCGTCGGCTGAACCTGCGCCAGTCCACCATCAGCCAGCACATCCGGAAGCTGGAGCAGGAGGCCGGCCGGCGCCTGTTCGTGCGCGACACCCATTCAGTGGTGCCCACCGCCGATGGCGAGGCGATGGAGGGGTTCGCCCGCTCGATCCTTGAGGCGGGCGAGCGGGCGCAGCGCTATTTCGCGGGCTCGCAGTTGCGCGGCCGGGCGCGGTTCGGCGCCTCGGAGGATTTCGTGTCGTCCCGCCTGCCGGAGGTGCTGCGCGACTTCGTCCGCCTGCATCCGCTGGTGGACCTGGAGCTAACGGTGGATCTCAGCGCCACACTGTACCAGATGCTGGACGCCGGCGACATCGACGTGGTGCTGTGCAAGCGGCGCACCGGCGATGACAGGGGGCGGCTGGTGTGGCGCGATCGGCTGGCCTGGATCGGCACGGAGGCGACCCGCCTCGACCCGGCGCAGCCGCTGCCGCTGATTCTCTACACCGCGCCGAGCATCACCCGCACGGTGGCATTGGAAAGCCTCGAGCGCGCCGGCCGCCCGTGGCGGATCGTCTGCACCAGCGGCAGCCTGAGCGGGCTGCGCGCCGCGGCGCTGGCCGGCCTCGGGGTGACTGTGCACGCCCGCGGTCTGATGCCCGAGGGGCTGTCGGAGATGCCGGCGGCCTATCGGCTGCCTGACCTTGGCGATGTGGAGTTCGTGGTGCTTGGGGCGGCGCGACGGGAACGAGGGCCGGCGGCCGAGCTGGCAGCGGCGATCCTGGCCAACGGTGACAGGCTGCAGCGGCGGGTCGGTTAGCCAGGATTCCTCACGCAGGGCCGCCAAGGAGGCATAGCCACAGAGAACCGCAGAGAAGGCAGCCATACTGCGCTTCGCGCAGAGCGAATGAATCCTACCTCGATGGCTCTCCGTGGATCTGCCTCCTCGGTGGCCCTCGGTGGAACCCTTAACTTGCTGATGAACCACCGGAGCGCCCGCGAATCCCGCCCCGGCGATATTGACTTGCCCAACACCCGCCACTAGGTTCCGCCCCCTCTGGCCGACCCACCAACGCTTGGGTGGCCGTCGATTGCAGGCCGAAGTCGCGTGCGGCGCCGCCACCGGAACAACCGGTGGCCCAGGCCGTGGGCTGAAGGACCCCGCAGGTTGGGAACCCCCAGCCGGCGGGCTTTGCCTGTCAAGGACGGTCCAACCCGGCGGCACGGGCCGGCGGAACGTAATGAGAGAGGCTCGATGCCGACCATCAATCAGCTCATCGCCCATGGGCGGGAGCGACAGAAGACGCGGAACACCGTTCCAGCGCTGCAAGGCTGCCCGCAGAAGCGCGGCGTATGCACGCGCGTCTATACCACCACGCCGAAGAAGCCGAACTCGGCTCTGCGCAAGGTGGCCAAGGTGCGCCTGACCAATGGCTACGAAGTCGTCTCCTACATTCCCGGTGAAGGCCACAACCTGCAGGAGCACAGCGTCGTGCTGATCCGCGGCGGGCGCGTGAAGGACCTGCCGGGCGTGCGCTACCACATCCTGCGCGGCGTGCTGGATACCCAGGGCATTGCCAAGCGCCGCCAGCGCCGTTCGCTGTACGGCGCCAAGCGGCCGAAGTAAGGGGAGCGCGAGATGTCCCGTCGCCGCCGTGCGGTGAAGCGCGAGATCCTGCCGGACGCCAAGTTCGGCGATATCGTCATCAGCCGCTTCATGAATGCGCTGATGTACGACGGCAAGAAGTCGGTTGCCGAAGGCACCGTGTACGGCGCGCTCGACTCGATGAAGCGCCGCGGCGGCGCGCAGGCCGATCCGGTGCGCATGTTCCACGAGGCGCTGGACAACGTGAAGCCCGCGGTGGAAGTGCGCTCGCGCCGCGTCGGCGGCGCCACCTACCAGGTGCCGGTGGAAGTCCGCACGGAGCGCCGCCAGGCACTGGCAATCCGCTGGATCATCGACGCCGCCCGCAAGCGGGGCGAGCACACGATGGAAGACCGGCTCTCGAACGAACTGCTGGATGCGGTGAACAATCGCGGGTCGGCGGTGAAGAAACGTGAAGACACCCATCGGATGGCGGAGGCGAACAAGGCCTTCAGCCATTATCGCTGGTAGTAGAACCCCCAACCGGGAAGCTCGGAGACAAAGACGATGGCCAAGGCGAAGTTCACGCGCAACAAGCCGCACTGCAATGTCGGCACGATCGGTCACGTGGACCATGGCAAGACAACGCTGACCGCTGCCATCACCAAGGTGCTGGCAAAGAGCGGTGGCGCCACGTTCACCGCGTACGACCAGATCGACAAGGCGCCGGAAGAGAAGGCGCGCGGCATCACCATCGCCACGGCGCATGTCGAGTACGAGACGGCGAACCGCCACTACGCGCACGTCGATTGCCCGGGCCACGCCGACTACGTGAAGAACATGATCACCGGCGCTGCGCAGATGGATGGCGCGATCCTGGTGGTGTCCGCCGCCGACGGCCCGATGCCGCAGACCCGCGAGCACATCCTGCTCGCCCGCCAGGTCGGCGTGCCGGCCCTCGTCGTCTACATGAACAAGGTGGACATGGTGGACGACCCCGAGCTGATCGAGCTGGTGGAAATGGAGCTGCGCGAACTGCTCTCGTCCTACCAGTTCCCCGGCGACGACATTCCGATCATCAAGGGTTCCGCGCTGTGCGCGTTGGAAGACCGCGAGCCCGACATGGGCGAGAAGTCCATCATGGAGCTGATGGCCGCGGTGGACAGCTACATTCCGCAGCCGGTGCGCGCGACCGACCGGCCGTTCCTGATGCCAGTGGAAGACGTGTTCTCGATCTCCGGCCGTGGCACCGTGGCGACCGGCCGCGTCGAGCGCGGCATCATCAAGGTTGGCGAGGAAGTCGAAATCGTCGGCATCCGCCCGACGCAGAAGACCGTGGTCACCGGCGTGGAGATGTTCCGCAAGCTGCTCGACCAGGGCGAGGCCGGCGACAACATCGGCGCGCTGCTGCGCGGCACCAAGCGCGAAGAGATCGAGCGCGGCCAGGTGCTGGCAAAGCCCGGCTCAATCACGCCGCACACCAAGTTCAAGGCCGAGGCGTACATCCTCACGAAGGAGGAGGGTGGCCGCCACACGCCGTTCTTCACCAACTACCGCCCGCAGTTCTACTTCCGCACCACCGACGTCACCGGCGTCGTGCAGTTGCCGGAGGGCACCGAGATGGTGATGCCGGGCGACAATGTGACGATGGATGTGGAGCTGATCGCGCCGATCGCGATGGATGCGCAGCTCCGCTTCGCGATTCGCGAAGGTGGCCGAACGGTGGGCGCCGGCGTCGTCGCCAGCATCACGGCCTAGCGACTGAGATCAATGGTGGCGCCCCGCCGAAAGGTGGGGCGCCACGCGTTTCTGCCGAACCCTCGGATAGGTTAACGATGGACAACCAGAATATCCGCATCAGGCTCAAGGCCTACGATCACCGCGTGCTGGACAACAGCACGAAGGAGATCGTCAACACGGCCAAGCGCACCGGTGCACGGGTTCGCGGACCGATCCCGCTGCCGACCCATATCGAACGCTTCACGGTTAACCGCTCGCCGCACGTGGACAAGAAAAGCCGCGAGCAGTTCGAGATCCGCACGCATCGGCGGCTGCTGGATATCGTCGAGCCGACGCCGCAGACGGTGGACGCGCTGATGAAGCTCGACCTCGCCGCCGGCGTCGACGTCGAGATCAAGATCTGAGGCCGCGACGATGACCAAGCGCACCGGATTGCTGGCGAAGAAGCTGGGCATGACCCGGATCTTTCATGACGACGGCACGCATGTGCCGGTGACCGTGCTGCAGCTCGACGGCCTGCAGGTGATCGCCCAGCGCACCCAGGAGAAGGACGGCTACACCGCGGTCCAACTCGGCTGGGGCAAGGCCAAGGTGAAGAACGTGTCGCAACCCAACCGCGGCCATTTCGCCAAGGCGAAGGTCGAGCCGAAGGCGAAGCTTGTCGAGTTTCGCGTCGACGACGATGCGCTGCTTGAGCCGGGCGCCACGCTGTCGGCAGCGCATTTCGCGGTCGGCCAGATCGTCGATGTGTGCGGCATCACTCAGGGCAAGGGCTTCGCCGGCGGCATGAAGCGCTGGAACTTCTCCGGCCTGGAGGCCAGCCACGGCGTGTCGATCAGCCATCGCAGCCTGGGCTCCACCGGCAACCGGCAGGATCCCGGCAAGACCTTCAAGAACAAGAAAATGGCCGGCCATCTCGGCGTCGAGCGCGTCACCACGCTGAACCTGACGGTTGCCGCGGTGGATGCCGAGAAGGGCCTGCTGATGATCAAAGGCGCGGTACCCGGATCGAAAGGCGGCTACGTGCTGGTGCGCGACGCGGTGAAGCGCGCGCGGCCGGCCGACGCGCCGTATCCGGCGGCATTGCTTGAAGCGCAGACGGCGGGCTGAACGATGCAGATCGAAATCACCACCCTCGACAAGACCTCCGCCGGCAATGCCGACCTGCCGGACGAGCTGTTCGCCGCGAAGCCGCGCGCCGACATCATGGCGCGTGTGGTGCACTGGCAGCTGGCCAAGCGCCGCGCCGGCACGCATAGCACCAAGGGCATGTCCGAGGTGTCCGGCACGACCCGGAAGCCGTACCGCCAGAAGGGGACCGGCAACGCCCGTCAGGGCAGCCTGCGCGCACCGCAGTTCCGCAAGGGTGGCGTGGTGCATGGGCCGGTACCGCGCTCGCACGAATACAGCCTGAACAAGAAGGTACGCCGCCTCGGACTGATCTCTGCGCTGTCGCAGAAGCAGGCGGAAGGCAAACTGGTGGTGCTGGACGCTGCCGGCGGTGCGGCGAAGACCGGCGAGCTGGCGAAGAAGCTGAAGGCGTTGGGCTGGCGCTCGACGCTGATCATCGACAACGCGGTGGACGCCGGCTTCCTGCGTGCCAGCCGCAACATTCCCGGCATCGACGTGCTGCCGACGGTGGGCGCGAATGTCTACGACATCCTGCGCCATGACGTGCTGGCGATCACCACCGCTGGCGTCGAGGGGCTGAAGCAGCGGCTTGGGCCGAAGCCCGCGCCGGCGAATGGAGCCGCGGCATGAGCGATTCACAGGCAGCCAAGCGGAAGCCGAAGCTTTCGCGCGAGGCAATGTACCAGGTCATTCGCAATCCGCTGATCACCGAGAAGGCGACGGCATTGTCGGAGCACGGCCAGTTCGTGTTCCGCGTGGCGCCGGACGCCACCAAGCCGGAGATCAAGGCGGCGGTCGAGGGGCTGTTCGGAGTGACTGTGCTGGCGGTCAACACGCTGGTGCAGAAGGGCAAGACCAAGCGGTTCAAGGGACGGCCGGGCCGGCGCTCGGACGTCAAGAAGGCGTTCGTCAAGCTGGCCGCCGGCCAGTCGATCGACTTCACCACGGGCCTCGCATAAGGCGCGCGCGAGATGGCACTCAGGCAATTCAATCCAGTCACGGCAAGCCTGCGCGGCACGGTGCTGATCAACCGTTCCGAGCTGTGGAAGGGCAAGCCGGTCAAGGCGCTCACCGAGGGCAAGAACGGCACCGGCGGACGCAACAACCACGGCCGCATCACCAGCCGGTTCATCGGCGGCGGCCACAAGCAGTCGTACCGCCACGTCGACTTCAAGCGGCGCGGCAAGTTCGACATGCCGGCGACGGTGGAGCGGCTGGAATACGATCCTAACCGCAGCGCGTTCATCGCCCTGGTGAAGTACCGGGACGGCGAGCTGTCGTACATCCTGGCGCCGCAGCGGCTGCGGGTCGGCGACAACGTGATCGCGGGGCTGCGCTGCGACATCAAGCCGGGCAACGCGATGCCGCTGGCGGCGATCCCGGTCGGCACGATCATCCACAACATCGAGATGAAGGTCGGCGCCGGCGGCAAGATTGCCCGTGCGGCCGGCACCTTTGCGCAGCTGGTCGGCAAGGACGCCGGCTGGGCGCAGATCAAGCTGGGGTCGGGCGAACTGCGCATCGTGCGGGCGGATTGCATGGCGTCGATCGGCGCGGTGTCGAACCCCGACAACATGAACCAGAAGATCGGCAAGGCGGGTCGCACGCGCTGGTTGGGCAAGCGGCCGCATAATCGTGGCGTGGTGATGAATCCGGTGGACCACCCGCTGGGCGGCGGCGAGGGCCGCAGCTCTGGCGGGCGTCATCCGGTGTCGCCGTGGGGTCAGCCGGCCAAGGGCTACAAGACCCGCTCCAACAAGCGCACCGACGGGATGATCATCCGTCGCCGCAACAAGGGTAAGTGAGATGGCGCGTTCCGTCTGGAAAGGTCCGTTCGTCGACGGCTACCTGCTCAACAAGGCAGAGGCCTCGCGCGCGTCGGGCCGCAACGAGATCATCCGCATCTGGTCGCGCCGCTCGACCATCCTGCCGCAGTTCGTCGGCCTGACGTTCGGCGTCTACAACGGCCACAAGTTCCTGCCGGTGCAGGTGAATGAGAACATGGTGGGCCACAAGTTCGGCGAGTTCTCGCCGACGCGGACCTTCACCGGCCACTCCGGCGACAAGAAGGCGAGGCGGGGCTGACATGAGCAAGCCCAATCATCCGCGCGGCATTGCCGACAACGAGGCGCAGGCGATCCTGTCGAACCTGCGCGTCAGCCCGCGCAAGCTCAACCTGGTGGCAGGACTGATCCGCAACCAGCCGGCTGCAGCCGCGGTGGCGACGCTGACCTTCTCCAAGCGGCGCATCGCGCAGCAGGTGAAGAAGGCGCTGGAGAGCGCGATCGCCAATGCCGAAAACAATCACCAGCTCGACGTCGATCGCCTGGTGGTGGCGCGCGCCGAGGTGGGGCGCTCCGTGGTGATGCGGCGATTTCACGCGCGCGGCCGCGGGCGTTCCTCGCGCATCGAGAAATGGTTCAGCCACCTGAAGATCGTCGTTGCCGAACGCGCCCAGGTCGAAGGGCAGGAGGCCGCATAGATGGGTCACAAGGTCAATCCGATCGGGCTCCGGCTCGGCATCAACCGCACCTGGGACAGTCGCTGGTTCGCCGGCGCCGACTATTCAAAGCTGCTGCACGAGGACCTGAAGCTGCGGGGGCATCTCCACAAGAAGCTGCGCGGCGCCGGCGTATCGCGCGTGGTGATCGAGCGCCCGGCGAAGAAGCCGCGGGTGACGATTTACGCGGCGCGGCCCGGCGTGGTGATCGGCAAGAAGGGGCAGGACATCGAGGTCCTGAAGAAGGACCTGTCGAAGATGGCCAACGCCGAAGTGGCGCTGAACATCGTGGAAATCCGCAAGCCGGAGATCGATGCCACATTGGTGGCGGAGAACATCGCCCAGCAGCTCGAGCGCCGCGTGGCGTTCCGGCGTGCCATGAAGCGCGCGGTGCAGTCGGCGATGCGGCTGGGTGCGCAGGGCATCCGGATCAACTGCGGCGGCCGGCTGGGCGGCGCGGAAATCGCCCGGGTGGAGTGGTATCGCGAAGGCCGCGTGCCGCTGCACACGCTGCGCGCCGACATCGACTACGGCGAGGCGACGGCGAAGACCACGTACGGCACCTGCGGCGTGAAGGTGTGGGTTTTCAAGGGCGAGATCCTCGCGCACGACCCGCTGGCGCAGGATCGCCGCGCGGCCGAGCAGGCGCCCCAACGGTAGATGAACTGGTAATCAGACGATGCTGCAACCGAAGCGCACGAAATACCGCAAGGCGCACAAGGGCCGGATCCATGGTCTGGCCAAGGCCGGCTTTACGCTGAATTTCGGCACCTATGGACTGAAGGCGATCGAGCCGGAGCGGCTGACCGCGCGGCAGATCGAGGCGGCGCGGCGCGCCATCACGCGCGCGATGAAGCGCACCGGGCGGGTCTGGATCCGCATCTTCCCGGACGTGCCGGTGTCGGCCAAGCCGGCCGAAGTGCGCATGGGTTCCGGCAAGGGCTCGCCGGAGTTCTGGGTATGCCGCGTGGCGCCGGGCCGCATCATGTTCGAGATCGACGGCGTGCCGGCCGACCTGGCGCGCGAAGCGCTGACGCTGGGTGCGGCCAAGCTGCCGATCCGCACCAAGTTTGTCGCACGGATCGGAGATTCATGATGGCGAACAAGGCGACCGATGTGCGGGCAAAGACGCCGGACGAGTTGTCGGCGATGCTGCTCGACCTGCGCAAGGAACAGTTCAACCTGCGCTTTCAGCGGGCGACCGGCCAGCAGGAAGGCATCAAGCGGGTGCGTGTGGTGCGGCGCGACATCGCGCGGGTGAAAACAATCATGGCGGAGAAGACTCGCTCCGCCGCGAAGTCGTAAGGAGACCGGCGCGATATGCCAAAGCGCGTCCTTAGCGGACGGGTGACGAGTGACAAGATGGACAAGACCATCACGGTCCTGGTCGATCGTCGCATCATGCATCCGTTGTACAAGAAGTTCATTCGTCGCTCGAAGAAGTATGCGGCGCATGACGAAGCCAACCTGTGCAAGATCGGCGACAAGGTGCGCATCGAGGAATGCCGTCCGATCAGCAAGCGCAAGACCTGGATGGTGATCGAGCGCAACGGCGAGGCACTTTCGGCAGCCACTGAAGGAGCATCGGCATGATCTCGGTCGAAACCAACCTGGAGGTTGCCGACAATTCCGGTGCGCGCCGCGTGCAGTGCATCAAGGTACTCGGCGGCTCGAAGCGCAAGACCGCATCGGTCGGCGACGTGATCGTCGTGTCCATCAAGGAGGCGATCCCGCGCGGCAAGGTGAAGAAGGGCGATGTGCATCAGGCGGTGATTGTCCGCACGGCATTCCCGGTGCGTCGCGGTGACGGCAGCGCGATCCGCTTCGACCGCAATGCGGCGGTACTGATCAACAAGCAGCTCGAGCCGATCGGCACCCGCATCTTCGGACCGGTGGTGCGCGAGCTCCGCGGCCGCAAGTTCACCAAGATCATGTCGCTCGCGCCCGAGGTGCTTTGATATGGCCGCTCGCATCCGCAAGGGCGACACGGTGGTGGTGATCTCGGGTGCCCACAAGGGACGCCGCGGCGAGGTCATGCGCATGATGCCGAAGGCGGATCGTGCGGTAGTGCAGGGTGTGGCGATGGCGACGCGGCACGTGAAGCCGCGCGGCATGCAGGAGCCCGGCGGCATCCGCGAGCAGGAGGCTGCCATCCATTTGTCGAACCTGATGCTGATCGATCCGCGCAGCGAGAAGCCGACCAAGGTCGGATTCCGCAAGCTGGACGATGGGCGGAAGGTGCGCGTCGCCAAGGCGACGGGCGAAGTGATCGAAACTTGAGGTCCAGACGATGAGCGGATCGAAGAACCAACCGAAGGGCGGCGCGCCGAAAGGCGGCGCGGCGAAGGGCGGCAGCCGGGGTGCCGGGCCGCCGCTGAAGGGCAACCGCGCCGAGGCGAGGGCCGAGCGGGCGAAGGCGGCGGAAGCCGCTGCCGGTGGTGAGGCGCCTGCCGCGTCGCCGGAGGAAATGCCGCGGCTGCAGAAGCGCTACCTCGACGAGATCCGCGACAAGATGCGAGCCGAGTTCGGCTACAGCAATCCGATGCAGGTGCCGCGGCTGGAGAAGATCGTCGTCAACATGGGCGTTGGCGAGGCGACCGCGGACCAGAAGAAGCTGGATGCCGCGGTGGCGGAACTCACCGTGATCGCCGGGCAGAAGCCGGTGAAGACGCTGGCGAAGAAGGCGATCGCCGGCTTCAAGATCCGCAAGGGCCTGCCGATCGGCTGCAAGGTGACGCTGCGCAAGGCGCGGATGTACGAGTTCCTCGATCGGCTGATCACCATCGCGATGCCGCGCGTGCGCGACTTCCGCGGCATCGCCGGCAAGGGCTTCGACGGGCGCGGCAATTTCGCGATGGGGTTGAAGGAACAGATCATCTTCCCGGAGATCAGTTACGACCGGGTGGAAGACGTGCGTGGCATGGACATCCAGTTCGTCACCACGGCGAAGACGGACGGCGAAGCGAAGGCGCTGCTGAAGCACTTCGAATTGCCGTTCGCCAACTGACTTTGGTGGAAAACCGTCGGACGGGTCCGGCAGGTTCCGGAGGAACAAGACAGGATGGCTAAGACCTCTCAGGTCAATCGGAACGCGATGCGGGAACGCATGGTCAAGCGCGACAAGAACAAGCGCGCGACGCTGAAGGCGGCGTTGATGGACCGTACGCTGCCGGTCGAGGATCGTTTCAACGCCTCGCTGAAGCTCGCGCAGCTGCCGCGCAACGGGGCGGCGGTGCGGGTGCGCCTGCGCTGCGCACTGACCGGCCGTTCGCGCGGAAATTATCGCAAGTTCAAGCTGTGCCGCATCATGCTGCGTTCCCTGGCCAATGAGGGGCAGATACCCGGCATGGTCAAGGCGAGCTGGTAAGGGAACGGGCAGATGTCGAATTCCGATCCCCTGGGCGACATGCTGACACGCATCCGCAACGCACAGCGCGCGCATCATTCGATGTGCCTAGCCCCGGCCTCAAAGCTGCGCGCCAACGTGCTGGACGTGCTGAAGCGCGAAGGCTTCATCCGCGGCTTCGCGGCGGAGGAACTGCGGCCTGGCGTGGCGCAGCTTCGCATCGAACTGAAGTACAACGAGGGCGAACCGGTGATCAAGGAGATCACCCGGATCTCCAAGCCGGGCCGGCGCGTGTACTCGAAGATCAAGGAGCTGCAGCGGGTCTATGCCGGCCTGGGCATCTCCATCCTGTCCACGCCACGCGGCGTGATGAGCGACGCGGAGGCGCGTGCTGCCAATGTCGGCGGCGAAGTCCTCTGCCGCGTGTTCTGACGGAGTAAGTGCGATGTCGCGCGTCGGAAAATATCCGGTCGAGATTCCGCAGGGCGTGCAGGTGGCCATCGCCAACGGCCTGCTGACCGCCAAGGGACGGCTCGGCGAGATGAAGCTGCAGTTGACCGAGCATGTCCGCACGGCGGTCGAGGACGGGAAGGTCGTGGTGCAGCCGCATGGCGGGGAGCGCCAGGCGCGCGTCATGTGGGGCACCACGCGGGCGCTGATCGCCAACATGCTGAAGGGGGTTTCCACCGGCTACACCAGGTCGATGGAGATCACCGGCACCGGGTTCCGCGCCGCGGTGCAGGGCAAGAACCTGGAGCTGAGCCTGGGGTTCTCGCATCCGGTGGTGTATCCGGTGCCCGAGGGCATCAAGATCACCTGCGAGCGGCCGACGGCGATCAAGGTCGAGGGTGTGGACAAGCGGCTGGTCGGCCAGGTGGCGGCGGAGATCCGTTCGTTCCGTCCGCCCGAGCCCTACAAGGGCAAGGGCGTGCGCTACACTGACGAGCAGATCCGCCGCAAGGAAGGCAAGAAGAAATGAGCACGTTGCAGGATCTGCGGCAGCGCCGGCGCGATCGGCTGCGCTTCCAGCTGCGCCATAAGGCGGTCGGCCGGCCGCGGCTGTCGGTGTTCCGTTCCGGCAAGAACATCTATGCGCAGGTGATCGACGACACCAAGGGCCGCACGCTGGCGGCGGCTTCGTCGCTCGACAAGACGCTGCGCGAGGGCCTGAAGACCGGTGCCGACAAGGCGGCGGCGGCGGCGGTGGGCAAGCTGGTGGCGGAGCGCGCGATTGCCGCCGGGGTGAAGGAAGTGGTGTTCGACCGCGGCGCTTATCTGTACCACGGCCGCGTTAAGGCGCTGGCCGACGCCGCCCGCGAGGGCGGGCTGGCGTTCTGATGGGTGCTGTTCCCCGTCATGGCCGGGCTTGTTCCGGCCATCGCCGCCTCGCCGGTGATACGGGGATGGCCGGGACGCGCCCGGCCATCACGGCGAATGTTGCGTCTGCCGACCGGCGATCGCCGGCGGGCATTGAGGAATGAGTTGAATGGCACGTGAAGCACGAGAAGGCGGCCGCGGCGGTCGGGATCGCGACCGCGATCGCGACGCCGATGACGGCATCATCGACAAGCTGGTCACCATCAATCGCGTCGCGAAGGTGGTGAAGGGCGGCCGCCGGTTCGCGTTCGCCGCACTGGTGGTGGTGGGCGACCAGAAAGGCCGCGTCGGCTATGGTGCCGGCAAGGCGCGCGAGGTGCCCGAGGCAATCCGAAAGGCCACGGAACGCGCCAAGCGCGGCATGATCCGCGTGCCGATGAAGGAAGGCCGCACCTTGCATCACGACATCATCGGCCGCTACGGCGCCGGCAAGGTGGTGATGCGCACCGCGGTGGCCGGCACCGGCATCATCGCCGGCGGCCCGCTGCGCGCGGTGTTCGAGACCCTCGGCATGGGCGACGTGGTGGCGAAGTCTCTCGGCAGCCGCAACCCGCACAACATGGTCAAGGCGGCGTTCGCCGCGCTGCAGCGCTGCGCCTCGCCGCGGTCCGTGGCAACACGGCGCGGCAAGAAGGTGTCCGAACTGTTCGCGCGCCGCGAGGCCACGCCGGCGGCTCCCGCGCAGGAGGGCCCCGCCAGTGCCTAAGGTGCGCGTGACGCAGACCGCGTCTCCGCTGGGCCGCAAGCCTGGCCAGAAGGAAACGCTGATCGGGCTCGGACTGAACAAGATGCGGCGAACGCGCGAGCTGGAGGATACGCCCTCGGTGCGCGGCATGATCCGCAAGGTGGCCCACCTGATCAAGGTGGAGGAGCTTTCCTGAGATGAACCTGAACGAACTGCGCGACAATCCCGGCGCGCGCCTGAAGTCGAAGCGACTCGGGCGCGGAATCGGCTCGGGCAAGGGCAAGACCTCCGGCAAGGGCGTGAAGGGCCAGAAGGCGCGCGAAGGCGTGTCGCTGAACGGCTTCGAAGGCGGCCAGATGCCGATCTACCGCCGGCTGCCGAAGCGTGGCTTCGACAACCCGTTCCGCAAGGAATACGCGCCGGTGAACATCGGCGTGCTGGATGCGGCGATTGCCGCCGGCAAGCTGGATGCCGGCCAGCCGATCGACGAGGACGCGCTGCGGGCGGCGGGACTGGTGCGCGGCAAGTTGGACGGGGTGCGGCTGCTGGCCAAGGGCGAGATCTCGCGGGCGGTGATCATTACCGTCTCGGGGGCGTCGGCCGCGGCGATCGAGGCCGTGCAGAAGGCGGGCGGCTCCGTCACCACGACGGTGGCGAAGCGCGAGCCGGCGGGGGCAGCCGAAGCCTAGCGGCAAACTCCCGGTCAGGCGGTGCTGGGCCAGACCCGCCCGTCATTCTCGCGCAGGCGAGAATCCAGGGGTGCAGCAGCGTGGGGCCGCTCCTGGATTGTCGCCAGTGCGGGAATGGCCGCTGAGTGGACGTGCCGTGGCATGACGATTAACCGGAACGCGGCTTGCACTGCTCTGCCTGCGAGCCGAAAATAAGCCGCGACTGACGAGGGACGACCCATGGCCTCCGCTGCCGAACAACTCGCGGCAAACCTCAATCTCGGCGTCCTCTCAAA
This sequence comes from Acetobacteraceae bacterium, assembly GCA_036265005.1. Classification (GTDB taxonomy): domain Bacteria; phylum Pseudomonadota; class Alphaproteobacteria; order Acetobacterales; family Acetobacteraceae; genus JAMXLO01. Next base: position 26,829 of record DATAPW010000353.1, on the reverse strand, counting down.
GGCCACCGAGCTCAAGAAGCGCATCTGGTTCACCCTCGGCGCGCTGATCGTCTACCGCATCGGCACCTACATCCCGGTGCCCGGTGTTGACGCCAGCGTGATGACCGAGATGCTCCAGCAGCACGGCGGCGGCATCCTCGGCATGTTCGATATGTTCACCGGCGGCGCGCTGCGGCGCATGACGGTGTTTGCGCTGAACATCATGCCGTACATCAGCGCCAGCATCATCATTCAGCTGATGACCGCCGCGGTGCCGCAGCTCGAGGCGTTGAAGAAGGAAGGCGAGGCGGGGCGCAAGCGGCTCAACCAGTACACCCGCTACCTCACCGTGTTCATCGCGATGTTCCAGTCCTACGGCATCGCCGTCGGGCTCGAGAGCATGCGCGGCAGCTTCGGCGCCGCGGTGATCGATCCGGGCTGGTTCTTCCGCTTCTCCTGCGTCATCACGCTGGTCGGCGGCACAATGTTCCTCATGTGGATCGGTGAGCAGATCACTGCTCGGGGTGTGGGGAACGGGACTTCACTGATCATCATGGCGGGGATTGTCGCCAACCTGCCGAATGCTCTGGCGTCGTTGCTGGATCTCGGCCGCACCGGCGCGCTGTCGCCGTTCTTCATCGTCGGCTTCATGGTGCTGGCGGTGTTTGTCATCGCGTTCATCGTGTTCATCGAACGAGCCCAGCGACGCATCGTGGTGCAGTACCCGAAGCGTCAGGTCGGCACGCGGATGTTCGGCGGCGACTCGACGCATATGCCGCTGAAGATCAACACCTCGGGCGTCATCCCGCCGATATTCGCCAGTTCGATCCTGCTGATTCCGGCCACCATCGCCGGGTTCTCCGCCGGCACCGGGCCTGGCTGGCTGCAGACCATCTCCACCGAGCTGTCGCACGGGTCGATTGCCTATATGCTGCTGTATGCGGCGATGATCATCTTCTTCTCGTATTTCTACACCGCGGTGGTGTTCAACCCGCAGGAAACCGCGGACAACCTGAAGAAGTATGGCGGGTTCATCCCGGGCATCCGGCCGGGCAGCGCGACCGCCGATTACTTCGACTACGTGCTGACGCGGCTGACCACGGTGGGTGGGCTTTACCTGGTGGCGGTCTGCCTGCTGCCGGAGATCCTGATCAGCGACTACGGGCTGCCGTTCTATTTCGGCGGCACCTCGATCCTGATCGTGGTGTCGGTCACCATGGACACCGTGACGCAGATCCAGTCGCATTTGCTGGCGCACCAGTATGAGGGGCTGATCCGCAAGGCCAAGGTGCGAGGACGCCGATGATGGCCGGATCAGGTCCGGCCCCATCCCCGGCACAAGACCGGGGACATGTGACTGGGGAGGATCGGGCTGTCGCCCGATATCACACATGAGGCTGATCCTGCTGGGCCCTCCCGGGGCGGGGAAGGGCACCCAGGCCAAACGCCTGCAGGACCGCTACGGCATCGCCCAGATCTCCACCGGCGACATGCTGCGCGCCGAGGTGGCGGCCGGTACGCCGATCGGCCGCGAGGCCAAGGCGGTGATGGAATCCGGCGGCCTGGTGTCGGACGATATCCTGATCCGCATGCTGCGTGGCCGGGTGGACGAACCGGATGCGGCCAACGGGTTCATCCTGGACGGCTTCCCGCGCACCGTGCCGCAGGCCCAGGCGCTCGACCGGATGCTGGCCGAAAACCGCATGAAGCTGGATGAGGTGATCGAACTGAAGGTAGACGACGCCGCACTGGTCGATCGGATCGCCGGGCGGTTCACCTGTGCGAACTGCGGCGCGGGGTATCACGACAGATTCAAGCCGACCGCCGTGCCCGGGAAGTGCGACGTATGCGGTTCGACCGAGTTCGTCCGTCGCGCCGACGACAACCGCGAGACGGTGGGCGCACGGCTGGAGGCATACCACCGGCAGACCGCACCGATCCTGCCGCACTATGCCGCGCAGGGGATTCTGCGCACGGTCGATGGGATGGCGGACATCGACGAGGTGGCCCGGCAGATCGACGCTGTGCTGGGTGAGGCGCAGTAGGGGCCTGGCGGAGGCAGATCAGGGCTCTGCCCTGAAGCCCGGCTGGGGCGTTGCCCCCAGGACCCCAGCAAAGGCAGAGCCTTTGCAATCCATGCGTTTTCGTCCGGTGGGGAGGGTTCCAAGGGCCCGGCCCTTGGCGGGAGTCCAGAGGGCAGCGCCCTCTGGTGGGGTCCAGGGGCGAAGCCCCGGCGTGATGCGCGCGGATCTTGCCGCTGGCGTGTTTGCCGACGGCCAGACTGATGGCGGCGGCACTCAATCCGCGCCAGGGTTCGGTGCATTGACGACGGTGGTTCGCCGGGTCGTCCGTCACACGGGAAATTGAACCAGCGTCGTTGACTCCCGGACCGCCGGGACTATATTCCCCCGCTCCGGTGCAACCCCATGGGCTGCGCCCCAGCGGACATTCCCGCGTTTTTGAACCAACAGCCCTTCACCGGGCGCAGGAGCAAGCGGCGTGGCACGTATTGCCGGCGTGAACATTCCAACCAATAAGCGCGTCACCATCGGCCTGCGCTACATCTATGGCATTGGGCCATCCAAGGCCGCCGAAATCTGCAGCAGGTTGACCATCCCCGATGAGCGCCGGGTGAACCAGCTGTCGGACGACGAGGTGCTGCGGATCCGCGAGCTGATCGACCGCGAATACCGCGTCGAGGGCGACCTGCGGCGTGAAGTCGCGATGAACATCAAGCGGCTGATGGACCTCGGCTGCTATCGCGGGCTGCGCCATCGTCGCGGGCTGCCGGTGCGCGGCCAGCGCACCCACACCAACGCCCGCACGCGCAAGGGCAAGGCGGTGGCGATCGCCGGCAAGAAGAAAGTCACCAAGTAGCCGCTTCGTTGCTGCGCAGGATCGATCATTCGCCGCTGCCCGACGGGGGCGGCGCCAAAAGGAACAGGACCCAGAAATATGGCGAGACCCGCCGCCGGTGCGCGCCCCCGCAGGAAGGAGCGCAAGAATATCACGTCCGGCGTCGCCCATGTCGCGGCGACGTTCAACAACACGGTAATCACCATCACCGACGCGCAGGGCAACGCCATCGCCTGGTCGTCCGCCGGCAGCCAGGGCTTCAAAGGCAGCCGCAAGTCCACGCCGTACGCCGCGCAGGTCGCTGCCGAGGATGCCGGCAAGAAGGCCCGCGAGCACGGCATGGAGATGCTGGAAATCGAGGTCAGCGGGCCGGGCTCGGGCCGCGAGAGCGCTTTGCGTGCGTTGCAGGCGGTGGGGTTCTCGATCTCCGCCATCCGCGACATGACGCCAATCCCGCACAACGGTTGCCGGCCGCGCAAGCGCCGGCGCGTATAACGCGGAACCCGTTCGCGCGACTCGTCGCGACGGGCGGAAACGTGCCGATCCCAGTGGGTCGTTGAGGGTCCCCGGCTCAGCCGAGATCCGAAAGGTTGTATAGATGAAGCAAAGTGCAGTCATTCAGCGGAACTGGCAATCACTGATCAAGCCCGAGAAGCTGGAAGTCGAGCCGGGTGCCGATCCTTCGCGGATGGCGACCATCGTGGCCGAGCCGCTGGAGCGCGGCTTCGGCATGACTCTCGGCAACGCGATCCGTCGGATCCTGCTGTCCTCGCTGCAAGGCGCAGCGGTCACCGCGGTGCAGATCGACGGCGTGCTGCACGAGTTCAGCAGCATCCCCGGCGTCCGCGAGGACGTTACCGATATCGTGCTCAACATCAAGCAGCTCGCGCTGCGGATGCACGGCGAAGGCCCCAAGCGCATGACGCTGACGGCGACCGGCCCGGGCGAGGTGCGTGCCGGCCAGATCCAGGCCGGCCACGACATCGACATCATGAACCCCGAGCTGGTGATCTGCACGCTGGACGATGGCGTGAAGCTTGGCATGGAGTTCACCGTCAATCTCGGCAAGGGCTATCAGCCCTCGTCGGTGAATCGGCCCGAGGATGCGCCGATCGGCCTGATCCCGGTGGATTCGATTTACTCCCCGGTGCGTCGCGTATCCTACAAGGTCGAGCCCACCCGCGTCGGGCAGGTGACAGACTACGACAAGCTGCTGCTCACCGTGGAAACCAACGGCGCGGTGACGCCGGAGGATTCGGTGGCGCTGGCGGCGCGCATCCTGCAGGATCAGTTGCAGCTCTTCATCAACTTCGAGGAGCCGCAGCAGATCCGCGCCGAGGAGCCGGAAGACAACCTGCCGTTCAACCGCAACCTGCTGCGCAAGGTGGACGAGCTGGAACTGTCGGTTCGGTCGGCAAACTGCCTGAAGAACGACAACATCGTTTATATCGGCGATCTTGTGCAGAAGTCCGAACAGGAGATGCTGCGCACGCCGAACTTCGGCCGCAAGTCGCTGAACGAGATCAAGGAGGTACTTACCTCCATGGGCCTGTCACTCGGCATGAGCGTGTCGGGCTGGCCGCCGGAGAACATCGAGGACCTGGCCAAGCGGCTGGAAGAGCCGTTCTGAAGGGGTAACAGGATATGCGTCACGGGGTAGCCGGCCGGAAGCTCGGCGTCACGTCCACTCATCGGCAGGCCATGTTCCGCAACATGGCTGTGGCGCTGATCAAGCACGAGCAGATCACGACGACCTTGCCGAAGGCGAAGGAATTGCGCCCGGTGGCCGAGAAGCTGATCACACTCGGCAAGCGCGGCGGCATGCATGCGCGGCGCCTGGCGTATGCGCAGTTGCGCGACGATGTCATCGTGTCGAAGCTGTTCGGTGTGCTGGCGGATCGCTATCGCGGCCGCGCCGGCGGCTATTGCCGCGTGCTGAGGGCCGGCGTGCGCTACGGCGATGCGGCGTCGATGGCGGTGATCGAGTTCGTCGATCGCGACCTCGCCGCCAAGGGCCTGGATAGCGGGCCGGTACAGGTGCGCGAAGAGGAAGCCGAAGCCGCGTGAGCCGCCGTCGCGCCGGCCACGTATCTGACCCGCACCTGATCACATAATTCACAAAGGGCGGAAAAGCGTAGCGCGTTCCACCGCATCGGACCGGCGGAACGCGCTACGCTCTTCCGACCTATGTATGACGTGACTGTTCGCATCCGATGAGCGTGGCACTATCTTCTCACTGTGCCCGCCAACCCCACCGCCGCCGAGGACCTCTTCGGTCCCCCGGCCGAACCTGAAGCGCCTGCCGGCCCGCGCCCGCTGGCCGACCGGCTGCGCCCGCGCTCGCTGGACGAGGTGGTGGGACAGGACCACCTGCTTGGTCCGGACGGCACCCTGACGCGGATGCTGGAGCGTGGCTCGCTGGCGTCGCTGATCCTGTGGGGGCCGCCGGGCTGCGGCAAGACCACCATCGCCCGCCTGCTGGCCGCGCGCTCCGGGCTGCATTTCGTGCAGCTCTCCGCAGTGTTCTCCGGCGTCGCCGACCTCAAGCGCGCGTTCGACGAGGCGACGCGACGGCGCCGCACCGGTCAGGGCACGCTGCTGTTCGTCGATGAGATCCACCGTTTCAACCGCGCCCAGCAGGACGGCTTTCTCCCTGTCGTGGAGACCGGCACGATCACGCTGATCGGCGCCACCACCGAGAACCCGTCCTTCGCCCTGAACGGCGCGCTGCTGTCGCGCTGCCAGGTGCTGGTGCTGCGCCGGCTGGACGATGCCGCGCTGGAACTGCTGCTGTCGCGCGCCGAAGCGGACATCAGCCGCGCGTTGCCGCTCGATGCCGAGGCGCGCGCGACGCTGCGGGCAATGGCGGATGGCGACGGCCGCTACGTGCTCAACCTGGCCGAGCAGATCTTCGCGTTGCCGCCCGACACGCCGGTGATGGACCCGACCGAACTCGCCGCGTTGCTCGCCCGCCGTGCGGCGCTGTACGACAAGGATCGCGAAGAGCACTACAATCTCATCTCCGCGCTGCACAAGTCGCTACGCGGCTCGGATCCGGATGCGGCGCTTTACTGGTTCGCCCGCATGCTGAACGGCGGCGAGGACCCGCGCTACATCGCGCGCCGACTGGTGCGCTTCGCCGCCGAGGATATCGGGATGGCCGATCCGCAGGCACTGACGCAGGCGCTGGCCGGTTGGGAAACCTACGAGCGATTGGGCTCACCCGAGGGCGAGCTGGCGATCGCGCAGGTGGTGATCTATCTCGGCACCGCGCCGAAATCGAACGCCATCTATGCTGCGTACGGTGCAGCGCGAGCCGCGGCAAAGGCCACCGGATCGCTGATGCCGCCGGCGCATATCCTCAACGCGCCGACACGGCTGATGAAAGACCTCGGCTACGGCTCCGGCTACGAATACGACCACGTGGCGGAGGATGCGTTCTCGGGTCAGAATTACTTTCCCGACGGCATGTCGCGCGAGCAGTTCTACCGTCCGCGCGACCGCGGCTTCGAACGCGAGATCGGCAAGCGGCTGGAGCACTGGGCGAAGCTGCGCGCCGAGCGCCAGGACGGCTGAACGCGCTCCAGCAGGCAGGTGTTGCGCGCGGTGCCCTCAGAGCTGCACAGGCTGCGGCAGACTGGGTGGGTGCACTCCTGGCCAGGCCACGATGCAAGTCAGGCGGGTTGCCAACCCTCGCGGCCTGACCCGGCGCCTTTCAGTCCTCCGGAACCAGCGAAGATCAGTGCTCGGTTGGCGCGGGAGGATCGTTCAGCATGCTGTCATCTGCGTGCTTTGCGTGTATCTGCTGGAATCTGCGTTTCCGCCTTTCCCATCCACAGCGACGCTGTCTCATGAAACGATGCCGTGAGATGGATGTGGGGCGGAACGCGATGGGTTTCGCTGCGCTCTACCCATCCTACGGGATTACGGGGTGCCGGAACAACGCGACTGCGGAACACCGTATATCCGCCGCAGCCGCAGGATGGGTAGAGCGCAGCAAAACCCATCGGCACCGGCCCACCCGCTCGACAGGTCCTTATCCCCAGTGGGCCGGCACCCAGTAGCCACCCTCCCAGTGTGCCGGAATCCACGGGCGCTGCGGCGGGTAGTACGCCGCCGGCGGCGGATAGTACACCGGCGGCGGTGCGTAGACCGGAGGGCCGACCACCACAGGCGGGATGGCTATGCCGATGCCGACTCCGCAGCACCAGCCGCCGCGCCACCAGGCTTCCGCCTTGCCAGGCAGTGCGGCGATGCCGACAGCCGCCAGGCCTGCAATTGCCAGGAAGGTGCAGAGGGTTCGGTTTCTCAACATGGTCAGCTTCTCTCCATGCTCGGTCGTGGGACCTTGGATTTAGCTGTGCGATGTATCCCGCGTGTAACCTGATTGTATCGGAGCGCGCCGCTCAGCCGATCAGGACAGTGGGGCAGCCCAGCACGATGGTGCCGCCATGTGCGGTGAGGTCGCCCATGCGGGCGGCCGGCTGGCCGCCGATCAGCACGGTGAACGAGCCGAGGGCAATCACGTCGGGCGGCCCGACGCAGACGCACATGTCGCCGACGCGCGCGGCTGGAAGGCCCTGGATGAGCACCGGTATGCCGCCCGGCGGCAGGATTGGGCCGCCGACATGCGGCACCACGCCGGTGACCATCGGGCAGACGTGCATGTCGCTCACGCGGGCGGCTGGTTGTCCCATGACCGCAGCATTGCCAAGTGGCGCTTCGGGCGCAACATGATTCGCCTGCTGCCCGAACGGATCAATACGACATCATCGATAAGACCGGGCGACCTCTTCCGCGATGGGTATCGCTCCGCTCCACCCATCGCGTGATTCCCGTCCTACTCCGCCGCCATGCGCGGCGGTTCGGCCAGCTCCGCGGCGCGCTGCAGGTCCACCGACAGCAGCCGCGACACGCCGCGTTCCTGCATCGTGACGCCATACAGGCGGTCCATCCTCGCCATGGTGAGCGGATGGTGCGTCACCACCAGGAACCGCGTCTCGGTCTCTCGCACCATGTCCTCGAGCAGCGTGCAGAACCGGTCCACGTTGGCGTCATCCAGTGGTGCATCCACCTCGTCAAGCACGCAGACCGGTGCCGGGTTGCACTTGAACACCGCGAAGATCAGCGACAGTGCGGTCAGCGCCTGCTCGCCACCCGACAGCAGCGACAGCGTCGCCAGCTTCTTGCCCGGCGGCTGGGCGTAGATCTCCAGCCCCGCCTCCAGCGGGTCGTCCGATCCGACCAGCGCCAGGTGCGCCCGGCCGCCGCCGAACATCCGGGTGAACAGTGCCTGGAAGTGCCGATCGACCTGCTCGAACACCTGCGCGAGCCGTTCGCGCCCCTCGCGGTTCAGATGGCCGATGGAGCCGCGCAGCTTGGCGATCGCGGTGGTGAGTTCCTCGCGCTCGGCGGTGATAGCGGCGATCTGCTGCTCGATCGCTTCGGCCTCCACGTCGGCGCGCAAGTTTACCGGTCCCATCTCCTCGCGCTCCTTGAGCAGGCGTTCGAGGCGGCGACGCGCCTTCTCCTCGATCTCGGCCGACAACTCGGCTGGCGGATTGGGCAGGGGAGGGCTGGCGCCAAGGCGTTCGGCAATGCGTTCGGCCATTGCGGTCCACGCCTGCTCGGCCTGGCTCGCCGCACCCTCGCACCGAACCGCGTCCTCGCGCGTGGTACCCAGGGCGGCTTCGGCGGCACGCGCGGCTCGGTCCGCCTCGGTCGAGCGGGTGGCAGCCTGGCCGAGGCTGTCGGCCGCCGCACGGTGCGCCGCCTCGGCCGCCTCCAGGGCATCCAGCGCCTCCACCCGTCGCGCGGCGATCTGCGCCGGCGCCGCCTCCAGGGTGGCATGTTCCGCCTGCGCCTCGTCGCGCCTGCCCGCCAGTTCGCTGACCCGGCGGCCGGCATCGGCCGCGCGCTGGGCCCAATCGGACCGCTCCGCCGCGATCGCCGCGCGACGCGCGGTGCGGGTGGCATGCTCGCGCCCCAGGGTCTCGCGATCGGCCCGCGCCGCGGCGTCCGCCGACCGGGACCCCGACAGCGCGGCACGCGCGGTATCGACCGCGCCGCGCAACGCCGCGAGGTCGGGCAGGTTGCCCTGCGCTTCGCGTGCCTGCGCCAGGCCGTTGCCGGTCTCTTCGCGCTCGGTCGCCAGGCGCTCGATCTGGGTGTCGATTGCCGCCAGCCGTGCGGCGATTTCGGTCGCCTGCGCGCGCATGCGCTGGTGCGCCGAACGCGCCCGTTCCAGCCGCTGTTCGGACTCGGCCCGGGCGGCGCGCGCCTGCTGTTCGGCGGCGGTGGCGTCCCGATCCGCCTCGCCGGCGGCGTCGCGCATCGCCCGCGCAGTCTCGGCGGCCTCGACCGCAGCGGCGAGGTCACGCTGCAGGACCGTCAGCCGGTTGCGCTGCTGCAGGCGGACCGCGGCGGCGGTCGGCGTTCCGGCGCGGATCGTATAGCCGTCCCAGCGCCACACCGCCCCCTCGCGGGACACCAGGACCTGCCCGGGCGCCAGTTCCGCCTGCATCGCGTCGCCGGCGGCATCGTCATCGACCAGCCCGGTCTGCGACAGCACGCGCGAGAGCGCCGGCGGTCCCTGCACGAGCCCGGCAAATGGCGTCGCGCCGATGGGCAGCGCCGGGCACGGCTCGAACGGCGGCAGCTCGCGCCAATGCCGCGCGGCGTCACGGTCGGCGGCGGAGGTCAGTTCCTCGCCCAGCGCCGCGCCGAGGGCGGCTTCGAGACCGGCGGGAACACTCAGTGCATCGACCATCGGCGGCCAGCGTTCGCCATCTTTCACCGCCAGCACCTCGGCCAGCGCGCGTGCCTCGGCCGCCAACCTGGCGTGCGCCGAGTCGGCGGCCGACTGCCGCTCGCGCGCGGTGGCCAGCGTCGCCCCGGTGGTCGCGCGGCTCTGCTCCGCAATCGTCAGGGCATCGCGCGCCGCCGCCAGCGCCGTCTCGGCATCGGCCTGCTGGGTACCGGCCGCCTCGAGCGCCGCCGGATCGACCGCCTGGGCGCCGATCCGTTCGCGCTCCTCGCGCACCCGGCCGAACTGTTCCTCCAGCCGGCGCCACCGCTGCTCGGCCTGGAGCAACTGCTGGGCCACGGTCTGCACCCGCGCATTCGCCTCCGCAGCCGCATCGGTCGCGCGGTTGGCCTCCGCCTCGGCCAGCCGCACCGCTTCGGCCGCCTCCGCCACCCTGGCCTCGGCCGCCTCGGCGCGCACCGCATGGCCGGCATCGGCTTCCGCCAGCGCGGCATCCTCGGTTCCCAGCCGCGCCTCGGCGGCATCCGAGTCGCGCCGGAGCTGTTCAGCGTGCGCGAGATCCTGGCCGAGCTGGCTCAGCCGCCGCGTCGCGTCGGCCAGCGCCGCCCGCGCCCGCTCCTCCTCGGCCGCGATCTGCTCCTGCGCGACGCGGTGGCGCTCCAGCGCGGTACGCGTGTCCGACTCGGCGGACCGCAGCGCGGGCAGCGCGGCAGCCGCTTCCGTGGCCTGGGCGGTCGCCTGGGTTGCCGCCTCGGTCGCCGCCGCCACGGCAACGCCGGCCGCGTGCAATGCTGCCTGCGCCTCGTTGCGCACTGCCTCGGTACGCGCGCGCTGGATTGACAGCAGTTCCGATTCGGCCTGCCGGATGGCCCCCGAGATGTTGCGGTAGCGGCTGGCCTGCCGGGCCTGCCGCTTCAACGCGCCAAGCTGCACCTCGAGCTGGCCGCGCAAATCCTCGGCGCGCGCCAGGTTGGCTTCGGCGGCGCGCAGCTTCAGTTCCGCCTCGTGACGGCGGGCATGCAGGCCGGTGATTCCGGCGGCTTCCTCGAGCACCGCGCGGCGGTCCTCCGGCCGGGCGGTGACCAGCGCGCCGACCCGGCCCTGGCTGACCATGCCGGAGGCGTGCGCTCCGGACGCCAGGTCGGCGAACAGCGTCTGCACGTCGCGGGCGCGCACCTCCTTGCCGTTGACCCGGTACATGCTGCCCGAGCCGCGCTCAATGCGGCGGATGATCTCCAGCTCAGGCTGTTCGTGAAACGGCGGCGGCACGGCACCCGCGGTCTCGTCCAGCGTGAGGGTGACCTCGGCCAGGTTGCGCGATGGCCGGCCGGCGGTGCCGGCAAAGATCACATCATCCATCTCGCCGGCACGCAGCGAGCGGGTGCTCTGCTCGCCCATCGCCCAGCGCAGCGCCTCAACCACGTTGGACTTGCCGCAGCCGTTCGGGCCGACGATGCCGGTCAGGCCGGGGTGGATCTCCACGCTGACCGCCTCGGCGAAGCTCTTGAACCCGGCGATACGCAGGCGGCGGAAATGCACGGGCAAAGCGGAACTCCTTCGCTAACCGCCAAGAATCCTGGCGAATTCGCTGGCTGACATGTCGCCTGTGTAGAGCTTCCCATTGACCAGGAAGCTCGGAGTCGCATCAACGTTCCAGCGCTTTTCGGCGTCCATCGCGCGGCCGACGATCCAATTGCGCAAGTCGGTGTCGGTAATTGCCTGCTCGAAGGTCTGGCGGTCCATGTCGTGCTGGCTGGCCACCTGCCACAGTGCCTCCTGCAGGTCGCCCGTCGCGAATGCCCAGCGGTTCTGGGTGGCGAACAGCACGTCGATGAACGGTTCGTAGCGCTCCGGCGGCAGGGCGCGCGCCACCATGGCCGCCCGCAGCGCCGTCCCGTCCGTGGGGAAATCGAGGAACACCCAGCGCAGCTTCCCCGGTGCGATCCATCCCGCCTTCAGGTCCGGGAGAGTCTCCAGGGCGAAGTTGGCGCAATGCGGGCAGGTCAGCGAGAAGCACTCGATCACCGTGGTGGCGGCGGTCGGGCTGCCCATGGCGCGCTCGGTCTTGCGCGCGTCATCGGACGCCGCGACGACTGGGCGCGCCGCTCCCGCCAAAACTACAGATAGTAGGGTGCGCCGGGCTATTGGCATGGTCACCTCTAAATCTAGTAGCAGAGTGCGTGTTCGGGCAAGGTCCGCCATTCCGGCCGTGCACGGCCGCCCGTCATTGCGAGATGCGTGGCGACGCGGCAATCCCCGACCAGTGCGGCACTGGCTGGAGATTGCCGCGTCGCTATGCGCCTCGCAATGACGGGGTGGGTCGGACTACACCGCCGGGATCAGCTTCCGGAAGGCGTCGTAGCTCATCTCGCCGGCGTATTTCTGGCCATTGATGACGAAGCTGGGCGTCGAGTCGATCTTCCAGTGGTCCTGGTCGGCCTGCTGCTGCTGCAGGATCCAGCTCTTCAGGTCGCCATCGGCAATGGCCTGGTCGAAGGTGGGGCGGCTCATGCCGGCCAGTGCCGCCAGCTTCCAGATCTCCTCCGTGGTGTTGATGCCGCGGGCGAACGCCCAGCGATCCTGGTTGGCGAACAGCGCGTTGACGAATGGCGCGTAGCGCGACGGCGGCAGGTAGCGCGACACCATCGCCGCGGTCAGCGCGACCTGGTCGAGCGGGAAGTCGTGGTAGACGAAGCGTACCTTGCCCGGCTGAATCAGCTCCTTCTCGACCTCGGGCATGGTCTCGCGGGCGAAGGCTGCGCAATGCGTGCAGGTCAGCGAGAAGAACTCGTCGACGGTCACCTTGGCCGCGGGATCGCCGACTGCGCGGACTGCCTTGCGCTGGTCGCCGGTCTCCGGTGCCGTGCCGGTCGCCGCCTGCGCCGGCGGCGCAGCCGATATCGCCGGCGCCGACGGGGAGCCGAATTCGCGCCAGCCGAGATAGCCAAGTACGCCGACGGCGACGACGCCCCCGGCGAGGGACAGTGTGGAGCGGCGGGTCAGCGGCATGACAACCTCATGGATTGTGCTTCGAGGGTTTTGCCCTCGGGGATTTGGCCTGGGACAGCACGGCGCGGCCCAAAGCCGCCAGGGCCTCGCGCAAGCTGCTCTCTGGCACATCTGCCACGGCGGCGTCGATGGCAGCCAGCGCGGCGGGATCCGGTGGCGGGGGCGGCGTCGTGACCGGCGGCGCCAGCGTGGTGGTCTGCACGAACCGCAGGCCGGTGACCGCCTGGCTGCCCAGATGCGCGTTGATCCGCCCCATCAGTTCGCCGGACAGGTACTGCAGTTCCATCGCGATCGGACCGGCGCAGGCGATGGTGAGCGTGCCGGAGGACAGGCGGCGCGGCGTGGTCACCGCGGCGATCGCCGGTCCGACGATGGCTGACCAGTCCGCGAGCACCTGCGCGGTGGCAGGCGCGCGGCGACGGAACGCAGGGCGCGTCAGGCGCGGCAGCAATGCGCTGACCGGTCGTGGGCCGTAGACGTGGCGGTCGTCTGTGTTCATACCGCTGGCTGTGTCTTTCGCGGCCACTGCTCCTGCCTCTCTGCTCCTGGCGTGGTATGCGCGCCATCGCCGCTCATTGCCGTGGCGCGCCGAACCCGGCGAGGTGCCCGATGCCTACCGCATATGGGTTAGCGAAATCATGCTGCAGCAGACAACGGTTGCGGCGACGATACCTTACTATGAAAGCTTCTTAAGGCGCTTTCCCAGCGTAGAAGCGCTGGCTGCCGCGCCGCTGGACTCGGTGCTGTCTGCCTGGGCCGGCCTCGGCTACTACGCGCGTGCCCGCAACCTGCACGCCTGCGCGCAGGCGGTGGTTGCCGCCGGCGGCTTCCCGCGTGACCTAAAGGGGCTGCGGGCGCTGCCGGGCATCGGCGTCTACACCGCATCGGCGGTCGGCGCGATCGCGTTCGGCCTGCCGGCGGTGCCGGTGGACGGCAACGTCGAGCGCGTGGTGGCGCGGCTGTTCGCGGTGGAGGAACGGTTGCCGGCAGCCAAGCCCGTGCTGCGTGGCCTGGCCGAGCAACTCGGCAGCGATCCGGCGGCGATCGCGCAACCGTCGGACTTCGCCCAGGCGCTATTCGACCTTGGCGCCACGGTGTGCACGCCTGCCGCGCCGGCCTGCGTGCTGTGTCCGTGGCTGCTGCATTGCGCCGGCCGGCGGGCCGGCATCGCGGCGCAACTGCCCCGGCGCGCGCCGAAGCGGCTGCGGCCGCTGCGGCATGGCGTGCATTTCTGGCTGGCGGACGCCGAGGGCAACGTGCTGCTACGACGACGGCCCGCGCAAGGGTTGCTCGGCGGCATGACGGAGTTGCCGGGCACCGAGTGGCGCGCGTCGCCATGGCCTGCGACCGAGGCGCTCGCGCTGGCGCCGATGGCTGTCGCCTGGCAGTCGGCGGGACAGGTCCGGCACGGCTTCACGCATTTCGAACTCACCATCGACCTGTTCGCCGCACGGGTCGAACGGATCGACGCGGATGGCTTCCAGCGTCCGATCGATGCACTGGCACACGAGGCGTTGCCGTCGGTGATGCGCAAATGCGTGCGCATGGCGCGGGATTCCACATAGGGCGGTCGGTGTGTTCGCATCGATCAAGGCTTGACCTGTGTGGTTAGTGACCAGTGCACTTCAACCAGGTTGAGGTTGGCGATGAAACCACTCCCGACGGCGATGATGCTTGTGACCATGTTACTGGCTGCTCCGATGGCGAGCGCCGCCGACCAGGCGACGCCTGACGAGGCCAAGGCAATGGCGATCAAGGCCGTGGAATATTTGAAATCCGCAGGTCCGGAGAAGGCATTCGCCGAATTCGATGCGAAGGATGGTCGCTGGCACGACCGTGATCTCTATGTGACCGTGCTTGACTCCAATGGCGTTGCGGTTGCGCAGGGCAACAACCCCGGCCTGGTCGGCAAGTCGGTGATCGATCTCCGGGATGTCGACGGCAAGTCGTTCGCGCGCGAAATGATCGCGGTGAAGGACGCCAGCTGGGTCAATTTCAAATGGCAGAACCCGGTCACCAAAGCGGTCGAGCCCAAGACCTCGTACGAGGTCCGCGTTGGTGAATATGTGGTCGGAGTGGGTGCCTACTCGAAGTGAGGGCTGAGTTCATCCGCGACAGCTCTCAGGTCATTGGGACGGCTCAAGGGTGGGCATAGCCCACAGGCTTCCGGCGTCGTTGACCCGTTCCCATTGTCGGGCCGCACCGGTTGATCGGAATTGAACACCATGAAACTGCTGAACCCGCTGAACAGCGAGGTGGCGACCGCCATCGCCGCCGCCGTAGAACAACAGGCGGCGGCAACGCGAGAGATCGCCTCCAGCGTGCAAACCGTGACGGCCGCGACACACGAGGCGACCAAGGCCATGCAGGCGGTCTCATCGATTTCCGAAAACACAGATGCTGCCAGCAGGAAGGTGCTGAGCGGCGCGGACGAGGTCAATCGCAATGCCGATACGCTGCGCGGCGAAGTGACCGAGTTCTTGCAAGCAATGGCCAGTACCAGCGATGAGGACCGCCGTCGCTACGAGCGCATTGCAGGCCATGGCGCAGAAGCGGTGCTGCGGGCGCGCGGCGGTTCGCAGGTGCGCGGGGTGATTGTGGACATCTCGCGCGGCGGCGGCGCGGTACGCTGCGACTGGCAGGCTGAGGTCGGCGCCGAGGTCGAGGTTGAAATGCCGGATGCGGACCGCGCCGTATACGCTCGATGCATACGATCGGGCGGCGGGCAGGTCGGTTTGGCATTTCGCCAGGACGAGATGATGCTGCGGTGCGTCGACCAGGCGATGGCACGCATCGGCGCAGGAACCCGAGCCGCCGCTGCCTGAGTGCCGCGCATTGTCGATTGGGTGCATGGACTGCGGATCACCATCGACAACGGCGGAATGCGCTGCGCTTTTCCGCCCTACAGCCGGACGCGTCCGCCGAACATCGTAGGGCGGATAAGCGCAGCGCAATCCGCCGACCGTGCTACACCGAGCGCACAGCCTGTACCGCCTCGACCGCCTCCGCCTCGATGTCGCTGGTATGCGTCTCCGGTCCCCACCAGATCGACAGCGCGGTGATCAGCGACAGCAGGATGACGTAGCACGCGACACCCCACGGCGCGCCCTCCATGTATCCGACCAGCAATGCCGCGATGAACGGCGATGGTCCGCCGGCCAGGATCGAGCCCAGCTCGCGGGCAAAGGCGAAACCGGAATAGCGCAGGCGCGGGCCGAACAACTCGGCGAAATACGCCGCCTGCGGGCCGAACATCGCGCCACCGCCGATCCCCATCACCGCCATGAAGGCAAGCGCCACCAATGTCGGATCGCGCGTGTCGGCCAGCCAAAAGAACGGGAATGCGAACGCGGCACAGAACAGCGCACCGCCCATGTAGACCGGCCGTCGCCCGACCTTATCGGACAGCCAGGCGAAGAACACCACGCAGAACATTTCCGCCGCGTTGCCCAGCATCACGCCGCCGATTGCTGTGCCGCGCTCCATGTGGAGCGTGTTGATGAGATAGCCGAGGCCGAAGACCGGAAACAGGTAGCCCAGGCCGTTCTCGGCCAGGCGCGCGCCGATCACCACCATGAAATTGCGCGGATGGCGCCGCAGCGCCTCGATCGCCGGCATCTTCAGTTTGGGTCGGGTGTCGCCGACCGCCTCGAATACCGGCGTCTCGGCTACCTTGGCGCGGATGAACAGGCCGACGCCGAACAACAGGATGGAAACCAGGAACGGGATACGCCAGCCCCAGGCCAGCATCGCGTCGTGCGGCAATTCGCTGACCAGGTAGAACACGCCGGCCGCCATCAGGTTGCCGACCACCACGCCCAATGGCGCGAAGCTGCCGAAGATGCCGCGCTTGCCGGGGGGCGCGTATTCGACCGCGAAGATGACCGCACCGCCATATTCCGCGCCGGCGCCGAAGCCCTGTACCAGGCGCATCAGCAGCAACAGGATCGGCGCCCAGATGCCGATCGAAGCGTAGGTCGGCAGCAGCCCGATCACGAATGTGCCGCCGCCGACCAGCAGCAGCGTGATGACCAGCATCGGCTTGCGCCCGATGCGGTCGCCGAAGTGGCCGAACAGCAGGCCGCCGAAGGGCCGCGCGATGAAGCCGGCGCCGAACGTGGCATAGGCGGCGAGCGTGCCGACGAAGGTGTCGTATTTGGGGAAGAACAGTTCGCCGAATACCAGCGCTGCGGCGGTGCCGTAGATGAAGAAGTCGTACCACTCCAATGCGGAGCCGACCGCCGACGCGAGCAGCACATGCGAAATCCGTTTGGTCGGTTCGCCGGTTGTTGCGGACATCTTTCCCCCATCCTTCTGTTGTTCTGGTTACAGCGCGGCGGTGAGGCCTCCATCCACCACGAGTACATGCCCGGTGACATAGGACGCCGCATCCGACGCCAGGAACACTACCGGTCCGGCGACCTCCGACGGTTCGCACCAACGACCCAGCGGCGCGCGTGTCGAGATCCACTCGTTGAACTTCGCATCGGCATGCAGCGTTGCGGTGGCGTCGGTCGGCACGAAGCCCGGCGCGACGGCGTTCACCGTAATGCCGTGCGGCGCCAGTTCGACTGCGAGCGCGCGCGTCATGCCGTGCAGCCCGGCCTTCGCGGTGACGTAGCCGGGGATCGTCGGACGTGCGAGCAGGCCCATGATCGACGACACCATGATGATACGGCCGCTCTTCGCCGGGACCATCAGCCGCGCCGCCTCGCGCGACAGGCGGAAATACGCGGTGAGGTTGGCATCGATCACTGCCTGCCAGTCTTCGTCGGATGTCTCCAGCACCGGCTTGCGCGGGATGATGCCGGCGTTGTTGACCAAGATGTCTAGCCGGCCATGCTCCGCCTCCATCCGACCGAACGCGGCGCACACTGCGGCGGCGTCGGTGACGTCGAATGCCAGCGAGCCCGCGTCGGCGCCCAATTCGGCTGCGCGCGCCTGCAGCGCGGCGGTGTCGCGGCCATGCAGCAGGACGCGAGCGCCGGCGGCGGCGAAGCCTTGTGCAATGGCCCAGCCGATGCCACGCGAACTGCCGGTTACGAGGGCCACGCGACCGGAAAGGTTGAAGCTCGCTGCCATGCTGGCGCGACGGTGGCGGATGGTCCGCCAGGTGTCAAAGCCGTCCGCGACTCGCCAACTGCGTGATGCGTGCCGCAAGTGCGTCGCTGACCTGCGTCATCGGCAGGCGCAGCTCCGGCGAGGCAATCCAGCCCTCCCGCCATAGCCAATACTTGATCGGCGCCGGGCTTGGTTCGGCGAACAGCAGGCCGACGATGTCAGCGAGTTCGCCCCAACGGTGCCGCGCGGCCTTCATGTTGCCGCCCAGCAGGTCATTGCGCGTCGTCGCGAATCCCTCGAGATCGATATGGGCGGATGCCAGGGTGCCGCCGTCCGCGCCATCCGCGATGCCAGAATAGAACAACGCGTCCTCGCCGGTCATCACCGAGAACCCCGCCGGCTTGCGGCGCAACAGCTCGATGCTCTGCGCATGGATCGCACAGCAATCCTTGACGCCGATGACATTGGGAAGTTGGGCAAGGCGCAGCAACGTGTCGTTCGTCAGGTTCACGCCGGTACGGTAGGGAATGTTGTACAGCGCGATCGGCCGGTCGGTGCAAGCGGCGAGGGCGGTGAAGTGATGGCGCAGGCCTTCCTGCGAGGGGCGCGTGTAGTACGGACAGGTGATGAGGTACCGTCGATCGGCCAATGGCGCGTTGTATCGATGCGGTGCGCCACGCCGCGCGTGTCGCTGCCGCACAAGCCGAGGAAGATCGGCAGTCGGCCGGCTGCCGTTGCGGCCGCGAGCGAAACCAGCCGTTCGGTTTCCTGTGTGTCCAGCGTCAGAGCCTCGCCGGTGGTGGCGGCGAGGATCAGCCCGTCGATCGGCGCAGCGAGATAGCGATGCAGCAGCTTGACCAGGCTTCCTTCATCGAGCCTTCCATCCTGGAACGGTGTGATCAGCGGCAGCCAGATGCCTTGCATGGTATCCTTCTTCTCGGTTGCGGCACTGCCGAACGGAAGCGTTGGCAAAGCAAAGGCCCCGTCCGGATCCGGCGGGGCCTTGATGACTCTGCACGCGAGACACGCAGTCAGCGCGCGGCCGAATCCTCGATCCCCGGGTGCGACCGGGGCTTTCGGTTCAGCAGTGACGCGCGGATGGTTCGCATGGCGTTACCATATGCGACCATCCGCGCCAGCGTCAACGTTGTGCCAGCCTGCGTGTCATTCTCGCGTCGGCGAGAATCCAGGCGGGCAGCAAAGACGTCACATCGCCTGCATCCTCGCCTTCGCGAGGATGACGAATGGCGTGGGCGACGTCAGCTGTTCGGGCCGCGCTCCATCGAGATCGGCTGCCAGCGGCGCAGCTTGGTGTTCTGCAGCACCGCCGGGTTGACGCAGCTCATCGGCCACTTGCCTTCCAGCACCAATGCCAGCTCTCGCCCGACATGCCGCTTGCGCGCCGGATCGAAGCGCGCCGACGCGCTCGCCGTGTGCGCGCTGAGGATGACGTTGTTCATCGACAGCAGCGGGTTGTTGTTGCCCGGCGGTTCCATCTCCAGCACATCGAGGCCGGCATAGGCGATCCACTTCTCCTCCAGCGCCTTGATCAGTGCGGATTCCTGCACCGTCGGCCCGCGGCCGGTGTTGATGAAGATCGCCGTCTTCTTCATCAGCTTGAAGTGCTTCTCGCCGAGCATGCCTTCGACTTCGGGCCGCGCCGGCGCGTGCATGGAGACGAAGTCGGACTGCGACAGGACTTCCTCGAGCGTCGAGGGGATCACGCCATGCTCCACCATGACCAGTTCCTCGATGAACGGATCGTAGGCGAGGATGCGCAGGCCGAACGGCTTGGCGCGCTTGGCGACTGCGCGCGCGACATGGCCGAACGACACCAGGCCAAGCGTCTGGCCCATCAGCCGTGGAATGTTCAGCAGCGCTGGACGGCCTTCGCGCCACTTGCCTTCGCGCACCATCTTGTCCTGCTCGATGGTGCGGCGGAAGGTGGACAGCAGCAGCATCATCGCGTGGTCGGCGACTTCCTCGATGAAGGTGTCAGGACAGTTGGTGACCGGGATGCCGCGCGCGGTGGCGGCCTTCACATCGACGCTGTCCACGCCGACGCTGCCCAAAATGATTCCGCGGACGCGCTCCGGCAGGCCGTCGATGATCTTCTTGCTGATGCGAATGCCCTTGCCGTAGATGGCATCGGCGTCCTGGCAGAACTTGATGAAGCCGTCTTCATCGGTGGGGCCTTCGACGATTTGCGCGTCGATGCCTTCCAGAGGCTCCATCTCCAGGTCGTAGCCGCCGCCTGCGACGGTGAAGCTCGCTCCGGCAGGCGTTGCAATCTTGTATTTGGCCAATGTCAGTCTCCTTGGTTGCTGCCGTCCGGGACGGGGGCATTGATGGGTTTCGCTGCGCTCTACCCATCCTACGTCAGCGCTCGTACGGCAATGCGCAGGATGGGTTGAGCGCAGCGAAACTCATCGCATCCATCACTTCGGTGGGCGTGCGCGCACCGCCTTTTCGTTCACGTCGATGCCCCAGCCGGGGCCTTTCGGCAGCACGAACTCGCCGTTCTCGATGGCGGGTACGGTGACATAGAACTCGTCGCGCCACGGTGCGCTGTCGATATCGATCTCCATGACGCGGAAATTCGGCACCACTGCGCTGAACGTGGCGCTGATCGCGCTGCACAGATGGCCGTAGAAGTTGTGCGGCGCGACGTTGATCTCATACACATCGGCCATCGAGGCGATCTTCAGCGACTCGTTCAGCCCGTTCCAGATCACATCCACGATGGCCACGTCGGTGGCGTAGTGGTCGAAGAACGGCTTGAACTCGCGGCGGCCGTGCAGCGTCTCGCAGGATGCGATCGGGCAGTGCGCACCGCGCTTGATCTCCGCCAGTGCCGGCGCGTCGTGCGTGTCGATCTCCAGCCAGGTCAGGTTGAACGGCGCCACCGCCTCGGCGATGCGCTTGAACCCTTCGGTCTTGAAGTTGAAGTTGATATCGAGATGGATGCCCATATCCGGTCCGACCGCCGAACGGATCGCGCCAAGCTGGTCGGCGAGGCCGTGCAGCAGCTTGTTGTCCCAGTTCAGTTCCGGCCAACCCGGCGTGCGCCCGAAGCCCGGGACATAGGAGGTGGATCTGCCGTCAACGATCGGAATGATATTGGTCTTCAGCGCGCGAAACCCGAGCCGCTTCACTTCCTCAGCGTGGCGCGACAGGTCGTCGTAGTTGTTCAGCGTCGGCACGCCCATCAGCGCCGCGCTGCGTACGCGGTAGGTGCCGAAATGCGACCAGTAGACCGGGATGCGGTCGCGGATCGGTCCGCCGAACAGCGCATAGACCGGCACGCCGTAGGCCTTGCCGGTGACATCCAGCAACGCGTTTTCGATCGCCGCGATCGCCTGCTGGTTCAACCCGCCACGCGACTGCCGTGTCAGCACGTGCAGGTGCTGGGTGATCTGTTCGTACCGCCGCGGATCCCGGCCGATCAGTGCCGGCGAGAGCTGGCGGATGACGTCGGACAATCCCGCCGAACCGAAGCTTTCGTTGAATTCCGACCAGCCGATGATGCCGTCGTCAGTGGTGACCTTGAGGAAGGAGAACATGCGCCAGCCAGCGTCGGCCTGCATCGTCTCGATCTTAACGATCTCCATGTTTCCTCCGGGTTCTCGGCAGGGGCGATTTCAAGCACGATGCGCCGCACGCGGCAAGGCGCCCTGTCGTTGCGAGGAGGCGAAGCCGACGCGGCAATCCCCATCCCGTGCGCGCAAGGCGTGACGAGGCTTGCTTCGTCGGCTTCGCCTCCTCGCAATGACAGGGGGGCGCGGTGACAGGGGGCGCGGTCAGATCGGTTCGTGCAGGTACCGATCCACCAGCCGGTCCGCGATCTTGTCGCCGCCGAGCCAGACCTCGCGGTTGTCTTTCAGTCTGCGAAGGAATTGCTCACCCGTGCGTGCCGGGATTCAGCGCTATTCCTTGACCGCCCCGGTCATCGAGGAAACATAGTACTCGACGAAGAACGAGTAGATCAACGCCACCGGCACCGACCCCAGCAGCGACCCGGCCATCAGCGAGCCCCACTGATAGACGTCACCGGTCACCAGTTCGGTCAGGATCGCCACCGGCACCGTCTTCTTGTCGGTCGATTGGATGAACGCCAGCGCGTAGATGAACTCGTTCCAGGACAGGGTGAATGCGAAGATGCCGGCGGAGATCAGGCCCGGAACCGCCAGCGGCAGCGTGATGCGCCGCAGGATCTGCAGCCGCGACGCGCCGTCGATCAGCGCGCATTCCTCCAGCTCGTACGGGATCGACTTGAAGTAACCGATCAGCAGCCAGGTGCAGAACGGCACCAGGAACGTCGGGTAGGTCAGGATCAGCGCGACGGGATTGTCGAACAGGCCGAACTGGTAGATCAGCGTGGCCAGCGGAATGAACAGGATCGACGGCGGCACCAGGTACGCCAGGTAGATCGCCAGCCCGAAATGCTGTGCGCCGCGGAAGCGCAGCCGCTCGATCGCGTAGGCCGCCAGCACGCTGGCAAACACCGACAGGAAGGTGGAGGCGACCGCGATGCCCATCGTGATCATCAGCCACCGCGGATAGTTGGTCTCGAACAGCAGCACCTCGATGTTGTGCAGCGTGGGCGAATGGATCCAGAACGGATTGTACTGCTTGTAGTCGTACATCTCGTAGTCGGGTTTGAACGCGGTGATCGCCATCCAGTAGAACGGGAACAGCAGGATGATGATGAACAGCGCCAGCGGGATGTAGATCGTGATGGTGCGACGCAGGCCGGAATCCCACGACAGGCGCTCCGGCACGTCGGTGGTGCGGCCGGCGATGGCCTCGACTTCGGCCGGCGATTCGGGAAGCAAGGCCTCAGTCATTGGCTTCGCCCTGCTGCCACTTGCGCCGTCCGACACCGAAGAAGCACAGCAGCGTCGCGCCAATCAGGAACGGGATCATGGACACTGCGATCGCCGCGCCCTCGCCAAGCTGCGCGCCGGGGATAGCGCGCTGGAATGCCAGCGTGGCCATCAGGTGCGTGGTATTGAACGGGCCGCCGCGGGTGATCGCGTAGACCAGCTGGAAGTCGGAGAAGGTGAACAGCACAGACAGCGTCAGTGCCACCGCGAGGATCGGCATCAACAGCGGCACGGTGATGCGGCGGAACTTCTGCCAGCCGGATGCGCCGTCGAGCAGCGCCGCCTCGTAGAGCGACGGCGAGATGGTCTGCAGTCCTGCCAGCAGCGTGATCGCCACGAACGGGATGCCGCGCCAGATATTGGCGACGATCAGCGACCAGCGTGCCGGCCACGGCGTGCCGAGGAAATTGATGTAGGTGTCTCGCAGGTGCAGCACATCAACGATGATGAACGACACGATGGAGAACTGCGGCGAGTAAATCCACCACCAGGCGATCGCCGACAGCACGGTGGGCACGATCCATGGCAGCAGCACGATGGCTCGGATGAATGCCTTGAAAGGGATGTGGTGGTTCAGCAGCAGCGCCAGCCACAGGCCAAGCGCGAATTTCCCAGCCGTCGCGACGACAGTGTAGAAGATCGTGTTGGTCACCGCCATCCAGAATACCGGATCGTCCATCAGGTCGATGAAGTTGTCCAACCCGATGAACTGGCCTGGCTGGCCGATCGTGGTGTCGGTCATCGACAGCCAGATGCCGAGGCCCAGCGGATAGGTCAGGAACACCACCAGCAGGCCGATCGTCGGCAGCAGGCACAGGAATACCAGGAACGGCTTGTAGTCGAACAGGCGCGTCAGCCATCCGTCCGGCTTGCGTTCGATCCTGATGTGTCGAGCGGCGAGTTCTACTGTTGCGTCCATGGCTCTCCGCGGGATCGTCGTCCCGCCTCTCGGCTTGGGCGCCACCGGACATCGGCGGCGCCCCGCGCGTTACGCATCAGGCATTTTTGTAGTAGCGCTCGGCAGCCTTCGCCGCCTGCTTCGCCGCGGCTTCCGGCGTGGCGTTGCCGGTGACCACCGAGGCGAACATGTCGACGACGGTGTAGTTGGCGATCACCGCGGCCGAGGCGGCGCTGACCGGACCCTTGTAGCCATCGTAGAACGGGGAATCCAATGCACCGGCGAACGGCTTCAGCTTCGGGTCGGAGTCCCAGAACTTCATGTGGCTGTACGCCTTCAGCGACTGGCACCAATAGCCGAGGCAGTTGGACAGCCACGGACCGTACTGGTCAGCCTCCATCATGAAGCGCAGATATTCCTTGGCGGCGTTCGGATATTTGCTGTGCTTGAAGACCATCGCGTTCAGCGGCGCGGCTGACTGCGGCTTGCGCGTCGACTCGCCGTATGGCGTGTCCTGCGTGAAGGTGTCGGCGGCGACTGCGTTCAGCTTCGCGTCAGGCGACTTCAGCAGCGTGTAGTAGAGCGATACGCCGTTGAACGTCATGCCGATCTGGCCAGCGGTATAGGCCTGGTTGTTGCCTACGTCGTTCCACGTCAGCGTGCCCTGCACCATGGTCTTCTGCAGTTCGGTCGCGTATTTCAATGCCGCGATCGTTTCCTTTGAATCGAGCGCGACCTTGCCCTTCTCGTCGACCACGAAGGCGTTGTGCGTCCAAAGCAGCCATTCGGAATAGCCGTTGGCGTCACCCAGTGCGTGGCCGAGTGAGAAGCCGCAGGGATGGCCACTCTTTTGCAGCTTCTGGCAGAGATCGAGGAACTTGTTGAGGTCGTTCGGGATCTCGGTGTAGCCGACGTCGTTCACCCAGGATTTGCGGTAGAGGACGGGACCGGTGCCGCCGCCGATCGGCAACCCGATCCAGTCCTTGGTGTTCCACTTGCGGCCGTAGAGCAGGGCCAGGTCGTACCAGCCGCCGTATTTGGCACCGAGATACTCGGCGAGGTCGGTAAGCTCGACCAGCTTGCTGGCGTAGATGTGAGGATCGGAGCCGAAGCTGATGATGCAGTCGGCGCCGGCGCCGGTATTGGCAACCACGGCGAGCTGCGGACGAAGATCTTCCCAGCTCACGAAGTCTACCTTCACGTCCACGCCGGTGGCGTCGATAAATTTCTTGGTATTGGATTTCCAGAACACCTCGTCCGGATCGATGAACTTTGCCGGCCGCAGGACGTGCAGTGCGGCGCCCTTCTCAATCTTGTATTCGGGTGTCTTCACATTGGCTGTCGGCACATCGTCGACTGCCGCCCGTGCCCCGATGATCGGAATCGACGACGCCCCCAGCGCGGCGGCGCCGAGAGCCAGTGATTCACGCCGCGTAATTGACATTCGGCTATTTCCTCCATTGCCGGTCAATTGTGGCGAAGACCCTCGCGACCGGGAATATCAAGGGCCCATGGCGGTTATCTTCTGCCAGCCTTCTGGCGTCGTAAAGGCTGGATCGGGGGAGGACGTTAGGGATACGCCCCGACGATCCCGCGCCCGTCATTCTCGCGAAGGCGAGACTCCAGGGGCCGCCGCATGGTGCCGCAGCCCCTGGATTCTCGTCGTCGCGAGAATGACGAACTGACAGCCAGTCACAGCCTCATCCGGCGGCAATGCGTTGTCCGGTGCCGGCGTCGAACAGGTGCACCAGCGCCGGGTCGGGGGTGATGCGGATCATCTCGCCTGGCTTGGCCGACACGCGCTCGCGGAACGCGCACAGTACCGAGGCGCCGGCAAATTCGGCCAGCACCTGGGTCTCCGAACCGGTCGGCTCCACGACGTGCACCTTCGCCGGCACGCCGTGGGGATCCAGTTGGAAATGCTCGGGGCGTACGCCGTAGACCGCCGGCCTGCCGTCCGACCCGTTGGGACCCGGCAACGGCAGGGCGTCGCCGCCCTCGGCGCGGAAGCTGCCGCCTTCGATCTTGCCCTTCAGGAAGTTCATCGCCGGCGAGCCGATGAAGCCGGCGACAAACAGGTTGTTCGGCCGGTCGTACAGCTCGAGCGGCTCGCCGATCTGCTCGACGTTGCCGCCGTTCATCACCACGATCTTGTCGGCCATGGTCATCGCCTCGATCTGGTCGTGCGTGACATAGACCGTGGTGGTGGTCAGCCGCTGGTGCAGCTCCTTGATCTCGGCGCGCATCGCGACGCGCAGCTTGGCATCCAGGTTGGACAGCGGTTCGTCGAACAGGAACACCTGCGGGTCGCGGACGATGGCGCGGCCCATGGCGACGCGCTGCCGCTGGCCCCCGGATAGCTGCCGCGGATAGCGGTTGAGGTATGGCGTCAGGCCAAGGATCTGCGCCGCGCGGGCCACCTGCTGCTCGATCAGCCCCTTGGGCACCTTCGCCAGGCTGAGCGAGAACGCCATGTTGTCGCGCACCGTCATGTGCGGATACAGCGCGTAGTTCTGGAACACCATGGCGATGTCGCGCTCTTTCGGCGCGACGTTGTTCACCACGCGGTCGCCGATGGCGATCTCGCCGGCGCTGATGTTCTCCAGCCCGGCGATCATGCGCAGCAACGTCGATTTGCCGCAGCCGGATGGGCCAACCAGGATGACGAACTCGCCGTCCTTGATTTCGACGCTGACACCGTGAAGGACTTCGGTCGAGCCGAAGGACTTGCGGACGTTCCGGATGGAAACGTTGGCCATGATGTTGCTGGACGTTCCTTATGCTTAGTTGCCGTGGCCGGGCTTGGCCCGGCCACCCACCCTAGCCGTCATGGCCATCCACGTCTTTTCTTGTTGCCACGTCGGAAGCCGTGGATGGCCGGCCTTCGCCGGCCAGGACGGAGAAGAGTGGCGGGCCGAGGCCCGCCACGAGTCACATCAGAACTTCGAAACCCGCGTTTCCTTCGCGGTGATGAACTCCAGCAAGGCTGGCTTGCCGGCCTTGGTCTGCTCGATGCCGCGCTGGATCGCCGCTTTGATCTGGTTGGGATCCGTCACGCGCTCGCCATAGCCGCCGAACGCCTTCGCCATGTCGGCGTAATTGCCGGAGATGTCGGTGGACCGGTACTTCTCGGTGCTCACCGGCATTACCTTCAACTCGATCGCCATGGAGAAGTTGTTCATCAGACAGGACAGGATGGGGATGCGCTCGCGCACGGCGGTCTCGAAGTCCATGCCGGTGAAGCCGATCGCCGCATCGCCCCAGAAGTTGATGCAAGTCTTGTTCGGATGAACCAGCTTGGCGCCCATCGCCAGGCCGAGACCCATGCCGAGCTGGGTGGTCTTGCCCCAGCCGATATAGGACATCGGCTCGGT
>DATAPW010000352.1:0-3130 GCA_036265005.1 Acetobacteraceae bacterium | reverse complement strand
CATAATTCAGAGCCGCCCCAAGCTGCTCGCGTTGGGCGACTGATGAGACCTGCTCGCTGAAAATCTTGTCGCACCCGGCGGCGCGAAGCTCCCGCTCCTGGGCTTCGAGACCGGCGACTTGGGCAAGCGATGATGTGCGCGCGTAGCCGATCAGCATGGCGAACTCTGTCTCACATGAAACTATGGCGGAACGATACCACGGGTCTCAAATCTGTCGAGCAATTTGTGTGAGACGGGGTTGCCGGTGATCCAATAGGGGTTGCCCTATTGGACAGCGCGCTCAGTGTTATATCTTGGAAGACGGCTTCTGACGAGGCCTTCTTCTGATGTCAGCTCCTTCACGCGGCGTGTGCTCGCCTTACTCGCCCCCGATCCGAGCGCCTTTCTCTGCGACGGAGCGTTTCATCAGCAGCACAACGAACACAAGTGCCACCATGACAATGGCGAGCACCCAGAACACGTCGAAGTAGGCGAGCGCCGATGCCTGTTGCTGGCGCAGGTTCTCGAGCGTCTGCAAGGCCAGTTGCTGCGCCGCGACCGGATCGCCGGTCTGCTGCAGAAATGGAGCGGTTGCCTGATGGAGGAAGGAATTCGCAGCCGCGTTGAACGGATCGAGCGATTCGCCAAGACGGAGGCTGTGGAACTGGTCACGGCGCTCCTGCACCGTCTGCGCCAGCGAGGTCCCAACGCTTCCGCCCTCGTTGCGCAGGAGGCTCAACAGGCCGACCGCCGCCCCGCGCAGCGCCACCGGCGTATAGAGGTAAGCCGCCACGTTTGCTGGGGCAAAGCACATCGCAAGCCCGATGATTAGTACCACCCGCGGCCAGACAGCCTGCCCCGGACTGATGTCCAGGTTCATCTGCGACATCCAGTAATTCCCCGCAGCCATGGTCAGGAGACCCGCGGCAATCACCCATCGCGCATCGGTTCCACGACCGAGCGCGCGCCCCACGAACGGCATGGCAACGACGGCAAAGAAGCCGGCCGGCGACATGACCAGTCCGGCGCTCAGTGCATCGTAGCCGAACAGCGACTGGAGCAAGGCAGGCAACGACGTGCTGGCAGCGTACAACACCGCGAAGGCGCAAAAGATGATGATGCAGCAGGCGGCAAAATTCCGCTCGCGCAGCGGCCGGAAATTGACCACCGGACTCGGATGGCGCAGTTCCCAGACGATCAGCCCGACCAGGCCCACGGCGAACAGGATCGCCAGCGTCTGCACACGCCAGAGCGGGTCGCCCACCCAGTCCCATTCCTGGCCCTTGCTGAGCATCACCTCCCAACAGACAATGACGATGACCAGCAGCGACAGTCCAACGCCGTCAAAACTGAACGGTCGCTTCCGCAACTCCATGCGCTGTGCCGTGAGGTAATCGGGATCCCGGAGCGTGATGGCGCACGCACCCAGGGCCAGAAGGCCGACGGGGACGTTGATCCAGAACACCCACCGCCAGGAATAGCTGTCGGTTATCCAGCCGCCGAGTGTCGGACCGACGACGGGTGCGATCAGCGCGGCCAGGCCGAATAGCGTCATGGCCATGCCCTGCCGCTCGACCGGAAACGCATCCAGCAGCACGCCCTGGCTCGACGGCTGAAGACCACCGCCGGCAAGGCCCTGGAGCACGCGGAACACGATCAGTTGCCCGAGCCCCGTGGCCATGCCGCACAGCCCCGAGGCGAGGGTGAATACGGCGATAGAAAGCAGGAAATAGTTGCGGCGCCCAATATGCGCGATCAGCCAGCCAGTGATGGGCAGGATGATCGCGTTGGCGGCCAGGTAGCTGGTGATGACCCATTCGCCGTCATCGACCGTGGCCGACAGGCCGCCGGCGATATAGCGCAGCGCCACGACCGCGATCGTGGTGTCGAGCACCTCCATGAAGGTCGGCACCACGACGACAGCGGCGACCACCCAGGGGTTTGCCGCCGCACGGGATCGGGAATCCAGGGGTGTTGACGACGCGACCGCACCGGTCATTGCCTGGTGCCCGATGCATTCGCGGTCGGACCAGGGCTGGAAGACTGCGGCACATAGGTCTGGAGAAACTTCCCGGCATCGGGTCCGGTCGGCGGCTTGTTGATATAGACGTCGGGAACGACCGAGGTGCCAATGAAGAGAGGTGCCTTATCGGCGTTGTAATCGACGAGATCGATGCGGACCGGCAACCGCTGGACCACCTTGACGAAATTGCCCGTCGCGTTCTGCGGCGGCAGCAGTGCGAGGGTCGATCCGGTTCCCTCGGTAAAACCGGAGATTCGGCCTTTGAAGACGTGCGTGCCGCCGTACATGTCGACACGCAGATCGACGGGCTGCCCGATGCGCAGATCGCGCAACTGCGTTTCCTTGAAGTTGGCGTCAATCCAGATCTCGTTGAGCGAGCGAACCGCCATCAGGTTCTGGCCGACCTGAACAAAATTGCCGGGATTGACGTTGCGCCGCGTGACGACGCCGTCGATCTCCGCGACGATGTCGGTGTAACGAAGATTGAGCTCGGCCTGCGCGAGATCGCGCCCGGCGGCTTCGAGTTTCGCCTCGGCCTGCTTGACTGCCGGAGCATTGGCCGCGAACCGGGCGAACGTGGTGTCGACGTCGCCCAGTTTGTAGAACTGATCGAGCATCGCTTTCGGACCCTGGTCGAACGAATGCACGACGCCAAGCTGAGCCGCACTCTGAATGAGCTCCGCCTGCGCCTGGAGGACGGACGAAAAGGTCTCGTCGAGATCGGGCGGCACCAGCCCGAGAACGCCGCCCCCGTCGGGTTGCGCCGGCAGCCCCAGCGAGACGCGGATTTGGAAGACTTCGGCCAAGCTCTGGGCGAGTTCTGCCCCAGCCGTCGTCAGCTGCGCTTGCCGCTGGTCGTACACCTCACGCGGCACATCGTTCCTGGCGACGAGTTGCCGCGCCCGATCGAATTCAACCTGCGCCAGCACGAGTGCGGCCTTGCTCTTGTCGACAGCGGCGACCCGCGCGTGCAGCAGAGCGATCTGGTTATCGACGTTCTGCACGGCGTGTTGCAGGTCCCAGCGTCGACTCATTGCCTCCGCTTCGATCGCGCGTACCGCCGCGGTGGCTGCTTGCAGATCCGCTTTCGCGGTGTCGACGGCTGCCTGTTTCTCGGAGACCGCAACA
>DATAPW010000351.1:0-1571 GCA_036265005.1 Acetobacteraceae bacterium | reverse complement strand
GACTGTGTCGTGCGCTGCCGGCGGATCGACTTCCGGTATTGAGGCGGCCATCAGCTCCTTGGCTCGCGCAATATTGGCCTTGCAGCCGGCGCTGGCCAGTAGCCCGTAGTGGCGGATGCGATGGAACCCCTTTGGTAGAACTGCTCACCCTATCATCTGGACAGCGCGTTGTTCCCGTTCATTGACCAGCTGGGCCGGGCGGCTGAGTTCGGACGCGACGACGTGCCTGCAGTTAGGCTGGAAAAGCTGGAGGCCTTGCTCGCCCGCGCTGCCTCACCGGACGAGGATTTGGCGCTTCTGGCGGATCTGTTGACACTGCCGAGTTCTGAACGTCACCAGCTGCCGGACCTCAGTCCGCAGCGCAAGAAGGAGCGGACGTTGGAAGCGCTGATCCGGCAGCTCGAAGGTCTGACATGCCGGCAGCCGGTGCTGATGATCTTCGATGACGCGCATTGGATCGACCCGACCTCGCGCGAGCTGCTTGACCTCATTGTCGAGCGCGTGCGCACCTTGACGGTGCTGCTGATCGTGACGTTCCGTCCCGAGTTCCAACCGCCCTGGAGCGGCCAGCCGCAGGTCAGGATGCTGATGCTCAATCGCCTGGATCGGCACGATCGGACCGCTCTGGTAGCGCAGATCGCTGGCGGCAAGGCATTACCCGACGATGTTGTTATTCAGATCGCCGAGCGCACCGACGGGGTGCCGTTGTTCATCGAGGAATTGACTAAAAGCGTCTTGGAAACGGGCGTATCTGCCGTCGCGATTCCGACAACCTTGCACGACTCACTGATGGCACGACTAGACCGATTAGCATCGGCCAGGCGAGTGCCACAGATCGGCGCGGCAATCGGGCGCGAGTTTCCCTATGAGCTGCTGCGCACCGTCTCGCGTTTGGCCGACGACGAACTGCGAGCCGCTCTCGCTGGCCTCGTTACCTCCGAGCTGGTGTTTCAGCGCGGCGTACCGCCCGACGCGGTTTATGCGTTCAAGCACGCACTGGTCCAGGACGCGGCGCACGGCAGCCTACTGCGCAGCTCACGCCAGCAATTGCACGCGCAGATCGCTGAGGCGCTCGAAACCCATTCCCCCGAGCTGATGGACAGCCAGCCCGAGCTCTTCGCGCAACATTATGCCGAGGCCGGGCTCGTCGAAAAATCCGTCACCTATTGGGGCAAGGCCGGTTCCAGATCTGTCGCCCGCTCGGCGATGGCGGAGGCGGCGGCACAATTTCAAAAAGGATTGGATCAGCTGACGCTGCTGCCGGACAACTCTAAAAGGCAGCGACAAGGGCTCGAACTTCACAGCGGCTTAAGCCGGGCCTTGTTGTCCTGCAAAGGCTACGCGGCCCCGGAAACGGGTGATGCGTATGCCCGCGCCCGAGAACTGTGGGAGCAGTTGGGTTCGCCCTCAGAGTTCCTTCACGTTCCATTTGGGCAGTCGTTGCATCACCTGTACCGCGGCGAACTCGATTTGGCGCTGCGGCTGGATGACGATTTGCTGCGTCTGAGCAGCCAGCGCGCCGATTCTGCTGGGCTCATTGTGGGCCACGTCTCGTCTGGTCGAGACCTGTT
>DATAPW010000350.1:0-23918 GCA_036265005.1 Acetobacteraceae bacterium | reverse complement strand
TCGATATGGCTGCTCGGCTTCTCGTCGTTCCTGTTCCTCAGCCTGGCCCTGGTCAAGCGGGTGTCCGAACTGTACCGCCTGCAGGCCACCGCGCTGCGCAAGACCGATCGGCGCGACTACACCGTGCAGGACCTGGCGATGCTGCAGATGTTCGGCGCCGCATCGAGCTTCGCATCCGTCGTCGTGCTGTCGCTGTATGTCCAGAGCGACACGGCGCTGCACGCCTACGGACGGCCGTCGCTGCTGTGGGGCGTGATCCCGCTGCTGCTGTTCTGGCAATGCCGGCTTTGGCTTTCCACCAGTCGCGGCTACATGAACGACGATCCGATCGTTTACGCCGCGCGTGACTGGGTCTCCTGGCTGGTGTTCGCCGGCGTCGCCGGCGTGGCGGTCGCCGCCTGGCTGCCGGCGTGAGCCAGGCGCGGCTGCACGTGATCACCTGGTCTGTCCTGGCTCTGGTGATCTTCAGTGTCGGCTGTTCGGCACTGGCGCAGATCGCGTTGAAGCACGGCATGGCGCAGCCGACGGTCCAGCTTGCGCTGGCGAGTGGCGGGCTGCAGCGGATCGTGTTGGCGATTGCGGGCAGTCCGGCCGTGTTCGGCGGCCTGTTCCTGTATGGCCTCAGCGCCGTGGTCTGGCTGTTCGTGCTGGCGCGGCTCGACGTGTCGGTCGCCTACCCGTTCGTCGCCCTGGGATTCCTGGTCACCATGGCGCTGGGTTGCCTGCTGTTCGGCGAGGCGTTCACTGTGCGCAAGGTGCTCGGAACGCTCATCGTCATGCTCGGCGTGTACCTCGTCGCGGCCGTACGATGAGCCGCACGATCGAGCGAAGCATCGCCGCCGGGGTATTCCTGGTGGGGGCGCTGCTGCTGTTCGCCACCGCACCGCATCACGGCGAGTTCTGGTGGAGCGACGCGCCGCGCCATGCGCTGAACGGGGTATTCGTCAAGGACCTGGTCGCAACCTTGCCGGCGCATCCGGGCGCCTGGGCGATGCAGTACTACGTCAAGTACCCGGCGCTGACGATCCTGTTCTATCCGCCGCTGTTCTACGCGATATCGGCGCCGTTCTACGCGGTGTTCGGCGTCTCGCATGCGACCGCGCTGAGCGTGGTGCTGGTGCATTACTTCGCGCTGGCATTCGGGCTGTACCTGCTGGCGCGCTGCTGGGTCAGTCCGCTTACGGCCATGGCGGTCGGGCTCGCGGCGATGGCGGCGCCTGGCATCGCGCTGTGGGGACGGCAGGTCATGCTGGAGGTGCCCTCGGTCGCATTCGCGGTCTGGGCCGCCCTGCTGTTGCGGCACTACACGGCGGCTGCTCGGCCGGGTGCGCTGTACCTCGCGATCGTCCTGCTGCTGTGCGCGACCTACACCAAGATCACCACGATCTTCCTGTTCCCGGTGTTCGCCCTGGTCCTGCTGGTCGTGCAGGGCCCCGGTGTGCTGCGCGAGCGCCGCACCTGGATCGTGGCGGGGCTGGCAATTGTTGGCCTGCTGCCGCTGATCTACCTGACGATGAAGTTCGGCAGCGCCAACGTGCAGTCTGTCGTCGGCATTCCCGATGCCGCGGTATCCCGCACCAGCGTCGCCGGATGGATCTGGTACGCACGGCAACTGCCGTGGCAACTCGGCTGGCCGTTGCTGGCGCTGGGTGTCTTGGCCATTCCACTGGCGGCCGCGCGCAAGCTGCCCGAGCGCTTCACCACCAGCGACCGGGTGCTGATCGGCGGCTGGTTCCTGCTGGGTTACCTGTTCCTGTCGATGATCGACCTGAAGGAGGCGCGCCACGCGCTGGTCTTCCTGCCGGCGGTGCTGCTGGCCGCCGGCATCAGCCTCGATGCGCTGTTGCCCTCGCGCGTCGCGGGTCCGGCGCTGCTGGCGCTGGTGGTCGGCACCGGCATCTACACCTGGCGCGATGCGCCGACGCCGTCGGTTGACGGCTACCGCGAGGCGGCCGAGTGGATCGCGCGCGAGGCACCGAAGAACGCCGTCGTGGTGTTCTCCGGCAAGCGCGATGGTTCCTTCATCTTCAACATGCGCTCGATCGAAAGCCGGCCGGACATTTCCATTGTGCGATCCGACAAGCTGCTGCTGGACGTGGCGGTGCGGCGCACTCTTGGCGTGCGGCAGGCGCAACTGTCGGAGCAGGAAATCGGCACTCTGCTGGACCGGGACAGCGTCAGCTACGTGGTTGCGCAGGACGATTTCTGGACCGATCTGCCGGTGATGGCGCGGTTCCAGGCGGTGCTACGTTCGGCGCATTTCGCCGAGGCGGCGCAGATACCTGTGGTCGCGAACGTGCCGACCGAGGACACCAACCTGCGGATCTACCGCAACCTCGACCCGATCACGTCCGGTCCGCATACTGTCGATCTGCACCTGCCGATCATCGGCGAGACTGTGAAGGGCACGATCGGACGTTGAGTGGAACAGTGACCATACGCCAATGCGCCGTGCTGGTGGGCGGGCTTGGCACGCGTCTCGGCGCGCTGACGGCGAACCTGCCGAAACCGATCCTGCCGTGCGGCGACCGGCCGTTCCTCGCCTGGCTGCTGCGCGAGTTCGTCCGCTTCGGCGTCGAGGAATTCCTGCTGCTGACCGGGCATCTCTCGGCCGAGGTGGAGGCCCGCGTCCAGGCGCTGTCGTCGCTACTGCCGCGCGCGGCGCGCATCGTGATCTGCGAGGAGCCGGTGCGGGCCGGCACCGGCGGCGCGGTGTTCCATGCGCGCGACCGGCTCGACCCGCAGTTCCTGTTGTGCAACGGCGATTCGCTGTTCGACTGCAACCTGGCCGGTCTGCTTGCCGCCGGCTGCACCGACGAGCCGGGTGTGGTGGGACGCATGGTGCTGCGCCGGCTGGACGACGCATCGCGTTACGGCGTCGTCGCACTCGAGGGCGACCGGGTCAGCGAGTTCCGCGAACGTCCGGCCGCCGGCAAGGCCGGCGTGATCAACGCCGGCATCTACCTGTTCAACCGCAGCCTGCTGGACGAACTGACGCCATCCTGTTCGCTGGAGGCGGACATCATGCCGCGCCTCGCCGCCCGTGGTGCGCTGCGCGGCACGGTGGGCCACGGCTATTTCCGCGACATCGGCATCCCCGAGGATTTCGCTCGCGCGGACCAGGAGATTCCCGCTCTGCTGCGCCGCCGTGCGCTGTTCCTGGACCGCGACGGCGTGATCAACATCGACCACGGCTGGGTGGGAACCCGCGATCGCTTCGAGTGGACGCCGGGAGCGCGCGAGGCGATCCGCATGGCGACGGACGCGGGCTGGCATGTGTTCGTGGTGACCAACCAGTCGGGCGTGGCGCGCGGTCATTACGACGAAGCGTCGGTGGCCGCGTTGCATGGCTGGATGTCCGATGAGGTGCGCCGGGCGGGCGGCACGATCGACGACATCCGCTACTGCCCGTTCCACCCGGAGGCGGTCGTTCCGGCCTATCGCGGTCCCAGCGACTGGCGCAAGCCCGCACCAGGGATGCTGCTGGACCTGATCCGCGCATGGGAGCTCGATCCGGCGCGCTGTGTGCTGGTCGGCGACCAGGACAGCGACATGGCGGCCGCCAATGCCGCCGGCATCAGCGCCCGACGCTTTGCCGGCGGCAACCTTGCGGCGTTCGTGCGGCCCATCCTCCAGGCGTGACCGATCTCTGGGTGCGCAGGGCGGAATGGCTGCGTTTTCCGCCCTATGCACCGGCGAATTGCCTCAGGCTTTGACGGCACACCGATTCCCGCCACAGATAGCCGTGGCGCGCTGCGTGCCGGGCAATACGGGATTCGGGGATGTCGCTGCTGAATGGCTTTCGCGTTGTGCAGATCGGTGATGGCCGCGCCGCTGCCGTCTGCGGACGATTGCTCGCCGATGTCGGCGCCGCCGTCATGCGCGTGGATGCGAGCCATGCGACGCCGCTGCAAGCCTACCTCAATCACGGCCACGCCGAACGCCGCGACTTCGATCTGGCGGCCGCCGACCTGATCGTCTGCGAGGGCCGCCCGGCCGAACTCCGTGCACGCAACTGCGACGCCGATGCGCTGCGCCGGCGCAATCCGGACGCCACGCTGGTGTTCATATCGCCGTTCGGTCAGACCGGCCCGCAGGCCGACGACCCGGCATCCGACCTGACCCTGTTCTATGCCAGCGGTATTGCGCGGATGCTGACCGGCCAGGTGGACGACCTGGCGGAAGCGCCGATCCGCCCGGCGGGCGAGCAGTCCGCCTTCATCGGCGGCATCGCCGCTGCCTGCGCCGGCATGCACGCGGCGCTGATGCCCGCACCCGGCGCCATCATCGACGTCTCGATCGAGGAGGCGCTGGCGACGCTGGCGATGACCGAACTGGCCAGCGCCGGCCTGCACGGCAGGAGCCGGTCGCGCAAGCGCCTGACCGACGGCAATGGGGCGACGGTCTGCATCCTTCCGGCGCGCGACGGTTATGCGGCGATCTCGCCGCGCGAGGATCGGCAGTGGGCCGCCTGGCTCGAGGCCATGGGTTCGCCCGCCTGGGGCAGCGATCCACGCTTCGCCACCAAGCCGGACCGCGTGGCCAACTGGGACGCGCTGCATGCCCTGATGTCCGACTGGAGCCGGCAGCACGACAAGCAGTGGATCGCCGACACCGCGCAGGCGGCGCGCGTGCCGAGTTTCCCGTTGCGCGAACTGACCGAGCAGCTTGTCTCGCCGCAGCTTGCACATCGCCGGTTCTATCGGCCCATCCAGCTTGGCGGGCGCACGGTGCAGGCGCCGGGTCCGCCGTTCGGGCTGAGCATGACGCAGTCCGGCAGGTCGCCGGCGCCATGCGGGGAGCTGCCGCTGTCCGGCATCCGCGTGCTCGACTTCAGCTGGGTGATCGCCGGTCCGACGACGACACGCTATCTCGCGGCGATGGGCGCCGAGGTGATCAAGGTCGAGGCGCCCGGTCGCGGCGATCCGGGGCGCGCCTCGGAACTGCACACCGTGCTTGGCCAGGCGAAGCGCGGCGTCGTGCTCGACCTGAAGCAGCCGCAGGCGGTGGATGTCGCCCGCGCCCTGGCGGACCGCTGCGACGTGCTGGTGGAGAACTTCGCCACCGGCGTGATGGACCGGCTGGGGCTTGGCGCGGCGGCGCTGCAGCAGCGCAATCCCGACCTGCTGTACGTCTCGGCGTCCGGCCTCGGTCGCACCGGGCCGGAGTCGCACGCCGTCGCCTACGGCACTCTGCTGCAATGCTACGCCGGGTTCGCCGGGCTGAACCGACATCCCGACATCCCGCCGCGCGTCGGCTTCGCCTGGCTCGATCCGATGTGCGGGCTGATGCTGGCCTTCGTCGTGGCCGCCGGGATCTGGCAGCGGCAGCGCAGCGGCGGCGTGGCGCGGATCGACTTCTCGATGATCGAAGCGATGCTGTGGACGCTGGCCGAGCCGTTGATGGCGACGCAATGCGATGCCCCGCCGCAGCCGCAGGGCAACCGGTCGCGCGACCACGTGCCGCACGGCGCGTGGCGCTGCGCCGGCGATGACGAGTGGATCAGCGTCGCGGTCACCGGCGACGAGCAATGGCGCAGCCTGTGCGGCACGGTCGCCGCCCTGTCGCCAATGGCCGGCCTCGGCCTGCCCGAGCGCATCGCGCAACGCGGTGCGATCGAGGCCGCGCTCGCCGGCTGGCTGCGCCTGCAGAACGCCGCGGCGGCTGCGGCCAGCTTGCGGGATGCCGGCGTGCCGGCCGCGCCGCTCGCCGATTCGATGGACCTGGTGGCGAGCCGCCACCTGCGCGCGCGCGGCTTTTGGGAACCGCACGGCACCGGCGTCCTGCCGGGCCTCCCATGGCGCGCCAGCTTCGGCCGCCGGTCCGGCGCGGCGCCCGGCCTTGGCGCGGACACCGATACCGTGCTGGCGGACGTGCTCGGGATGTCGCGTGACGACATCGCCGCGCTGCGCGGTCCCGGCGCGCTGGGATAGAGGAAAGGGGAGAGACAACCATGCCACATCCAAAGCAGCCGACACGCCAGACGCCCGGCGTGCACCACTTCGCGTTCGGCGACATCGTCGTCACCGCACTGAACGACGGCATGCTTGGCGCGCCGATGCTCGACTTCTTCGAATTCGTCACCAACGTCTCCAGGCGCGAAGCCGAAGCGATGCACCGGGCGGCGTTCCTCGCCGTGCCGCCGAGGCTCGCAGTCAACTGCTATCTGGTCTACCTGGCCGACCGGCTGGTGCTGATCGACGGTGGCTGCGGCGCGGTGTTCGGCCCCTCGCTGGGCCGGCTCGCCGGCAACCTGGCGGCCCTCGGCGTCAAGCCGGCAGACATCGACACGGTCCTGGTGACGCATCTCCACCCGGACCATGTCGGCGGTCTGGTCGATGCCGGCGGACAGGCGGTGTTCCCCAACGCCGAACTCGTGGTGCATGCGGTGGAATCCGCCTACTGGTCGGACCCCGCGGTGTTGGCCGCGGCACCGGAAGGCCAGGAGCAGCAGGCGGTGCGGCTGTCGCTGGCCACCATCGCCGCCTATCGCGACCGCACCCGCAGCGTCACCGGCGGGGAGGTTCTCGGCGGCGTCACCGCGGTGCCGGCGCCCGGCCATACGCCCGGCCACACCGGTTGGCTGATCGCGTCGGGCGGTGACGGATTGCTGGTCTGGGGCGACATCGTCCACCTGCCGGGCCTGCAGTTCGCGCGCCCGGACGCCGGCATGGCGTTCGACGTCGATGGCGCGCTGGCGATCGCGACCCGCCGCCGGATCCTGGACATGGCGGCCACCGACCGGCTGTGCGTGGCCGGCATGCACATGGACTTCCCCGGCTTCGGCCACGTGGTCCGTGCCGGCAGCGGCTACGCGTTCATCGGGGAGCCGTGGAACGGGGAGTTAGGCTAACACCGAAGCTCATTGATGATGACATACGCGTTGTGCCCACTGTCATGGCCGGGCTTGGCCCGGCCACCCACGTCTTTTGGCCGACGCAGACGAAGAAGACGTGGATGGCCGGGCCACGCCCGGCCATGACAGTGGGATCGATGAGCCGCTATCAACGAGCGTTGGGCTAAGAGCGCTGTCGGACCCCGGCAATGACGCCGGAATCCGGTCAGGGCTGGGGCTGGTCCTCGGGGGCCGCACCGGGTTCGAACAGCGTGGCGGCGTCGATCGCCTCCTCTTCCTCCTCCGCCTCGGCGCCGACCCGTTCGCCGCGCGCCTGCCGCTCGGCCTCTTCCTGGCTGCGCGCGACATTGACGATAACCGGGATCGACACCTCGGGATGCAGCGCCACACGCACGCGGGCCAGGCCGAGGGTCTTGATCGGATGCTCCAGCACCACCTGCTGGCGGTCCACGGTCAACCCCGCCGAAGTCGCCCCCTCGGCGATGTCGCGAGCGGAGACCGAACCATACAGGCTGCCGGACTCGCCCGCCTGGCGGATGATCACCACCGACAGCCCACCGACCCGTTCGGCAACGCGTTCGGCCTCCTCGCGGCGCTTCAGGTTCTGCGCCTCGAGCTGCACGCGCTCCTGCTCGAAGCGGGCGATGTTGTCCTTGCTGGCGCGCAGCGCCTTCTTCTGCGGCAACAGGTAGTTGCGGGCGAAGCCGGGCTTCACCTTCACCAGGTCGCCCATCTGCCCCAGCTTTTCCACGCGCTGGAGCAGGATCAGTTCCACGTCTGCCATGATCCGCTCCGTCAGCTCACGATATAGGGCAACAAGGCGAGGAAGCGGGCACGCTTGATCGCCACCGCCAGCTCGCGCTGCTTCTTGGCCGAGACCGCGGTGATGCGGCTGGGCACGATCTTGCCGCGCTCGGACAGGAAGCGCGACAGCAGGCGCACGTCCTTGTAGTCGATCTTCGGCGCGTTCGGGCCGGAGAACGGGCAGGATTTGCGGCGGCGGTAGAACGGCCGGCGGGCGCCGACTGCGGTGCGGCGGGCGGCCGGATTGATGTCGGTTGTTTCGGACATGGCTTACTCCTCCGCCCCGGTGACGAGTTCCTCGCCACGGAATTCGTCGCGGGCGCGGAATTCCTCGCGATCGTCGAAGCCGCGACGGCGGCCACTCTCGAACCGGCCGGCCGGCTTGGGCCCGCGGAAGCTGCGCTCCCTCTCGTCCGACTTGCGCGACAGGATGGCCGACGGGGCTTCCTCGATCTCGTCCACGCGGACGGTCATGAAGCGGAGGATGTCCTCGTTCAGGCTGAGCTGGCGCTCCATCTCGGTGATGAAGGCCGGCTTGGCGTCCAGGCCGAGCAGCATGTAGTGGCCCTTGCGGTTCTTCTTGATCCGGTAGGCCAGGCCACGCAGGCCCCAGTATTCGCGCTTCCTGACCGCGCCTTCCTCGGCTTCGAGCTGCGTGGCGATGTTGTCGGCGACGCCCTCGACCTGCTGCTGCGTCACATCGTTGCGTGCGATGAGCACGCATTCGTATAGCGGCATGATGTACTCCCTATGGCTGGAGGCCCGCGGGTTGCGGGCATAACCGGGAGCGATGCCGTCGCCGCCCGGCAGGGAAGGCGGGGGGTTAAGCACGGATGGGGGGCGGGAGGCAAGGGAGAGGGGCGTCTCGAAGGCGTCTCGTTGCTCCGTGGATGAGACGGGTCAGGTAACGAAGGGTCCTCGAGGCCGCGGCACAATCGGGCCTCCCCTCCCATTGCGGGAGGCGGCAGGGGAGGAACAACCCACTCGGACGCTGTTGCAACGGTGAAGGGCGCACCCCTCCCCTTACCGCTTCCCGCAAGGGGAGGGGGAGGGCTTCATCGGTTGGCGCAATCAGTCAGGCGGCGAGGCGGCGGGAGGGCTTGCGGCCGAGAGCCCGGAGGATGGGGCTGGTGCCGTGGGCGATCTCGTGGACCAGCGCGGCGGATAGCGGGCCAAGATTGAGTTTTCGCGGTCGCCCGCCGATCGAGCGGATCAGTGCCGCGCGCCTGGGATGGGCAAGGGCGTATTTCTCCGCCTCGGTGAGCCGGGCGGACGCGTCCGGCGCGGGCGGCGGCGCGGGGGCAACATCCGGCGCGGTGCGGCCCATGGCATCGGCCATCAGGCTGACGACGGCGTGTTCGGTACTGCCGGCGCTGTCATGGCCGCGCGCCGCCCGGGCGCGCAGCAGGTGCGTACGTGCGCTGCGCGCCTGGCGCATCATGCTGGCGGACTGCGCGGTGCATTGCAGCACGACCGCGAGGTTCGCCTGGTTCTCATGGGCGAGGCGCAGGCAGTCGAACGCCTGGGCATTCGCAGCGACATATTGCGCGGCGAGGATGACTTCGTCGGGATTGGCCGGCAGCAGCGAGGCAACCTGCGCGATGATGGCGTTGTCGCGGCGGATGAGGTCGGCGGGCGCGTCGCTAACCGGCGGCGGCAGGGCGCCGCGCAGCGCGTGGACGATCTGGTAATACAAATCCCTGGGGAGCCGGTCGACGATGTCTGGCGGGCAACTGGTGTCCATCGCGGCAGCATAGCAGTTAGAATAAATAACGGTCAAGTTATTTCGGATGGCGGGCGCGAAGCAGGCCATTCAACGCAGATGCCGAGAGAATGCACGCGGAGCACGCAGATAGGGCTTGGCGCGGCGATGGCCGTGGCAACCCCGGCCAGGACAATGGAACGCGTGGGCTACAGTCCATGAACCGCGCAGAACCATCTGCGTGTTCTGCGTGCATCCGCGTGCATCTGCGCAAACCCCTGCTTGCCTGCGGCCGGCGTCACCCGCCGAATGCCTGGTCCCAGAACTCCGGCAGCATCGCGTAGCTGTCGCCGTGCTTCACCACGTGCGCGAAGCCGGGATAGTGCACGTGCATCCCGGCGATCAGCAGCCGGTCGGTCGCCACCATGTCGAACACCCGCTTGCGCGTCGCCGCGGCGGCATGCGGGTCGGTATCGAACTCGATGGTCACCTCCGGACGCGGCACCTGGATGTCCGGCACATGCACGATGTCGCCCCAGATCAGCAGCGAGTCCTTGCCCGACGAAATCATGTAGCCGCTGTGTCCCGGCGTGTGGCCGTGCAGCGGCACCGAGGTGACGCCGGGAAACACCTCCACGCTGCCGGTGAAGCGGTGCATCACATTGTGATACGGCGCCATCTGCTCGCGCGCGCACTGGAAATACAGCTTCTTCGCCCGCTCGCTCGCTTTGGCCATGGCCGCATCGTCGTTCCAATGCCGCGGTTCGTTCTCGTGCACCACCAGTTCGGCGTTGGGGAACAGTTTTTGGCCGGTCTTCGGATCGGTCAGCCCCGCCGAATGGTCGGGATGCATGTGCGTCAGGATGACCTTCTCGATGTCCGCCGGATCGATGCCGGCCGCTGCAAGATTCTTTTGCAGCTTGCCCGCCGTCGGCAGCAGGTAGTCGCCCGAGCCGGTCTCGATCAGCGCCAGCCGTCCGGCGGAATGGATCGCATAGCAGTTCACCGAGGTGCGCCGGCCGGGGCGGAATGTCTCGGTCAGCATCCGCATCGCTTCGTCCGGCGCGATGTTCTGCAGCACGTCCACGGTGCCATCGAGGTAGCCATCGGACAGCGCGGTCACCACGATGTCGCCGATGCGGCGATGGTACACGCCGGGGATCTGTTGTGTCGGTACCTGGATCATTGGCAGGGTTCCTCGCTATGGGCGGCGTGATGGGTTTCGCTGCGCTCTACCGCTCGGCCGCGCGGCCTACCGGTGGTTGCGTAGGATGGGCAGAGCGCAGCGGAAAGCATATCTCACTCTCCCTCTTTCTCTCCGCCGCCTAATGCGCGATGTAGCCACCGTCGATCACCAGCTCCGCCCCGGTGACGAACGAGGCCTCGTCCGACGCCAGGAACAGGACGCCGTACGCCACCTCGATCGGCTCGCCCAGCCGGCGCAGCGGCGTCTGTTCGATCTTCGACGCGCGTCCCGCGGCGTTGGTCGCGTTCAGCATCGGCGGCATGTAGCCCGGATGCACCGAGTTCACCCGCACGCCCTGCGGTCCATAGCGGCAGGCCGCAGCCTTGGTATAGTTGCGCACCGCCGCCTTCGAGGCAGGATAGCCCGGATGGCTGTCCTCGCTGGCGACGATTCCCATGATCGACGATATGTTCACGATGGAACCGCCGCCGGTCTTCGCCATCTCGGCAGCGGCCAGCTTGGTGCCGAGAAACACGCTGGTCGCGTTGATCGCCAGCAGCTTCTGCCAGCCTTCGAGGCCATCGGCATCGCCCACCGAACTGCCGCTGATGCCGGCGTTGTTGACCAGGATATCGAGCCGGCCATAGCTCGCAATCGTCTCGGCGATCAGCCGCTTCCAGTCGGTCTCCGACGTTACGTCGGTGCGCACGAAGCGCGCCTGGCGCTGGCCGGCGGCGATGTCGGCGGCGACCGCCTCGCCCTCCTGCTGCAGCACATCGGCGATGACGACCTTGGCGCCTTCCTGCGCGAACAGCCGCGCCTCGGCCTCACCCATGCCGTGGGCGCCACCGGTGACGATGGCCACCTTGTCCTTGAGCCGCATCGTCTGCCTCCCGTCGTGTATTCCGCGCGATCATCCGATGGCGGCGGACCGCGTGCAATCCGTCAGGCGCGCGGCGCGGCGGCGCGGCGCAGCCGGTCATTGATCGCCAGGCCGAGACCCTGTCGCGGTATCGGCATCACCGCAATGCCGACCAGCCCCAGCGCAGCGGCTTTCGCATCAAGCTGTCGCAATCCCGCGAACAGCCGCGCCGCCGCTTCGGTCAGTTCGCCGGCGTCGCTCAGGCTGTACACGGCGCCGGCTCCGGGCAATGGCGGACCGAATGCGAGCAGCGCTTCGTTGCGCTGCACGGCCACGGCCTCCAGCCGCACCGGCAGCTTCGGTGCGTAATGCGACGCCATCATGCCGGGTGAGCGCAGCGCGCCGGATTGCGCATGGTCCCCGCGGCGCAGCGGACCGATGACCGCTTCGATCGCCTCGACCGTGACGCCGCCGGGCCGCAACAACATCGGCGCATCCGCCGACAGGTCCAGCACGGTGGATTCCACGCCGACCGGACACGGGCCGCTGTCGAGCACCGCGGCGATGCGTCCGGCGAGTTCATCGACAACATGCTGCGCGGTGGTCGGGCTGACCATGCCGGACCGGTTCGCCGATGGCGCGGCGACCGGCCGACCGACGGCGCGCAACACTGCGAGTGCCGCTGCGCGTGCCGGCACGCGCAGCGCGAGCGTATCGAGGCCTGCGCTGGCCAGCAGGCTCACGGTGCAATCGGCACGCCGCGGCAGCACCAGCGTCAGCGCACCAGGCCAGAACGCGGCGGCCAGGCGCTGTGCCGCCGCATTCGCGAGCGCATCGCCGAATGCCGCATCGGTGTCATGATAATGACATATCAGCGGATTGAAGCGCGGCCGCTGCTTGGCGGCGAAGATGCCGGCAACCGCGCGATCGCTGGTGGCATCTGCGCCGAGGCCGTAAACCGTCTCGGTGCCGAATGCCACGAGGTCGCCGCCGCGCAGCAGTGCGGCGGCGCGCGCAATGCCGGCGGGATCGGCGTGCAACAGTTCGGTCATGTTCGATGCAGATAGCCGCGCGCGGCAGACATGGCAAAGGCGGAAGGCGCTGCTACAGTCACCCGCCGCGTAACGACGGCGCGTTAATTCAGGGGAGTATTGCATCATGCTCGACATCGCCTTCGCCAAACCGGCCATG
Source organism: Acetobacteraceae bacterium (assembly GCA_036265005.1). GTDB lineage: Bacteria > Pseudomonadota > Alphaproteobacteria > Acetobacterales > Acetobacteraceae > JAMXLO01. The sequence continues at coordinate 11,317 of DATAPW010000350.1, read as the reverse complement.
CCGAAGTCGGGTGCGCTCGTGCTGTTGATGGGTGAAGGCGAGCAGCCCTCCGGCGTGTGGCAGCAAGCCGATGAGGCGACCGGCGGGGCGATTGCGCGCGCGTTGAAGGCGGCGGAGTTCAAGGGCGGCAAGGGCAAGACCTGCGTCATCCTGGCGCCCGGGGCGGGATTGTCGCGCGTGGTGGCCGTGGGTCTCGGCAAGCCCGCCGAACTGACGCAGCAGGTGCTCAACGAGGCCGGCGGCCATGCGACGGCCGCGCTGCTGCGCGAACCCAACGCCGTCGTCGCCAGCGGCACGTTGCAGCCGGCACAGGCCGCCGAAGTGGCGCTGGGCGCGGTACTGCGGGCGTATCGTTTCGACAGATATCGCACCAAGGAGAAGCAGGAGGACAAGCCGAAGCTCGCCAGGCTCACGCTGCTCACCGGCGATCCGGGTCGGGCAAAGAACACGTGGGAACCGCTGTCGGGCATCGCCAGGGGCGTATACGTCGCGCGCGACCTGGTCAGCGAGCCGCCGAACGTACTGAATCCGGCAGAGATGGCCGATCGCTGCAAGAAGCTGTCGGAACTCGGCCTGAAGGTGGACGTGTTCGGCCCGCGGGAGTTGCACCGGCTGGGTTTCGGCGCGCTGCTCGGCGTCGCGATGGGCAGCGTCAATGAGCCGCGCATGGTGGTGATGCAGTGGCATGGCGCGTCGGGCGGCGGGCGCAAGGGCAAGGGCAAGCCGGTGGCGTTCATCGGCAAGGGAGTCACCTTCGACACCGGCGGCATCAGCATCAAGCCGGCCGGCGGCATGGAGGACATGAAGTGGGACATGGCCGGCGCGGGTACCGTGGTCGGCCTGATGGCGGCGCTGGCTGGACGCAAGGCGAAGGTCGATGCGGTGGGGCTGGTCGGGCTGGTGGAGAACATGCCGTCCGGCAGCGCGCAGCGGCCGGGCGACGTGGTGACCAGCTATTCCGGGCAGACCATCGAGGTGATCAACACCGATGCCGAAGGCCGCCTCGTGCTGGCGGATGTGCTTTGGTACTGCCAGGAGAAATTCGATCCGCGCTTCATGGTGGACCTCGCAACGCTGACCGGCGCGATGATCGTCGCACTCGGCCACGAGTATGGCGGGATGTTCAGCAACGACGATGCGCTGGCGCAGAAGCTGGCGGCGGCGGGCCAGGCCACGTCCGAGAAGCTGTGGCGCTTTCCGCTGGATCCGGCATATGACCGGCTGATCAAGTCCGACATCGCCGACATGAAGAATATCGGCGGCCGGCCGGCCGGATCGATCAGCGCGGCGCAGTTCATCCAGCGCTTCGTCAATGGCAGGCCGTGGGCGCATCTCGACATCGCCGGAATGGCATGGAGCTCGCGCGATGCACCGATTGTGCCGAAGGGCGCGACGGCGTTCGGCGTGCGGATGCTGGATCGACTGGTGGCGGAACACTACGAGGGGTAGCGGACTATCCTCCCGCTCCCGCAATAGGGGAGCAGGGCAATCGCATTTGACCGAATGCCGTTGGCGTGGAGGCAACCCTGCATCTCGATTGTCGTAGGGATGTCTGTTGACAGAAAGCAAGGGTTTGACACGGAGGTAGGACGGAGGACGTCGAGGGCCACGGAGGAAGCAGCAATGCGCTGCGCGCGAACCAGCGCAGGCGCTGCCAGAAGTAGGAATTGGCGAGAGACCAATGACCGATATCGGCTTCTACCACCTGACGCGGACCGGACCCGACCAGGCGCTGCCGCAGTTGCTGGGTCGCACGCTGGCGACCGGGCAGCGCGCGGTGGTGCTGTGCGGCAACGCTGAACAGCTTGCGGCGTTGGACGCTGCGCTGTGGACGTGTGCGCAACCCGACTGGCTGCCGCACGGCACGCCGGCCGATGGCGACGCCGACCTGCAGCCGATCTGGCTGACCACGGACGATGCGGCGCCGAACGGCGCGCGCTTCCTGTTCCTGGTCGATGGGGCGGCCAGCGCGCGATTGGGCGAATTCGACCGCGTGTTCGATCTGTTCGACGGCAAGGATGAAGCCGCGGTTGCCGCGGCGCGCCAGCGCTGGACGGCGGCAAAGGCCGCCGGCCATGCGCTTACCTACTGGCAGCAGGGTCCGCGGGGCTGGGAGAAGAAGGCGTAAGCCGCGCGCCGAGCGGCTTCAGCACGCGGATGCCGGGCGTGCCGGCGAGCATGTCGGCCTGCATCGGATGCAGCAGCGCCAGGCCACGGCGACGCACGCTCTGGTCGAGCCCGACGGCCTCCAGCCAGCGCAGGTCGGCGTCGCGCGGCATGGTGGCTTCGCAGCCGCGTTCGACCAGCACGAGGCGCGCTTCCATCGGCACGTCCGGTGTGTGGTCGAGGCCGCGGAACACGTTGCGGTGCCAGTTGCCCATCTTGTCTTGCCATTCGCCGGTGTTGGTCGGACCGGCGCTGGCGCGATAGGCGTTGCTGGTGAAGACCTGCGGTCCGTCCACCTCGTGCAATGCGACGAAGGGCGACGCGGCGGTGTGGATGCACTCGAAGCGCTGGCTGGCGTGGATGCCGGGGATCGACAGCAGGCGATGCTGGTGCGCGACGTACCATGCATCCCATTCCGCACGGCGCGCGGTTTCCAGCAGCGCCATCTCGACCATGTAGATCATGCCGCGGCCGCCTGCGGCGCGCAGTCGACGTGGGAGTTCGTCACGTTGTCCATTGCCACCTGCGCGATGCTGTTGCCGTTGCCCAGGTGCTTTACCGGGATCAGCACGTCGCCGATATAGACTGCGTGGTCCGGAGAGAGGAACAAATCGCACCATCATGGGCGGGGCGACGACGGGTTTCGCTGCGCTCTACCTATCCTGCGCAGCAACGCGGCCAGGGAGCGCGGTGGTCAGAGCGCAGCGAAACCCATCGTCCCCAGCCCGCTCCTCACGACGCCGATTCCAGCGCCTCCTCCGCCGCCAGCCACTCCGCCTCGGCTGCGGCGGCCAGCTTGCGGATCGCCGCCAGGCGGGCGTTGGCGGCGGCGATCTCCGCCTTGCGGGTGGGGACGTACAGCCCGGGGTCCGCCAGCTTCGCCTCGATTGCGGCGCGTTCGGCCGCCAGTCGCGCCAGCCGCGCCTCGGCGTCGCGCGCCTGCTTGCGCAGCGGTGCCAGGGCCGCGCGGGCATCGGCACGCTCGCGGCGTTCGTCGCGACGGGTGCCGGCATCCGACTTCGCCGCCGGCCGCGCGCGTTCCGCCAGCAGCGCGCGGTACTCGTCCAGGTCGCCGTCGAACGGCCGCACCGTGCCGTCCGCCACCAGCCACAGCCTCTCGGCAATCAGCTCAACCAGATGCGGATCGTGGGTGATCAGCAGCACCGCGCCCTGGAAATCCGCCAGTGCCTTCACCAGCGCCTCGCGCGCGTCGATGTCGAGGTGGTTGGTCGGTTCGTCGAGGATCAGCAGTTGCGGCGCATCGCGCGTCGCCAGCGCCAGCAGCAGCCGCGCCTTCTCGCCGCCCGACAGGCTGGACACCGGCGTCTCGGCCCGGTTGGCGTCCAGGCCGAAGCGGGCCAGTTGCGCGCGCACCTGCGGCGGATGCGCGCGCGGCAGGGCGCGCGTCATGTGGTCCACCGGCGTCTCTTCGGCGACCAACTCGTCTGTCTGGTGCTGGGCGAAATACCCGACGCGCAGCTTCGGCCCGCGACGCAGTTCGCCGGACAACGGATCCAGCCTGCCGGCCAGCAGCTTCGCCAGCGTGGATTTGCCGTTGCCGTTGGCGCCGAGCAGCGCGATCCGGTCGTCCATGTCGATCGACAGCGAGACGTTGCGCAGCACCGGCGTGGCGTCATAGCCGACCGCAATGCGCTCCAGCGTCAGGATCGGTGGGGCGATGCGCGCGGGCTCGGGAAAATCGAAGCGGGTGGGCGCATCCTCGATGACGTTCTCGATCTGCGGCAGGCGGGCGAGCGCCTTGATGCGAGACTGGGCCTGGCGCGCCTTGCTCGCCTTGTAGCGGAAGCGGTCGATGAACGATTGGATATGCGCGCGCTCGGTGGCGATGCGCTTGGCGGCGCTGGCCTGCTGCATGGCGCGCTCGGTGCGGATGCGGACGAATTCGTCGAACCCGCCGGGGGTGAGCGAGATCTTGCCCTTGTCCAGGTGGGCGATCGCCTCCACCGCGCGGTCCAGCAGGCCGCGGTCGTGCGAGACCAGCAGCGCGGCGCCGGGGAAGCGGGCGAGCCAAGTCTCCAGCCAGAGCGCAGCTTCGAGGTCCAGGTGGTTGGTCGGTTCGTCGAGCAGCAGCAGGTCGGGGTTGGCGAACAGTGCGGTGGCGAGCGCCACGCGCATCCGCCAGCCGCCGGAGAATTCCTCCACGGGGCGGGCCTGGGCGGCTTCGTCGAAGCCCAGGCCGGCGAGGATGGCGGCGGCGCGGGCTGGCGCTGAATCGGCACCGATCGCGCGCAGGCGTTCGTGGATTTCGGCGAGGCGGTGGGGGTCGGCGGTGTCGGCTTCGGCGAGCAGGGCGAGGCGTTCGGGGTCGCCCTGCAGCACTGTTTCCAGCAGGGAGGCGTCGCCGGACGGGGCCTCCTGCGCCACGGTTGCGATGCGCGCGCGGCTGGCCAGGCGGATGTCGCCGGAATCCAGCGGCATTTCGTGCATGATGGCGCGCAGCAGCGTGGATTTGCCGGCGCCGTTGCGGCCGACCAGGCCGATGCGGCGGCCGGGGTCCACGGTGAGGTCGGCGCCATCCAGGATCGGACGACCGCCGAGGCGGATGCTGGCGCCGGTGATGACGAGAAGGGACATGGCGGGCGGGGTGATGGGACGGGTGAGGGCGGGCGGTCAAGGGTGGGATGCATTCGGCAATCGCAGCCGCACCGCTCTCATTCGGTCGGTTGATGTCAGTTCCGTGTCGGAGTCGGTGAATCGCAGCCGGCCGTGCTGCGATTCCAACGCTGCCGGAACGGTGGTACAATCCATCGATGCACTGGCTCATGCGAATCGTGAGTTGGCGATCAAACCAGCCAGCCATGATCCGATGGCTGGCGGCGTTCGCGTTGTTCGGCGTGGCACTTGCCGCGCGATTTTTGCTGGGACAGTTCTACGGCGGAATACCGTCTCTGGCGTTCTACCCGGTGATCCTCATTGTCGCAGTGGCGTTCGGATGGAAGGAAGCGCTGGCCGTTCTGGTGCTCTCGGTGACGTCAGGACTGTTCTACTTCGTGCCGCCGGGACTGCATTTGCAGCCGGTCGGCTGGCTGCTCGTCGGCGGTCTGACGATTGCCATTATCGGTGGATTGCAGGCGCTGGCGCAGGAACTTGCCGAAGCCAACGAACGGCAGCGCGTGCTGTTCCGGGAACTCCAGCATCGCGTCGCCAACACACTGCAGGCAACCGTCGGCAGGTTGGAGATCATCCGCAGGACAATGGGCTCCGAGGCGAACGCGGCGGGAGCCACCATGCTGGATGACGCGATCCAGAGGATGTCGGTATCCGCCGACATGCATCGTCGCCTGCACGATCCGGGGCTGTTCGAACAAGGGCTGAAGGCGATCCTGCGCGACGCCGTGGCGACGGCAATCGATGCCCATTCCACCCATGTCAGCTTCGACATCGAGGCGGTCCGATTATCGTTCGATCAGATGAGCGTCATCACGATGCTGGTCATCGAGATCGCGAACAATGCCCAGAAGCATGTGTTCGAGCGCAACCTCGGATGGCATTTCCTGGTATCCTTGCGGGCCCTCCCGGATGGTCATGTGGTGCTGTCGGTGAAGGACGACGGCCCCGGCTGGTCGCCGACCAACTCGGGCGATCTCGAGCGATCCCTGGGCCTGACGATCCTGCAGAGCCTGGCAGACCAGCTTGGTGGAGAACTCCAGGTCAAGTCGGACAAAGGCACCCTGGTCAGCGTGGTGTTCCCAACCCGGTCCGGCAATCAACCGGCGCTCAGCGAACATGAGGCGCTGTTGGTTGCCACCAGTAGCGGGGCCTGAGCCGCCCTGTCATTGCGTGGAATGCAACGACAGGATTACCGGTGCAGCGCCAACCCCTTGGTCGCCCGATCGACCTCCTTCTTCGCACCGCGCAGCGCCACCCCCACCAGGTCCGGCGCATCCGCCGGCTCCGCCTTGAACACCGCCCGGTTCGCCGCATCGTGCCCGGTGGTGAACATCGCCCGTACATAGACTGCCAGCGTCAGTTCCCGCTCGATCGCGACGCGCCAGGCGCGCAGCAGCCCCTCGGACCCGCCGGCGAAGATCAGCATCGGCTGGCCGAGCAGCCGCGCATGCCGCCGCCCTGCCGCGTCCTCGTAGGGCTCGCCCATCGCCTCGGGCGCCGCCCCGGCGATCCCGGTCGCCAGGAACGCCGTCACGTTCAGCTTCTGCCAGACCGGCAGGTCGTCCAGCACCGCAATCGCCACCTTGGTCTCGAAGATCATGCACCCTCCACAACGGCCGACCCCTCCAGCCTATGCCCTGGACAGGACAAACCAAATCCGCCTTGGATACCGAAAGATCGAGCGGCACCCGCCAGTCCGCCAGGAGGAACGCAGATGCTCAATGCGGAAGACAACGACCTGCTCTGTCGGGTCGAAGGCGACGCGCCGATGGGCCGGATGATGCGCCGCCATTGGCTGCCGGCCTGCCTGTCCGAGGAAGTCGCCGACCGCGACGGACCGCCGGTGCGCGTGCGCCTGCTTGGCGAGGACCTTGTGGCGTTTCGCGACAGCGACGGGCGGCTGGGCGTCGTCGGCGAGCTCTGTCCGCACCGGCGCGCCTCGCTCGCGCTGGGGCGCAACGAGGAATGCGGCCTGCGCTGCCTGTACCACGGCTGGAAGATCGACGTCGCCGGCAACATCCTGGAAATGCCCTCCGAGCCGGCCGATTCTCGCTTCAGGGAAAAGCTGACGCACAAGGCCTATCCGGTGCACGAGGCCGCCGGCCTGCTGTGGGTGTTCATGGGACCGGCCGAGGAGATGCCGCCATTCGATCCGCCGGTGTTCCAGCCGGCGCCCGACACCAAAATCTCCATCGCCCGCATCATCGTCGATTGCAACTGGGCGCAGGTGCTGGAAGGCGCGATCGATTCGGCGCATTCATCGACGCTGCATGCCTCCGACATGGTGCCGGCGCAGGTGGCGGGCTCGATGGCGGGCGGCGACACCTGGCTGCGCCCATCGACCGACAAGGCGCCAAGCCTGCACGTGCAGCGCACCTCGTTCGGCTTCCGCTATGCCGCGATCCGCCGGCCTATCGTCAACGAAGCGACCCACATGTACGTGCGCACCACATTGTTCATCGCGCCGTTCACCGTGCAGATCCCACCCAACAACCTGTACAACATGGCGATCCAGCAGATCCCGATGGACGACACCCACACGGCGTTCCATTTCATCGCCTGGGGCGGCGACACGGTGCCCGACGTCGATGACTGGCGGCGCTTCCTCGGCGCCGAGGTGGGGGTGGATGTGGATCGCCGCTGGCGCAAGGTCCGCACCCGGGACAACGACTTCCTGCAGGACCGTGCCGCCATGGCGGCAGGCAACTTCACCGGCATCCGCGGCATTCCGAACCAGGACATCGCGATGTGGGAGACCATGGGTCCGATCGCCGACCGCTCGCAGGAGCGCCTCGGCGTCAGCGACACCGCGATCCTGCAGTTCCGCCGCATCATGGTGGAGGCGGTGCGCAGCTTCCAGGCCGGCGGTCCGGCGATCGGCCGCGGCGATCCATATATTCCGCAAGGCACCTTGCGGTCGTTCGAAGGCGTGGTGCGCAAGACCGAGGACTGGCGAACGCTGGGCGTCTCCCCGGAGGAACTTGCCATGTCCCCGATCGGCCAGGCGGCGGAGTAGCCGATGAGCAAGCTCGCGCTTTCCATTGCCGTCGGCGATTACGACCGGGTCCGCCCGCTGGTCGATGGCTCGGTGCAGATCGACGGCGTCGATCCGGTGTTCATGCTGCTGGAACCCGAGGAGATCTTCTTCCGCGCATTCCGTCATGCCGACTTCGACATCTGCGAACTGTCGATGAGCAGCTTCACGGTGAAGACCGCGAACGGCGATTGCCCGTATGTCGGCGTGCCGGTGTTCCCGTCACGGGCATTCCGCCACAACTCGATCTATATCCGCACCGACCGCGGCATCGCCAGGCCGGAAGACCTGAAAGGCCGCCGCATCGGCGTGCCGGAATACCAGGTCACCGCCAATGTCTGGACCCGTGCGGTGCTGGAGGATGAACACGGCGTGAAGCCGTCCGACGTCACCTGGGTGCGCGGCGGCTACGAACAGGCCGGACGGATCGAGAAGATCGCGGTGACGTTGCCGCCGGATGTGCGGGTCGAGGACGCGCCCGCCGGCGCCACCATCTCCGGCATGCTGGCGGCCGGCGAGATCGACGCGGTGATCGGACCGCGCGCGCCGTCGTGCTTCATCAATGGCCACAGGAATGTCGGCTGGCTGTATCCCGATCCGGCCGATGCCGCGTCCGCCTGGTTCCGCAAGACCGGCATCTTCCCGATCATGCACATCCTCGGCATCCGCCGCACGATGGCGGATCGGCATCCCTGGCTGCCGGCGGCGGCAATGAAGGCGTTCGAGCAATCCAAGGCGCGCGCACTGGCGAAGCTGGGCGACGTCGCCGCATCGAAGGTGACGCTGCCGTTCATCGATGAACAGCTGCACGCCACGCGACGGCTGATGGGCGAGGATTTCTGGTCGTACGGCCTCGAGGCCAACCGCCACGTGCTGGAGGTCTTCCTGCGGCGGCACCACGCCGAGGGCCTGTCCTCGCGGCTGCTGTCGCCGGAGGCGCTGTTCCACCCGTCCACCCACGAGACGCATCGCGTCTGACACCACGTGGCCGTTGCCGCCCTTGCCGTCGATCACGTCACCAAGCGCTTCGGCACCGAAGCGGCGGGTGTGACGGCGGTCGAGGATTTTTCGTTCGACGTGGCGGAAGGCGAGTTCGTCACGCTGATCGGTCCGTCGGGCTGCGGCAAGTCCACGCTGTTCCATATCATCGGCGGCCTGACCGGCGACTATCGGGGCCGGGTGACCGTATCAGGTGAAACCATCACCGGCCCGCATCCGGCGATCGGCATGGTGTTCCAGGAGGAGAGCACCTTCCCCTGGCGCAACGTGATCGACAACGTCGCCTTCCCGCTGGAACTGCGCGGCATGCCGCGTGTCGAGAGACTGGAGCGTGCGCGGCACTATGTCGGCATGGTCGGCCTGCGCGGCTTCGAACAGCGCCATCCGGCGGAACTGTCCGGCGGCATGCGGCAGCGCGTGTCGATCGCCCGTACGCTCGCTGCGCAGCCGAAGATCCTGCTGATGGACGAGCCGTTCGCCTCGCTGGACGAACAGACGCGCCTGCTGCTCGGCGCCAAGGTGACGCAGATCCAGCAGGAGCTGCGCCAGACCACGCTGCTGATCACCCACAGCCTCACCGAAGCGGTGCAGCTTTCCGATCGCATCGTGGTGATGACGTTTCGCCCCGGGCGCGTGCGCCGCATCGTGGACGTGCGCCTGCCGCGGCCGCGCAGCGACGCGGTGCTGACCAGCCCGGAATTCGGCGCCTACGTCGCGGAGCTGTGGGCCGACCTGCGCGAGGAAGCCAATCGCGGCCTGGAGGCGGCCGATTACGCGGCGCAGTAGGATGCTGCTGCTCGCACCGCTGTTCGGCATCGCCACGCTGGTCGCTGCCGGCGCAGCGTTGCAGGCGCTGATCGTGGGTGACGTCATCAGCCGCTACGTCGTGCCGCCGCCATCGGACGTATTCGCTGCATTCGAGCGCATCATCGTCGAGGAGCATGTGCCGGCGCGCTTCCTGCTCACCAGCGCCGAGACCTTCGCCGCAGGTGTGCTGATCCTCGCGGTCGGCGTGCCGATCGGCTTCTGGCTGTATCATTCGCAACTATTGCGCCGCGCATTCGAGCCGTGGGTGGCGGCGTGGGCGGCGGCCCCTTTGGTCCTGGCCTATCCGCTGTTCCTGGTGCTGTTCGGCCGATCGTCGGTCACCATCGTGATCATGGGATTCGCCGCCGGCGTGGCACCGGTGATCCTGAAGACGGTGGAAGGCCTCGTCGCCACGCGCGCGGTGCTGATCGATGTCGGACGTTCGCTGCGCCTGACGCAGGGGCAGATGTTCCGAAAAATCCTGTTCCCGGCTGCAATGCCGGCGGTCTTTACCGGGTTGCGCCTCGGCCTGACCTTTAGCCTGATCAACATCGTCGGCGTGGAATTCCTCATCAACCTCGGCGGCCTCGGCCAACTCATCAATGAACTTGCGGAGCGTTACGATCTGCCTGGCACCTACGCCGCGATCGGCTTCGTGCTGCTGGCCAGCGTGGTGTTCTTCGCCGCCATGGAACGCATCGAGCGATGGCTGCAACGCGCGCACGGCTGATCGCCGCGCTGATCCTGATGGCGGCATGGCAGGCGCTGGCCTCGTCCGGGCTGCTGTTCCGCGATGTCGTGCCGTCGCTGTGGCGCATCGTCGCGGCGATTGCGATCACCCTGGGCACGCCGGCATTCTACGCCAACCTTGGCGTCACGGCTGAGGAGTTCGTGGTCGCGGTTGCGCTCGGCGGCCTCGCCGGTGCGTGCGCGGGGCTCCTGCTCGGCGCCAACCGCTTCCTCGCGGCGGCCTATGAACGCTGGGTGCATTATTTGGCGCCGGTGCCGAAGATCATCTTCTTCCCCGCCTTGCTTCTGGCGTTCGGCGCCGGCGAGGGATCGAAGATCGCCATCGGCGCAATCTCCTGCTTCTTCCCGGTGGCGATCAGCGTGGCGAGCGGCGTGCGCGGCGTGCGGCGCGTGTTGCTGCAGGTCGGCCACAGCTTTCGTGCCACAATCTGGCAGATGGCGATGAAGATCTACCTGCCGGCAGTGCGCGAACCGTTGCTGAACGGGCTGCGCCTGGGTTTCGGTGTGGCGGCAATCGGCGTGCTGCTGGCGGAGACCAAGCTGTCGAAAGCCGGCCTGGGATTCCTGGTGATGGATGCCTATCGCCGCTTCGACATGCCGGGGATGTACGCTTTGCTGATCCTGGTGGTATTGCTGGTCGCGGCCGTCAATGCCGCGGTGAATGCGTGTCTCTCGCGTCATGGCCGGGCTTGATCAACCCCCTGCTGTCATTGCGAGGAGCGCAGCGACGCGGCAATCTCCTGCCAATGCGAGCCGGCTCAAACGCGCGGAGGATTGCCGCGTCGCTGCGCTCCTTGTATCGAGAAATCGGCTGGTGATGGTAGCATTGCTGGCTCGATAGTGAAGCGGAGCCCGCAGGCTCCTTGTATCGAGAAATCGGCTGGTGATGGTAGCATTGCTGGCTCGATAGTGAAGCGGAGCCCGCAGGCT
>DATAPW010000349.1:0-2278 GCA_036265005.1 Acetobacteraceae bacterium | reverse complement strand
AAACTCTGGAAAGCTTGGATGCCCCCGGCGGACGCGCCCAGGCCAATCACTGGCACCCGTGGTTGGTCAGCCTCAGCCACGTTTACGCCGTCCGCCGCTTGCCGGTTCCGGCGTTAGAGATGCCTTTCCAGGCAATCTCGGGCCCGGAGCGGCCGTCAAAGGGGTGTCCTCTCTCTGCAGCAGGCGTAGGCCCGCGCGCACCACCTCCGACGCGCTCCGATACTGTCCGGTAGCCACAAGACTGGAGACATACGCGGTGAGCTCTGGAGTGAGCGACACGTTAAGGGACGCTTTCGGAGGCATCAGCCTCAGTTGAACCTGCTGCTCGATGGTGTCAAACTCTGTTACTGCTGGAACGTATCAAGCTGTGAGTAGGTTCCAAAGAACCAGATTGTGACGGGCGTTCTCCTGAGAGAATTCGTGCGGTCGGCTTGCCCGCCCCTGTTCATGCGCTTCCCTCTGGACTGTCTGGGAGACGGATTCCGGGCGTGTGTCTATGCTGCTTCGCCTGCTTGGTCGGGTTCGGCGATGCTGAGGATCTGCTTTGGCATTTATATGCCGAGGTTTTTCAGCGTGTCGGCCAATTCGGGGGTAGTTTTGGTGCGCTGAACAATAGTCCGGCTGTCGCTGCGATAGCGTACCGCCTTCAGCTGCGCCAGCGTGTGGGCGATGCGCGCCCAGGGCTGCTGACAGCGCAGTTCGGCAGCCCGTTGCATCTGCAAGGCCAACACGCAGAGTTTGACGTGGGCGTCGATGCGGCGCGGCGTCCAATGGAACATCGGCCGCGCCTCGAGCCCAGTCTGCTTCATTCGGCGGAAGCAGGACTCGATGATCCAGGCGCCCTTGTAGCCGAGCGCGATATCCTCGGCCGACAGCGTGTCGTCGTTGCTGATCACCACGAACTTGCCGTCGAACTTCTCCGCCGCCTTGATCTTGGCACTATCCAGCTGTGGCCGACCGCGCCAGTCAGCACGCAGGTAGCGGCCATAGCGGCGGGAGGCGATGAGCGCGCAGGCTGCCTTCGGATGATCTTCATCGCGACTGTCCAGCAACGTCAGTTCGGCATCGAGCTGGCGCAGCAACTGCGCGCGGCGTGCACGTTCGCGTTCTGCCTCGTCTGGGTTCAGGCACAGCACATAACGTCGCCGTCGCTCGCCATCGCCGACCCAGACCTCCTTGACCTGCAGGTTGTCGGCAACCTGTTTGTAGCGGCCCTGCCGGGTCAGCACCTCGAGTTCGATATCCTTCAGCTTGCGCATCGGCACCGCCAGGATGTAGCGGCCCAAGCCACGGCTCAGTGCGGCGAGGTTGTCGGCCGAATACAGCCCGGCATCACCGACGAACAGGCAGCGTCCGAGCCGCCAGGCGCAGAGATCCAGATTGATGCGCGCCACCGTGGCCACGTCGGCGGTATCGCCGGGCAGCACCCAGGAACGCACCGGCATTCCATCGCGCGTGACGGCGAGTGCGATGATCACCTGCGGCTGATTGTCGCGGCCTTCCTTGCTGTGGCCCCTGCGCCGCAGCGGGGCGTAGAGGCGACCGGCGAATTCCTGCTCGTCTTCGTCAGGATCATCGATTTCGAAGTAGGCCGTCGTGGTGTCGTAGAAGATCAGATCGACATCGAGGCGGAACAGGTCGGCCGTCTTGAGGAACACCGCTCGCTCGATCTCGTCGGACCAGACGGCGAGGAAGTCGAGCGCGCGGTACAGCTGATCCACTGCGATGCCTGCAGCCTCGGGCAGCCAGGCAATGTCAGGCAGCCAACGTTCGGCGCAGGCCAGCTTCGAGCTAGGGTCCTCGAGGCGGTTGGCGGCCATCGCGAACAGCGCGATCTCGTGCGGTGCGGTGAGCGTTGCGCGTGCGGCGCAGTCGCGGATCGCCTGGCCGATACCGAGTTCCTCCCACAGGGCTCGGGCAGTGAGCATGACGCCGAGCTCGAACACCTTGTCGATGTCGATCTCCGGGATGGCTCGAAGCGGCGCGGCAAGCTGGGCAAACATCGGCGGCGCGGGAAGATCGTGCCACGCTGTCGCCATCGAGGATCGTGTGATCAAGGGACGCTGCCGGTGGTTTGCTATGCCGCTGGGATGACCGGATATCTCAATGCCAAGGGCATCCGCATCTTCGACTACCACGAATTTGCCAAGACGCTGCGCGACCGCGTGCGTGACCGTGCGGCATCGCTGGCGGCTGAGGCGGGAGTTACCATCGAGCACATTGCGAAGCCGCATGTCCGGAAGGAAGATGTTGTCGCGCGTGTGCTCCAGCACCGTGG
>DATAPW010000348.1:0-20764 GCA_036265005.1 Acetobacteraceae bacterium | reverse complement strand
CTGGCTGCCACAGGGTGCATGAACCCCAGCGCAACCAAACCGGCTGCCGCCAGGACGGCCCTCTTCACAAGCATTCACTGATCCTTCTTCTCGACGACAGTGAGGGTCCCGACCGCCGTGTCCGGGTGGTAGTCATCGAAGAACTTATAGGTGCCGGGCTTGAGGGGACCGGCCATCACCGAGATCCTGCCGCCGGCAACGACGATCTTCTCAACCCGCAGCTCGCTGCTTTCGAACTCGCTCGGCGTGGCGTCCTGGTTCCATACCTCGATCCGGAATCGCTCGTTCACCGGCCCGGTCACGTGGTCGGGCGTGAACCGATGATCCTTGATGGTCAGCGTGACCGGCTCCGCCGCCAGCAACGGCAACAGCGGCAAAGCCGAAGCACAGGCCGCGAGTATGAGCAGTTTCGTCACATGTGCCGGCTTGGTCATCCGATCCTTCCCGGGGCGGCCGTCGGGAGGCTTGTATCTGAGAATGATTATCAATATCAAGCCCCGAGATGGTGCCGACCGCGGGTCGGCGCCGCTCCGATGGACAGGCACATGGCGGACCCCAGCATCTTCGATTCCATCCGAATCCCAACCGAAACTCTGATAGCGCTTGACTGGCGGCCCTATCATTTCGCCATGCAGCCGTACCATTATCTGCTGCGAACAGCGCACATCCTGTCGATGGCATTGTTCTTCGGCGGGATCGGTCTGCTCGACCTGCAATTGATGGGGTGGCTGCGCGCAGTGCCGCTGAAACCATTTGCCGAGTTCGTGCTGCCCTGCCTCTATCTCACCTTCGCGGTGACCGCTGTGACAGGCGTGGCACTGTTTCTTTATGATCCTCTGTTCGCCGGGTCGCGGGCCTACTGGACGCCCAAGCTGATCGCTATCGCACTCGCTCTGGCGAATGCCGCCCTATTCAACAGGACCAACTTCATCGCAGCCCCGGCCCCTGACGGCCAGATGCCAAGATCGGCGCGCCTCGCAGGGGCACTGTCGCTGATCTTCTGGAGCGCCGCCCTGGTCTTCGCCTGCCTGAACACAGAGGCGATGCCGAAGGTGCTATTGCGCTAGAGTGCCGACGACTCTCCGCGGGGCTCCGCAGTCGCTCCGTCAATCTCCGCGCAAATTACTCGCCTGAACCCCAGCGGCACACACCAAGTTTGCCACCGCACCGCTGCCGCGCGTCACCGGCTTCCAGCGGTCGACATCCGGTTACCGACACGGCCTCCGCATCCTCGCGCAGCCGTTGACCCACTCCCCCCGGCGGGGCAAGGATGCGCCGCATGATTCTCCTGATCGACAATTACGACTCATTCACCTTCAACCTGTTCCACTTCCTCGGCGACGTTGGCGCACGCTGCGAGGTGTGGCGCAACGACAAGATCTCGGTCGCCGACGCCATCGCGAGCCAGCCGGAAGCGATCGTGCTGTCGCCAGGCCCGTGCACACCGAACGAGGCCGGCATCTGCCTCGACCTGATAACCGCCGCTGCGGGCCAGATCCCCATCCTGGGCGTCTGTCTCGGCCACCAGGCGATCGGCCAGGCGTTCGGCGGCGCCGTCGTTCGTGCACCGGTGCCGATGCATGGCAAGGTGTCCCGGGTGTTCCACGCGGCGACCGATATCCTGGAAGGCCTGCCCTCGCCGTTCTCCGCCACCCGCTACCACAGCCTGATCGTCGATCGCGGCACGCTGCCCGGTATGCTGCTGCCCACCGCGTGGACGGAGGATGGGTTGCTTATGGGCATGCGCCATCGTTCGCTGCCGATCTTCGGCGTGCAGTTCCACCCCGAAAGCATCGCCAGCCAGCATGGCCATGAATTGCTGGCAAATTTCCTGGCGATCGCCCGGGGCACCAACACGCCGGCGCGCGCGGCATAGCGGCGCACGGTGTCCAACAACCTGAAACCGGTGCTGGCCCGCCTCGCCTCGGGCGAGACCCTGTCCGACGACGAGGCCGAGGGCGCATTCGACATCATCATGTCGGGCGAGGCCACGCCGGCGCAGATCGGCGCGTTGCTGATGGCGATGCGGGTGCGCGGCGAGACGGTCGCCGAGATCACCGGCGCTGTGCGCGCCATGCGGGCGCGCATGACGCCGGTCTCCGCGCCGGCTGATGCCATCGATGTCTGCGGCACCGGCGGCGATGCGGCGGGCACCCTCAACGTCTCCACCGCAGTGACCTTCGTGGTCGCCGGCTGTGACGTGCCGGTGGCGAAGCATGGCAACCGCGCCCTGTCGTCACGCACCGGCGGCGCCGACGTGTTGACCGCCCTCGGCGTCAATGTCGATGTCCCGCTTGAACGGCTGGCAGATATCCTGCGCGCGGCGAACTGCGCCTTCCTGTTTGCCCCGCGCCATCACCCTTCGATGCGCCACGCCGCCGGCCCGCGCGTCGAGCTTGGCACAAGGACGATCTTCAACCTGTTGGGGCCGCTGGCAAATCCTGCCCGCGTACGCCGACAGCTCACCGGCGTGTTCGCGCCCGAATGGGCCCGCCCGATGGCCGAGACACTTGGCCGCCTGGGCAGCGAGACCGCCTGGATCGTGCATGGCCAGGGCCTCGACGAACTCACCGTGGCCGGCGAGAACCAGGTCACCGCCTGGCAGGACGGCGCGGTGCGCAGCTTCACCGTCAATCCGGAAGATGTCGGTCTGGCGCGCGCTCCGGTGGATGCGATCCGCGGCGGCGACGCGGCGCTGAATGCCGCTACGTTGCAGGCATTGCTTCAGGGGGCGACCGGCCCATATCGCGACACGGTGTTGCTGAACTCGGCCGCGGCCCTGGTCGTGGCAGCGAAGGCGGTCGACCTGCGTGAGGGCATGGCGCTGGCCGGCCGATCGGTCGCCTCCGGCGCGGCGCTTGCGGCGCTGGAAACACTGCGGCGTGAAACCGCCTTGCAGTAGGCCTGAGTTTCCGCCCACGTGCGGCTGCGTCGACCCGAAGCACCGAAAGGACCCTGAATGGCTAATGACGCTAACCTGCCGCCGTCCGATGTTCTGGCACGCATCTGCGCCGATACGCGGGCGACGTTGGCGCGTGCCAAGGCGGCGACCAGCGTCGAATCACTGCGCTACGAAATCGGCATGCGCGCCAACCCGCCGCGCGGCTTCGGTTCGGCGCTGAAGGAGACCTGTGCCCGGGGCGGCTTTGGACTGATCGCCGAGATCAAGAAGGCGTCGCCTTCTGGTGGCCTGATCCGGCCTGAATTCGATCCTCTGGCGCTGGCCAAGGCCTACCGCGAGGGGGGCGCGACCTGCCTCTCCGTGCTGACCGACCGGCCGCATTTTCAGGGCAGTGCGGATCATCTGATCGCCGCGCGCGAAGCCGTCGATCTGCCGGTGTTGCGCAAGGACTTCATCCTGGATCAGTGGCAGGTCTATGAGAGCCGCGCGATGGGGGCCGACTGCATCCTGCTGATCATGGCAGCACTCACCGACGCGGAGGCGCGCGGCCTGGAGGCGCTCGCCCGCGCCCTCGACATGGATGTGCTGGCCGAGGTGCACGACCCGCGCGAACTCGACCGGGCACTCGGTTTGCAGACTCCGCTGATCGGCATAAACAATCGCAATCTCAAGACCTTGTCGACCGATCTTGCGGTAACGGAGACACTGGCGCCGCTGGTGCCGCCGGATCGATTCCTGGTCGCCGAGAGCGGCATCCGCAGCCATGCCGACCTGCAGCGCCTGGCCGCGGTCGGGGTCAATTGCTTCCTGGTCGGCGAGAGCCTGATGCGCCAACAGGATGTCACCGCGGCGACCCGCACGCTGCTGACGGGACAGCCATGAGCCACGAGTTCACCCATTTCGACGCCGGCGGCAATGCCGCGATGGTCGATGTCGGCGCCAAGCCGGTCACCGAGCGGACCGCGACGGCGCGTGCGCGCGTGACGATGCTGCCGGAAACCGCCGCGCTGATCCGCAGCGGCGGCGCCAAAAAGGGCGACGTGCTGGGTGTCGCACGCATCGCCGGCATCATGGCGGCAAAGCGTACGGCGGAGCTGATCCCGCTGTGCCATCCGCTGCCGATCACTGCGGTGGCCGTGGAATTGACCATCGCCGCGGACGCGGTGGAGATTGCCGCGACAGTGCGCACCACGGGGCAGACCGGGGTGGAGATGGAGGCACTGACCGCGGCCTCGGTGGCGGCGCTGACGGTCTACGACATGTGCAAGTCCGTGGATCGCGGCATGCACATCGAGGCGCTGCGCGTGGTGCACAAGGCCGGCGGCAAGTCGGGTGAATTCAGCCAGGACTGACCGGTTCGATCTTGCCATCATCGGCGGCGGGGTGAACGGCTGCGGCATTGCGCGCGACGCCGCCGGCCGCGGCTTGTCGGTGCTGCTGCTGGAACAGGGCGACCTTGCCGGCGGCACTTCGTCCGCCTCCACCAAGCTGATCCATGGCGGCCTGCGCTACCTGGAGCACTACGCTTTCCGCCTGGTGCGGGAGTCTCTGGCGGAACGCGAGGTGCTGCTGCGCGCGGCGCCGCACATCGTCCGGCCGTTGCGCTTCGTGCTGCCGCACCATGCCGGCCTGCGACCGCAATGGATGATCCGCCTGGGGCTGTTCCTCTACGACCATCTGGGCGGACGGGAAATACTGCCGGGCACGCGCTCGGTGGACCTGCGGCATGATCCGGCGGGTGAACCGCTGCGGCCGGAGTTCACCCGCGGGTTCGAGTATTCCGACTGCAGCGTGGATGATTCGCGCCTGGTGGTACTGAACGCGCGCGACGCGGCGTTGCGTGGTGCCGATATCCGCACGCGCACGCGCTGCGACGGCGCAAGACGCGTGGATGGGGTGTGGCGCCTGGCGCTGGAAGGCGGCGGCTCGGCGCAGGCCCGTGTGCTGGTGAATGCCGGCGGTCCGTATGTGTCGCACGTGCTGGCCGAGGTGGCCGGCGATGCCACGCCGAAGCGCGTTCGGCTGGTGCGGGGCAGCCACATCGTGGTGCCGCGGTTGTATACCCACGATCGTAGCTACATCCTGCAGAACGCCGATGGCCGCGTGTGTTTCGCCATCCCGTACCAGCAGGATTTCACGCTGATCGGCACCACGGACGAGGATTTCCATGGCGATCCTGCCGATGTGGCGAGCACGCCGGAGGAGGAACACTACCTGTGCGGCGCTGTCAGCGCATATCTGCGCCAGCCGGTCGATCCGGCCGGCATCGTCTGGCGGTATTCGGGCGTGCGTCCGTTGCTCGATGACGGCGCCAGCAAGGCACAGGAGGCGACGCGCGACTACACGCTGGAACTGTCGGCGCCGGCCGACGCCGCGCCGCTGCTGTCGGTGTTTGGCGGCAAGATCACCACCTACCGCCGGTTGGCCGAGGCTGCGATGGCCAGGCTGGAGCGGTTTTTCCCGGGCATGCAAGGGGCATGGACGAAAGCCGCCGCGCTGCCCGGCGGTGACTTTCCGTGGGACGCTGTGGGCGTCGTCTGTTCCGAGTTGCGCGGGCGCTATGGCTTCCTGTCGGGCCGGGCGGCCGGCCGGCTGGTGGCGACCTATGGGACCGCGGCGCCCGCGGTACTTGGCGACGCGCGCAATACCGCCGACCTGGGGCTCCTGTTCGGCGACGACCTGAGCGAGCGCGAGGTGGAATGGCTGGTGCGCAACGAATGGGCGCGCACCGCCCACGATGTGCTGTGGCGCCGCAGCAAGCTGGGCCTGCGCCTCGACGCGGCGGAGGCTGCAGCGCTGTCGAATTATCTGTCGGCAACGGTCGAATGATGGGTATCAGCTAACCATCCCGCACAACCACGGCATTGATCAGCAATGTGCGCCCCTCCAGCATGTTGCGCCGCGAGTTTCGCATTTTTTCGCGAAAGCTCTCCCCCACCACCAGGTGCAGCCCCAAGGCCGGCCGCCCTGCACCACCGGCCGCGGCGCGCTCCGCCGCCATCTCGGCAATGGCGACGGCGCTGTTGTCCTCCCAGGCCTGCACCACGAACCCGGCGGCTGCCAGCTCTGCCCGGGTTTCCTCGGGCGTGCGCAGGAAACTCAGTTCCGCGGTGTCCGCCCAGTTCACCGGGTAATGCAGCGCGCCGCCGGGGCCCTGTGCCACATCCTGGATCGCCAGTCGTCCGCCCGGCTTCAGCACACGATGCATCTCGGCATACCACCGGGCACGGTCGGCGATGTTCATCGCCACATTCTGCGTCCACCCCAGGTCGAAGCCGGCATCCGGCAGCGCCAGCGCCGAACCCACCTGGAAATCCACCGTCCCGGCCAGCCCCGAGCGACGCGTCAGTTCGGTTGCCGCCGCCACGAACTGGGGCGTCAGGTCGACCCCGCTGACCCGGCAACCGTAGGTCGCCGCGAGGTAGCGCGCCGGCCCGCCCAGGCCGGAGCCGATATCCACCACCCGATCGGTCGCCGTTGGCGCCAGCAGCCGGGCCAGTTCCTCTGTCGCGCGGCGGCGGCGCGAGTGGAACTCGTCCACTGGGGCCAGGTCATCGATGGAGAGGTGCTCGATGTCCTTGCCCGCTTCGCTGAGCGCGACCAGCAGGCGTCGGATCAGTCCATCCCGGCCATAATGCCGGGCGACGGCCAAGGGGGTTTCGCTCATCCGTTGGTTTCCCTGGTAATTCACCTGCCGAACGCCCACATTGTCGGGCGTCGGCACTTTTCGTTCCGGGCTGCCTCGTGCCTTTTTGCGGCTCTGCCGCTTCGATGCTCCCCAATTGTGAAGAGTAAATCGGCCCGCATCGTGCGGGTCGCCGGTTATTTGGAGGGACACGATGTCCACAGGCACAGTCAAGTGGTTCAACGCTCAGAAGGGCTATGGCTTCATCCAGCCGGATGATGGCTCGAAGGATGTCTTCGTGCATATTTCGGCAGTGGAGCGGTCCGGTCTGGGCGGCCTTAACGAGGGCCAGAAGCTCAGCTATGAGGTTCAGCGCGGCCAACAGGGGAAGACGTCAGCCGAGAATCTGAAGGCCGTCTGACCCCTATCCCGGCGCTGTTCGCCCCGGGGGTACCCCTGGGGTCAACCCAGGGGCGCCGACCACCGCGAGGACCATCATGGCGCATCACAAGTTCAAGGTCGGTCAGACGGTCCATCTGATTCCGAACCGGCTGGAACGGCACGTCCCCGCTGGCGCCTACACCGTGCAGCGGCTGCTCCCCGTCGAGGGACACGATCTGCTCTATCGGGTGAAGCACGCGCAGGACAGCCACGAGCGCGTGGTCAACGAAGCGCAGTTGCGCGCCGCCGAGGCGCTCGCCCAGCAGCACTGAGTTCCGCAGCCTATCCATCCCCTGTCATTTTATCCCCTGTCATTGCGAGGGGCGCAGCGACGCGGCAATCTCCGGCCTGTTGGGCACGGACGAAATTGCCGCCGTGCCGCACTCATGACACCGGGATACCTGCATGAAGATCACCGCGGTTCGCGTCCTGCGCCTCGCCGGCACCATGCGCACCGATACGCCGTTCTGGGAGGAACGCCTGGTGCGGCCGATCGACATCTACCCTGAATACCGCATGCGCAACGACTTCGAGGGTGGCACCCAGGCCGACCCCCACAATTTCCGCCTCGAGCAGCATTTCGTCCGGATCGAAACCGACGAGGGCCCGTTGGGCATTGCCGGTCCGCTGCCCGACATGGTGGCCGCCTTCGTGGCGAAGCGCCTGCGGCCGATCATCCTCGGCCAGGATCCGATAGCGCACGAAAAGCTATGGGACCAGATGCACCGCATCATGGTGCACGGCCGCCAGGGCGACGCGATGCTGGCGATCAGTGCTATCGACTGCGCGCTGTGGGACCTGAAGGGACGCTGGCTCAA
Source organism: Acetobacteraceae bacterium (assembly GCA_036265005.1). Lineage (GTDB taxonomy): Bacteria > Pseudomonadota > Alphaproteobacteria > Acetobacterales > Acetobacteraceae > JAMXLO01. The sequence continues at coordinate 12,978 of DATAPW010000348.1, read as the reverse complement.
CCAGCCGGTCTATCGCCTGCTCGGCGGGCCGACACGCGATACGGTGCCGGCCTACGCCTCGATGCTCGGCTTCGCCGTACTCGACATGGGCCGCGTGCGCGAGCGTGCCGCGGAATACCAAACACTCGGCTACAAGGCGCAGAAATGGTTCTTCCGCCACGGCCCGATGAGCGGCCATGACGGCATGCGCAAGAATGTCGAACTGGTACGCACGCTGCGCGAAACGCTGGGCGACGACGACGACATCATGCTGGACTGCTGGCAGTCGTTCGATCCGATCTACGCCGTGGAGCTCGCCGACCGCATCGCCGAATTCCATCCGCGCTGGCTGGAGGAATGCGTGATGCCCGACCGCATCGACAGCTATCGCCGCGTCAAGGAACGCACGCAGATCCCGCTGTCCGGCGCGGAGCATGAATACACCCGGTGGGGATTCAAACGCTTCATCGACGCAGAGGCGCTCGATGTGCTGCAGCCGGACATCTACTGGGCGGGCGGGCTGTCCGAGGTATTGAAGATCGCCGCGTACGCCTCGGTGCATGACGTGCTGGTGATTCCGCACGGCCATTCCACGCCGGCGGGTCTGCATTTCTCGCTGGCGCAGTCGCCGCTGCTGACGCCACTGCAGGAGTACCTGGTGAAGTGGAACGCGATCAACCAGCACTTCCTGGCCAATCCGATCACGCCGCAGCACGGTGACTTCGCGCTGCCGACAATGGCGGGACTGGGAATGGACCTCGATCCGGCAAAGATCGAGACGCAGTCGGAGGTTTACGGCGAGTAGACCGCTATCGGGCTGACTGGGGTTCGCCACACGATTGTCATTGCGAGGGGCGCAGCGACAAATGAACCTAGTCAGCCCGAATATGCACCAGCCGGAGACCGAATGCCGGAATGCCACGTCGCCGGCCTGACGCGGCGCCCGAGTGCTGATTTGCTCCGCAGCTTAAACCGATAATTAGCCACCCAAGTCGCATGCTGTAGCGACTGCCCGTTTGTGCGCGGTAGCGGAGTGCCAGCATATGCAGTCCGGGTCCGACATGTCTGTGCCCGCGAGAGGCGGGTTCCATTCGGGCCTGCATTTGTGGGCGATCGGCGTCACACTCATCGTCGTCATTCTGTTCGGCTGCGGCACAACCATCTGGACCTGTATCGGCAGACCATCGAGCAGAACCTTGTTGCGGCCGGCAATCTCGGTGTCGTGCTCGGCGAGCAGACCGAACGCTATGTCCAACTTGTCGATCGCACCCTCGAGGACGTCCAGTCGCGCATCGCCGAACTTGGCATCACCTCGCCGGACGAACTCGCGCCGGCCCTTCGCACCGCGGCCATGGGCAACTTTCTGCGCGAGCAACTGGCGAACCTCCCCCCCCGACAACGGCTTTACCCTGCTCAAGGCCGATGGCCATGTGCTGATCAGCACGCGGGCGCCACTGGATATGGACTTGTCGGACCGCGACTATTACCGCCACTTCGTTACGCTTGACGACCCTGGGCTGTTCATCAGCGCGCCGCTCCATAGCCGTGTGATCGGCTCGCTGACGGTCTACGTCGCGCGCCGGATCAATGGTCCGGATCACACCTTCCTCGGTCTTGCGGTAGGGCTGATCGACCTGCAGTACATCAGCGACTTCTACCAGGCGATAAACCTGCCGGCCGGCGTATCCGTCACCTTGTTGCGCAGCGATGGGCTCGTGCTGGTGCGGTATCCCGACCCCACGAACCAGGTTGGAAAATGGATGCCGGCGGCGTCGCCCTGGTATCACCTCGTCGCCGGGCAAGGCGGCACCTATCGCTCGCCTGGCTATCTTCTACCCGAACCATCGGCCGTAACGGTGCACAGGCTGCGCACCTGGCCGTTGGTGATCAACGTCGCGACGGTGGAGTCGGTGGCGCTTGCGAAGTGGCGGCAGCAGGCGTCGGTCATCGCGCTGGGTGGCGTCGGCGCCGCTTTGGTGTTCGCCACCTTGTTCGCCGTTATCGGCCTGCAGTTCCGCCGGCAGGCGGATCAGAACGTCAAACTCACGGCGACAGCGGAAGCCCTGCGCGCCAACGAGGCCCGGGTGAATGATTTCGTCGAGATGTCGTCTGACTGGCTGTGGGAACTCGATGCGGAACTCCGCTTGACCTGGGTATCGGACAGCACGGCGTCCCGCCTCATTGGCATTTCGCGCCGCAAGGGCATGACGTTATGGAATGCAGTGGGTGCGATCCCGACGGACCCGCATTGGTCCGGACACCGTGCTGACCTGGATGCGCACCGTGCATTTCGCGATTTCCGCCGCCAGGAACTCGCTCAGGATGGGCGGGTTCACCACGTGAGCATCAATGGCAATCCGGTGTTCGACACAACCGGTGGATTCGCTGGTTACCGTGGCACCGGGCGCGATATCTCGGCCGAGGTCGAGGCAGCCCAGGAACTGCGTGTGGCCAAGGAGCGCGCTGAGACGGCGAGCCGCGTCAAATCGGAATTCCTCGCCAATATGAGCCACGAACTGCGCACCCCGCTGAACGCCATTATCGGCTTCTCGGAACTCATCCGTGACCAGCCATTCGGCAAGGTCGGGCGACAGTACATCGAGTATGCCACGGACATCAATTCTGCCGGCCACCATCTGCTCGACGTGATCAACGACGTACTCGATCTCTCGAAGATCGAGGCCGGTCGCTACGAGATTGCCGAGGAGACCGTGGAACTCGGCATGCTCGTGCGGCACTGCATCGGCATGGTGAAGCTGCGCGCACGCGAAGGCGGCGTGCGGATCGACAATGCGGCGAACGGCATGCGCATTGCCCTGCGCGGTGACGGGCGCGCGCTGAAGCAGATCGTGCTCAACCTGCTGTCCAACGCCGTAAAATTCACGCCCAGCGGCGGCGTGGTATCGCTGCGGATCGAGGCCGCGCCGGACAACGTTGCCCTGGTCGTGGCCGATACCGGCATCGGCATTGCGGCCGAGGCGCTGCAGTTGCTGTGCCAGCCGTTCCAGCAGGCGGACGCCTCGATCAGCCGGAAATTCGGTGGCAGCGGCCTGGGCCTGGCGATCAGTCGCAAGCTGCTGGCGCTGCATGGCGCGACCCTGACGATCGAGAGCACGCCAGGCGAGGGCACTGTGGTCAGGGCCACCTTCCCTGCCGACCGGATTGTCGAGGCGACATTGTCGTTGCGAACGGTCACCGCCGAGCCGGCGCTATCTGCCTGACGCGGGAGACCAGCGACCGCCGCGCGGCGGCGGCATCGGCAGCCAGCGCGAACAGCCCCGGCAGCTGCATCGGCTGCGCAGCGATCGAGGCGAGCACGCGCCACAACCCGATGGCGCCGCGTGCATCGAGGGCGGCCAGTGCGGCCGGCGGCAATGCACGCTCTGCGGGATCGCAGATCGCCCGCAACACGGCAAACGGAACGCCATGCGCCGCGGCAACGCGTGCCACCTCGCCGCTCTCCAGATCGACCGCCGACGCCTGTGTGCGTTCGCGCCACCGACGCTTCTCCGCAACACTCGCCACGACCGCATCGGCGCCCAGCACGACGGCGTCCGTCGGGCCGCCCAGCAGCCGCGACAGGTACGGATCGGTCGCATGGCTTCGGTCGCCCGCGAGCACCGCGGCCGGCACGATGAGTGCGCCAGGCCGGAGCGCCGGATCCAGTCCGCCTGCCAATCCGAAGCTGACCAGGGCGGTTGCACCCTGGGCGAGCAGCGACACCGCTGCCGACTGCGCGCCGCGTGCAGTCCCGCCGCCGATCGCCACCGCCCAGCCCAGCTGCCGCACGATCCGCGCTTCCGCCGCGAGCCCAACCACGATCGCCGCGGTCATGTCCTGTCGAGCACCGGCCTGACCTCCTGTTGCACGGGCCAATGCGCACCCGGCCTTGTAACCGGATCGTGATACGATGCGGAAACGTCTCGTCCGGCCTCCGGGCTGCCCGAGTCACGATTTCGCGTCCGGCGGCCGGCCGCAATGCTTCCGATTGCACGCGTGCAGGTTTCGAATCTAAATGCAATCATTCGCATAGTCCGGAGCGGTTTCCTGATCATGTCGCCGCGCATGTCGAGTTGGGCCAAGGTCCCGATGCACGCGGCGAGCAACTTCGTCGCGGCCATCAGACGCGGCGTCTACCCACTACAGGTCGCCTGCGTGGTGTTTCCAGCACTGTTGTTCGGTGGCCTGGTCTGGATCGATCACCGGGTCGAGCTCAACCGGACTCGCAACGACGTCGCGACCGCCACGAATGCCCTGGCCGAGCATGCCCAGACGGTGGTGGAAACCGCCGAGTTGGTGCTGGCGCGCGTGCTGGACCGCATCGAGCAGCAGGACTGGGCGACGCTCGCCACGTCGCTCGAGACGCATGTCTTCCTGGACCGCCTGCGGCGTGAACTGCCGCAGGTCGAGGCGGCGTTCCTGGTGGACCCGGACGGCATCATTGCGGCGAGCAGCCGTGCCTACCCGATGCCGCGCTATGATGTGCACAGCTCGGAATATTTCGCAGCCGCGAAGGTGCAGAACAACAATGACATCATCATCAGTGCGCCGTTCGTCGGCACGGTGTCCGGTACCAATGGGTTCATGATAAGCCGCCGGCGAACCAGGGACGGCCAGTTCGACGGCGTGGTGGGAGTCACGATCTCGCGCCAGTATTTCGAGACCTTCTATCGCGCCATCCTGGACCATCCCACTGCCTCGGCCGCCGGCCTGATCCGCACCGATGGCGCGCTGCTGGTGCAATTTCCCGACCCGCCCGACCATCCGGTGATGCTCCCGGAGTCCAACCCGATGGTCGCAGCCGCCGAATCGGGGCGCGAATTTGCCGTCTTCGGCGGACGCTCGACGCTGGACGGCAATGAACTGATCGGCGCCGCCAGGCATCTCCGAAACCTGCCGTTGATGGTCGGTTACTCGATCCGCCAGTCGGTCCTGCTCGCGACGTCTGCCGTGCATGCCACGGTGATCGCGATTTGCGCGATCCTGCTGAGTGCCCTGTTGCTCGCGACCGAGCACCTGGTGCGGCGCAAGACGGCGATCGAACATGACAGCCTGCGCCGGTTGGTGGCAGAGACCGAGCGGCGCCGGCAGGCTGAAGCGATGGCGCAGCAGGGCCAGAAGATGGAAGCGCTCGGCCGCCTCACCGGCGGGGTGGCGCACGACTTCAACAATCTGCTGGCCGTCATCCTGGCCTCGCTCGAACTGGCGCTGCGCCGTGACCACAACCCGCGTATTGTCCGGTTGCTGCAGACCGCAACGGAGGCCGCGCAACGCGGCGCCAGGCTGACGGCACAGATGCTGGCGTTCTCCCGCAAGCACGAGATCACCGTGCGATCGATCGACGTGAACGCGGTGATCCAGGGCATGGACGAGTTGCTGCGGCGGTCACTCGACCCCACCGTGCGCCTGCATTACGACCTCGCTCCCGGCCTGTGGCCGGTGCTGTCGGACCGGGTGCAATTGGAGCTTGCGTTGCTCAACCTCGCGGTGAACGCACGCGACGCCATGCGGAACGGCGGCGACCTTATGGTCCGCAGCAATAACATGACGCTGTCGGGTGGCGATGGCAGTCTGCCGGAGCTCGCTCCAGGCGATTACGTGTGCGTCCGGGTCGCCGATACCGGCATGGGCATGTCGGCGGAGGTCCGCGCTCGTGCGCATGAACCGTTCTACACGACGAAGGGGCCAGGCGGCGGAACAGGGCTGGGCCTGTCGATGGTGGATGGCTTCGTCCGGGAACTCGGTGGCGCACTGACGATTGACAGCGCGCCGATGGCCGGCACGACGGTCAGCATATTCCTGCGCAAGGCAGACACGGCGCCGGTTGCCGAAACACCCGCGCCGGACGCCGAGGCGTTGCCCGGTCGCCCAGGCCGGATACTGGTGGTCGATGATGATGCCAGTGTCCGGCTGGCGACCCGCAGGATGCTGCAGGAACTTGGACACCAGGTGGTTGAGGCAACCGGCGCCGCCGAGACGTTGGCGTTGCTCGCGCACGACCGAAGGTTCGATGTGCTGGTGATCGACTTCGCAATGCCGGTGATGAACGGCGGTGAGCTTGCGGCCGAAGTGACCAGGCTATGGCCCGGCGCGCCGATCCTGTTCGTGACAGGCTATGTCGAGAATGATGCGCTGCGACCGTGGTCGGATCTCGGCTACCAAACGATGCAGAAGCCATTCAGTGCGCACGACCTGGCCGCGGCGATCGAACGGACCATGCGCCATGCGGACTCGGTGGCGGTTTAGCCCAATTTGTCATTGCGAGAAGCGTGGCGACGAAGCAACGACAATTGCGCAGGCGGCGCCGGTCTAGAACCCGAACGCCACGCGGCGCGTGTTGCCGCGTCGCAGGTTGCGGTAGCGCGCCAGCGCCATCAGCGGGAAATACCAACGATAGCCGTGGTAGCGCAGGTAGAACACGCGCGGAAAACCCACCGCATTGTACGGCAGCTCCGCCCACTCGCCGCTGTCGCGCTGCGTCGCCACCAGGTGATCGACACCGCGCGCCACCGCCGGATGATCGACTTCGCCGGCCGCCATCATTCCGAGCAGCGCCCACGATGTCTGGCTTGGCGTGCTCTCCTTGTAGCGGCCGCGCGGCGCATTGCGGTAGGTTTCCTCGTCCTCACCCCAGCCGCCATCGTCGCGCTGCACCGACACCAGCCAATCCACCGCGCGCCGCACTGCCGTATCCTCGGGCCCGATACCGGCCGCGTTGAATGCACACAGCACCGACCAGGTGCCATAGATGTAGTTGGTGCCCCAGCGGCCGAACCAGCTGCCGTCAGCCTCCTGCTCGCGCCGCAGATAGGCCAGCGCGCGCAACATCACCGGATCGTCCGCCGACATGCCGATTTGCGCCAGGAACGAGACGCAGCGCGCGGTGACGTCCGCGGTCGGCGGGTCCAGCAGCGCGCCGTGATCGGCGAACGGGATGTTGTTGAGATACAGGTGCGTGTTCTCCGGCTCGAATGCGCCCCAGCCGCCGTCGGATGACTGCATGCCGACGATCCACTCGCGCGCCCGGTCGATCGCGTCGGCGTAGGCGGGATCGCCGTTGCGATGCAGCAGCATGCCGACCACCGCGGTGTCATCGACATCCGGATAATGCGGATTAGCGTACTGGAATGCCCAGCCGCCCGGCCGCAATCCGGGCCGCCGCACCGCCCAATCGCCCACCACGTCGAGGATCTGCCGCTGGTGCAGCCAGGCACAGGCGGCATTCGTGTCGCCCCCTGCCTCCGCCACCGCATGGCCGGCCAGTCCGGTGTCCCAGATCGGCGACAGGCAGGGTTGGCAGTACGCGCGGTCCGGCTCGACCACCAGCAACTTCCGGACCGCCTGCAAGGCGATCGCGGCATCCGGGTGATCCGGTTGATAGCCCAGCGTGTCGAACATCATGACGCTGTTGGCGATCGCCGGATAAATCCCGCCCAGCCCGTCGTCGCCGTTCAGCCGCTCGGTGACGAAGCGTACCGCCTTGGCGATCGCGCGCTCGCGGCCGCGCCGCGGGAACACCGGCTGCACCGCGCGCAGCAGCGTATCCAGCCCCTTGAACAGCGGCCCCCAGAACCCCGACCGGTACGGCCCGCGGATCCAGTCGCGCACCAGCGCCGGTGGCGTGCGGAACAGCTCGGCGATCGCCACGCCGCGCGGATTGCGCGCCACCGGCCGCAGAGCCATCAGCACGAGCAGCGGTACGATCACCGTGCGCGACCAGTACGACACCTTCGACAGATGGAACGGGAACCACAGCGGCAGGTGCATGATCTCCAGCGGCATCACCGGCACCGCGCGCCACGGCACCTGCGCGAACAACGCGAGCTGCGCGCGGGTGAACACATTGGTGCGTTCGGCGCCACCCGCCGCCAGGATCGCCGCCCGCGCCCGCGCCATGTGCGCTGCGTCGGGATGGTCGCCGATCGCCTTCAGCGCGAAATACGCCTTCACGCTCGCCGACAGGTCGAACGCGCCGTCGTGGAACAGTGGCCAGCCGCCATGCTCGCCCTGGATGCCGCGCAGGTAGACGCCGATCCTGGCCTCCAGGTCCGGCTCGATGCGGTCGAGGAAATGCTCCAGCAGCACGTATTCCGCCGGGATCGTGGCGTCGGCCTCGAGCTCGAACAGCCAATGCCCATCCTCATGTCGCCGCCCCGCCAGTGCCGCGCCGGCGCGCGCCACCGTCGCGTCGAGGCGGGCGTCGGGCACGGTCCGCGGTGACAGGGTCTCGCTGGGCATCGCCTCATGCTCTGGCGGTGAGAAGGACCTCCGCCGCCGTTCGGCCGGACCTGATGGCACCTTCGATGGTGGCGGGCAACCCGGTCGCGGTCCAGTCGCCGGCCAGCACCAGGTTGGGCAGTTCGGTGCCCGGGCCAGGCCGCCGCCTCTCCTGCTCGGCCGTCGCAGCAATCGTGGCCCGCCGCTCCTTCACCACGCGCCATGCCGGCATCCGGCCTTGCAGGCCCAGGGCCGCCGTCACGTCAGGCCACACCGCGGCAGCGATCTTCTCGGCACTCTGGTCCACCATCCGATTGGCCGCGCTGATGGTCACCGAAACATGGCCGCGCTTCACGAACACCCACTCCGCCGTGCCGCCGATCAGGCCGATGAAGCCGGCCGGACCCGATGGTGCATCGACGCGGAAATGGATGTTCAGGATCGCCTGGAACGCGGTCGGCACCACCAGTTCAGGCAACAGCTCGACGGCCACCCAGGGCGGCACGGCGAGCACCGCCGCCTCGACCGGCATCGGGCCATCCGTGGTGTGCACGGCGGTGACCCGGCCGCCATCAACCTGCAGTGCCGCCACCCGCTGGCCGAACCGCACGCCGCAGCCGCGCGCCTGGAGCCAGGCGATGGCCGGGTCCACCAGGCTTTCCGACAGGCCCTCGCGCGGCAGCGCCGGAATGCAGGCACTGCCGCCGCGGAACAATGTCTCGCGCATCACCGCACCGAGCAGCCGCGCCAAGGCAACGTCGGGTGGCGTGTTGAGCGCCGCGATGGCCAGTGGCTCGATCAGACGGGCGTAGAAATTATCCCGGCGCAGCGAACCGGCGACGGTGGCGTCCCCCTTCATGCGGATGAGCCGGCGCAGTGCGAGATGGTCGGTCGCGCGGGTGCCCGGCGCGCGTCGCCTGCGCGCCAGCACCCACCACGGAATGCGGCCGAGATTCGGACGCAGCGTCCAGGTCAGGCCATTGCTGACGTCCATGAACGGGAACACCGGCTGCTCCGGCATCGCCAGCGTCGCGCGCGCGCCGATGGCATCGATGTAGTGGAATGCCGACCGATTGCCGGACAGCAGCAGGTGGTTGCCGTTGTCGATGCGCAATCCGAGTTCGCGGTCGAAATACGACCGGCATCGCCCGCCGGCGGCTGGTCCTGCCTCCAGCAGCGTGACCGTCCGACCTGCCTCGCTGAGCGCAACGGCGGCTGACAGGCCGGACAGGCCGGCGCCGATAACGTGCACGTGGGAGGCGATCAATGATCGGCCATATGGCGTTGGCAGGAGGGCGGATCCGCCAGGAATCGGGGTGTCGTCATGATGCGGCAATCTAGCGGTACGGGCGTTTGCCAAGTCAATTCCGCCGCCCTGTCGCCGGCGGGACATGTTGCACGCCCCAGGCGGCATCTGACCTTCAGGTGCGGACCCTGCCTGTGCTGCCGAAAAAGCATCGACCATGAGCACCGGGAGCGCCCAAGCAACGGCAGACTCTCGGCGATATGGCGACCGACTGGACGCAGACCGTGCGGCGCCGGGTGACCGCTTCTTGCCGCCGCCCGCCGCCGCTGCACCTGACCTTGGTAGCTACGCCACGCCGTAGCGCAGCGCCAACCAAAGTTTCTGCCATGTCGGCAGGCTGACGCGTTCGCCTGGGCGCGACCAGCCGCGGCGCTCGAGGCGCGACAGGATGGCGGCATACGTCGCCCCCATCAGCCGCGCCGGCTTCATCGCCTTCGCGTCGCATTCCCGCATCGCCGCATGCGCCGCACGGAAATGCTCGTGCGCCAGCGCGGCGACGCGTGCGCAGACGCGCGGCAGGCCGGGCGCTGTCAGCACCACGCGCGGATCGTGCGGCACGGATGCCTCATCCAGCCACTCGCGCGGCAAGTACAGGCGGCCGCGCCCGGCGTCCTCCTCCACGTCGCGCAGGATGTTGGTGAGCTGCAACGCCCGGCCGAGTGAATACGCCACCCTATCGGCGGCCGGCGAGGAATCGCCGAACGCGCGTACCGACAGCCGTCCCACCGCGGCCGCAACGCGGTCGCAGTACTGGTCGAGCGTGGCGAGGTCCGGTGCGACGATTTCGGTCTCCGCGTCCATTTCCATGCCGTCGATCACCGCGAGGAAATCCTCCCGCCGCAGGTCGAAGCGCTGCACGGCGAGGACCAGGATGCGCGTCACCGGACCGTCCGACCGGCCTCGGTACAGGTCGGCGATGCGTTCGCGCCAGGCCGCGAGCCTGGGCTGCTTGTCGGCGAACGCGCCGTCCTCATCGACGATGTCGTCAACCATGCGGCAGAACGCGTAGATCGCGTACATTGCGTGGCGGCGATCCGCCGGCAGCACGCGCATGCCGCGGTAGAACGAGGTGCCAGCGGCGCGGACGATGGCCTCGACCGCGTCGAGGTCCGACTGGGCAGCATTGAGAGGGGTCATCGGGGCGAGACGCTCCGCCCCCCGTCGTCATTCCCGCGCAGGTGGGAATCCAGGTGTCGCAGCGCGCTGGTCCGGCGCCAGGATTCCCGCCTGGACGGGAATGACGACGGAGGAAACTGGCAGTCGGGAGCCTCCTCGCGCATCACACGAGGTACCGCAACGCTGCCAGCAGACTGCCCACTGCATCCCCCTTGCTCAGCTTCACCCGCCGCGCGATCGGATCGCCGCGCCGCAGGCGTCCCGCCAGGCGATGCGCGAGGCCGACGATCACCGCGGTCTCCAATCGCAATCGCCGGCTGCGTGTCAGCCGCGGCAAATCCATCGCCATCCTGTTCAACGGCGCCACCCGATCCAGCAGGGTATCGAACACCCGGCGCAGTTCCGGTGTCTCCACCGCGCCGCGCACATCGTCGAGCGACGCACCGCACTGCGCCAGCAGGTCCTCCGGCAGGTAGCAGCGGTCCAACGCGGCGAGATCCTTGGCGCAATCCTGCAGGTGGTTCAGCACCTGGAGCGACACGCACAGCGCATCCGACGGCTCGTAGGTCGCGCGGTCCTCGCCGTGCAGGTCGAGCACATGGCGTCCCACCGGCATCGCCGAATAGCGGCAATAGTCGAACAACTCGTCCCAATCCGCGTAGCGGCGCTTGGTCGCGTCGCGACGAAACGCGATCAGCAGGTCGGTGGCATGCAGCGGCGTGACGCCGGTCTCCGCCAGGCTGGCGCGCAGCCGCGCGGCACTGGGCGAGTCGGCGTCGCGCCGGCCCAGCAGCACGTCCTCCATGGTGTCCAGCCGAGCGATCTTGTCGTCGGAGGACAGCTCCGCGGAGTCGGCGATGTCATCGGCGTTGCGGGCGAAGGTGTAGAACGCGTGCACATGCGCGCGCAGGTCGCGGCGGATCAGCAGCGAGCCGACCGGAAAATTCTCATCGCCGCGATCCTTGCCGGACCACGTCTCCACCGTCGCCGCACCGCTCATGCGCCGACACCCTCGTAGGCGCGGCCCTTCCACGCGACGCCGCGGCCGAGATGGTGGTTCACTGCCGAGCCGATCGTCGCCGCCAGGTAGAACGCGGCCACCAGCGGCAATGCGGGCGCCCACAGGACGGAGCGGTGGAACCGATGCAGCGTGGGCTGGTACGCCGCCGCCATCGCGCCCCAGGTCAGCCAGCCAAGCCAGCGCGCGACACCATGGCCGAACAGGGCGGCGTAGGGCGGCATCAGGAACGTCAGCGTCATCGCCAGCACGGTGGCCAGCAGCAGCAGCGGCGACAAATGCAGTTGCACATAGGCGGTGCGCGCGATCATGCGCCAGATATCGGCAGCATGCGGATAGGCCCGCACCGAATGCGCCAGGCCGGAATGGCCGAGGAAGATCCGCCCGCCGCGCTTCACCGCGACGGCCAACGCCACGTCGTCGATCAGCGCGCCGCGCACTGCCGCCACGCCGCCGATCCGCTCCAGCGCCCGCGCGCGGATCAGCACGGTGCCGCCGGCCGCCGCCGCGGTGGCGCGCAGCGGATCGTTCACCCACTCGAACGGATACAGCAACTGGAAGAACAGCACGAAAGCCGGCACCAGCGCATGTTCGGCCGGGCTGTTGCACGCGAGCGCGACCATTTCCGAGACCAGGTCGAGGTCGCCGCGCTCCGCCTGCGCGACCAGGGTCGCCAGGTGCCGGCGGTCGTGCACGATGTCCGCATCGGTGAGCAGCACCAGTTCGGCAGCCTCCGCCTCGGCGAGGCCCTGCGCCACCGCCCACAATTTGCCGCTCCAGCCGGCCGGTCGTGCGTGGCCATCCAGGACCGTCAGCCGCGGATCGGCGATGCCGCGCGCGATGGCGCCGGTGCCGTCGCTGCTGCCGTCGTCCACCAGGATAACGCGCAGGGGGCCGGCGTAATCCTGCGCCAGCAGCGAGCGCAGTGCCTGGCCGATCGACGGCGCCTCGTCGCGCGCCGGCACAATGACGGTGACCGGCGGGGATGCAGTAGGGCGCGCGGGCGCCAGTTCAGGGCCGGAGTGCCAGAACCGCCCATGCGCCAGCAGCAGGTACAGCCAGATCAGCAGCGACAGGACGGTGAGCGTGGTCATGATGCCATCCCTACCCCAACCCTCCCCCGCTGCGCAGGAGAGGGGGCGCCACATGGCGTCCTGCACAAAAACCCCCTCTCCGGCGAAGCGGGGGAAGGTTGGGGTGGGGTGCAGCCCAGGAAAGCGTCATGTCTTCAACAGGCCATTGGCGCGGAACCAGGCGACCGCGTCTTCGATCGCGGACCGCACCGGACGTGGCGCATAGCCGAGTTCGGCCATCGCCTTGGCCGAGGAGAAGAACATCTTCT
>DATAPW010000347.1:0-13274 GCA_036265005.1 Acetobacteraceae bacterium | reverse complement strand
CTGCTGGCGGGACTCGCGATCGTTGCTATCCGACTACGCCGTCGGCGTGTGCCTGGACTGGTCATCGGCATCCACGCGACGCTCGCCGTCAGTGGCGTGGTGATCCTGGCGGCCTATGCGCTGGTGGGTTGATCGGTGTGTCCAAACGCCGGCGATGCCGCTGCATGAGGCCAAACGAACAGGGTATCGCGCATCGCACTGTCGCCGGACAATTGCGAGCATATCGCTGAGCAACTGCGGAGTCGCCGTACAACGGCGATGAACTCGGGGACATCCTTCTGAACGGAGTGCTTGCAATCTGCGTGATCAGCCTGCGCCAGGTCGCGGGCAACTGGAGCGGCTTCGATCCCGCGTGGCTGAAGCAACTTGGTCCATGCATTTTGGTGGCAATGAACTCGCTGAATCGGCGTCCATGAAGACTCGGGACCTGCATCCGGGATGTCGTTGTCGGCGACATTGACGCGTTGACCGCCGCGCTGCGGACACACTGACCGGACCCCGGCTCCCGTGCAGCCCCGGGGCGAAGGGACCTGGCGGCCTGGCCCTGGATGGAGGGTCCGGCCGCACCGCAAGAGTTCACCCTGCCGACCCGTCTTCCACCTTGCAAACCCCCGCCCTTGGCTCTATCTGTCCCGTCAAATCAATCTTCCGCAGCGTTACGGAGGGTGGCCTTAACCGGCCGCCTTTTTCGTTTTGGACACACCGGACGCCCCACATACCAGCCTCGAAGCCCGGCTGGCCGCCATCGTTACTCCCACACTGGAAAGCATGGGCTATGAACTGGTGCGCGTCGCCGTACTCGGCAAAGACCGTCCCACCGTGCAGGTGATGGCGGACCGCGCCGATGGCGCCCAGATCAACGTCGCCGATTGCGAGGCGATCAGCCATGCCCTCGGCGCCGTGCTGGATGTGGAAGACCCGCTGCCAGGCGCCTGGTCGCTGGAGGTCAGCTCTGCCGGCATCGACCGTCCGCTGACCCGGCCGAAGGACTGGAACCGCTACGCCGGCCACCTCGCCCGCGCCGAAACCACCACGCCGATCGACGGCCGGCGGCGGTTTTCCGGTATCGTGCTGGGCGCCGACGATGTTGAGGCCCGCATTCGCCTTGACGACGGCACTGAGGCCGCGTTGCCGCTGACTGCCATCCGCCGCGCAAAACTGGTACTGACCGACGCCCTGATCGCTGCCACCGCAACCCCAACACGTCCCAACTAAAGAGGTCCAAATGGACACCGCCATTGCCCGTCCGGAACTGCTGCTGGTCGCCGACGCCGTCGCGCGGGAGAAATCCATCGACCGCGAGGAAGTCCTGGAAGCCATGGAGCAGGCCATCCAGAAGGCCGGCCGCGCCAAGTACGGGCACGAGAAGGACATCCGCGCCACCATCGACCGCAAGACCGGCGACGTCCGCCTGTCGCGCTGGACCGAGGCAGTGGAGACCGTGGAGAACGAGGAAACCCAGATCCCGATCAACATCGCCAAGAAGTTCAAGCCGGACATCGAGGTCGGCGGCCATCTGGTCGATCCGCTGCCGCCGATCGATTTCGGCCGCATCGCCGCGCAGACCGCCAAGCAAGTGATCGTCCAGCGCGTCCGCGAATACGAGCGCAAGCGGCAATACGACGAATACAAGGACCGCGTCGGCGAGATCATCAACGGCGTGGTGAAGCGCACCGAGTACGGCAACCTGATGGTGGAACTCGGCCGCGCCGAGGCGCTGCTGCGGCGCGACGAACTGATCCCGCGCGAAAGCTTCCGCAACGGCGACCGGGTGCGCGCCTACATCTACGACGTGCGCGAGGAACCGCGCGGGCCGCAAATCTTCTTGTCGCGCACGCATCCCGGCTTCCTGGCCAAGCTGTTCGCCCAGGAGGTGCCGGAGATCTACGACGGCATCATCGAGATCAAGGCGGTTGCGCGCGATCCCGGCAGCCGCGCCAAGATGGCGGTCATCAGCCGCGATTCATCGATCGATCCGGTCGGCGCCTGCGTGGGCATGCGCGGGTCGCGCGTGCAGGCGGTGGTGCAGGAGCTGCAGGGCGAGAAGATCGACATCATCCCGTGGTCGCCGCAGTCGGCCACATTCGTGGTGAATGCTCTGGCGCCGGCGGAGGTGACGAAAGTGGTGATGGACGAGGAGGCCGGCCGCGTCGAAGTGGTGGTGCCAGACGAGCAGCTCTCGCTGGCGATCGGCCGGCGCGGGCAGAATGTGCGGCTGGCCAGCCAGCTCACCCGGTGGGACATCGACATTCTCACCGAGGCGGAAGAGAGCGAACGCCGCCAGGAAGAGTTCCGCCGCCGCTCCGGGCTGTTCGTCGAGGCGCTGGACGTGGACGATGTGATCGCCGGCCTGCTGGTGACCGAGGGCTTCAACTCGGTCGAGGAGCTGGCATTCACCCCACCGGAGGAACTCGCCGCGATCGAGGGCTTCGACGACGCGATCGCCGAGGAGCTGATCCGCCGCGCCGAAGCGTTCATCACCCGCCGCGACACCGAACTGGGCGAGAAGCGCGTCGAACTCGGCGTCAGCGACGAGATCGCCGCGATCGAGACGCTGACCCCGGCGATGCTGGTTGCACTCGGCGAGAAGGACGTGAAGACGCTGGACGACCTGGCCGACCTGGCCTCGGACGAGTTGATCGAAATCGTCGGCGCCGAGGTGATGGACGAGGCCACTGCCAATGACGTGATCATGGCAGCGCGTGCCCATTGGTTTGCGGACGAACCGGCACAGGAGGCTCAGCACGACTGAGGCAGCAGCGCTCCCACCCGACGATGTAACGGAAGACGAGCCGGAAACCGGCCCGCTGCGCCGCTGCGTCGTCACGCGCGAGCGTTTGCCGAAGGAGCGGATGATCCGCTTCGTCGTGGGCCCGGAACGTTCGATCGTGCCGGACCTGGCCGCAACCCTGCCCGGCAGGGGAATCTGGTTGAGCGCGCGTCGGGATGTGATAGAAACCGCTCGCGCCCAGGGAGGCCTGGGGCGTGCCTTCGCCAGGGCCGCACGTGGTCCTGTCATTGTGCCCCCCGATCTCCTTGCCGACCTCGAGGTGGCGCTGGTCCGGCGGATTGGCGAAAGTCTTGGGCTCGCCCGCCGCGCCGGGCAGGCGGTCGCCGGGTTTGACAAGGCGCGTGAGTGGCTGCGGACTGGTCGGGGAAGACTGATCCTGCAGGCGTCGGATGGCAGTGCGGCGGAACGCGCGCGCTTCCTGTCCGGTGCCGGCGATTCGGTCGCGGTTTATGCCCCTCTCCCGGCTGCGGCGCTTGGCCGCGTGTTCGGCCGTGACCATGTGGTGCATGTGGCGATTGCACCCGGCCGACTGGCTGAGCGACTGGCGATCGAGGCGGCGCGGCTGAGTGGGTTGCGCCGGGCGGAAGCGAACGAGTTGAACGATGACCGGGTCACTCCAGGTCACAAGACGGACGGGGCCAGCGGGTAGTACATGAGCGAAAGCAACGATCAGGATGCCGGCAAGGGTCGGCTCTCACTGCGGCCAGCGGGCCGCCTGGAGCTCGGCCGCACCGTCGATGCCGGCTCCGTGCGGCAAAGCTTCAGCCACGGGCGGTCGAAGGTGGTGCAGGTGGAGGTGCGCAAGAAGCGCGCCCCTGTCGGCGCGCCTGGCGCACCGGCCGGCGGCGCCACGCCCGGCCTTGCCCCGCCCGGCGGCGCCACCGCGCCGACCGCGCGCGGACCGGCGACCGGCGGCGGACGCACCGCCGCACCGACGCCGCCGCCACGCGCCCTGACCGCGACCGAACTCGCCGCTCGCCAGCGCGCGCTGGTGGAACAGCAGCGCGAGTCGGCGAAACGCGAGGCCGAGAGGCGCGAGCAGGAGAAGATTTCGATCCTGTCGGCGGCCGAGGAGGCGCGCCGGCGTGAGGAAGAGGCGCGCAAGGCGGCCGAGGAAGATGCTCGCCGCGAGGCCGAGGAGGCAGCGCGGACCGAGGCCGAGGCCGCCGCCCGCCAGGCAGCCGAAGCGACCGTGGCCGCGCAGGCTGCCGATCCGGCGGCACATGGCGCCGAGGAGCCGCGACGCCGGCCGACGACCACCCCACCCGCTGCCACGCCGGCGACACCCACCGAGACACTGCGCCTGCGGCCCGGCACGCGCGCCGAGGAAGACGACGAAGCGCGGCCTGTCCGCCGGCCCGGCGGGATTCTGACGCCGCGCAAGCCGCAGGTTGCGGTCGCCAAGAAGGGCACCGACAGCGGACGCCGCGCCGGCCGCATCGACGTGCAGGCCGCCATCGAGGGCGAGGACGAACGGGTGCGTTCGCTCGCCTCCGTGCGGCGCCAGAGGGAACGCGAACGCCGTCAGGCAGAACTCGAGCGGTTGCGCTCGGATCAGGTGAAAGTCGTGCGCGACGTTATTCTGCCGGACACCATCACGGTGCAGGAATTGGCCAATCGCATGGCCGCGCGTACCGGCGACGTGGTGAAGGCACTGATGAAACTCGGCGTGATGGCGACCATCACCCAGTCGCTGGATGCCGATACCGCCGAACTGGTGGTGCAGGAGTTCGGCCACCGCGCCCGCCGCGTCTCCGAATCGGACGTCGAGATGGGGCTCGAGGGCGCCGTCGACTCGGACGCCGAACTGCAGCCGCGGCCGCCGGTGGTCACCGTCATGGGCCACGTCGATCACGGCAAGACGTCGCTGCTGGACGCGCTGCGGTCCGCCGATGTCGCGGCCGGCGAGGCAGGCGGCATCACCCAGCATATCGGCGCCTATCAGGTCGAGATGCCGGACGGCGCCAAGATCACCTTCATCGACACGCCGGGCCACGAGGCATTCACCGCCATGCGGGCCCGCGGCGCCGGCGTCACCGACATCGTCGTGCTGGTGGTGGCGGCGGATGACGGCGTGATGCCGCAGACCATCGAGGCGATCCGCCACGCCAAGGCCGCCGGTGCGCCGCTGATCGTGGCGATCAACAAGATGGACAAGCCGGACGCCAATCCGGCCCGCGTGCGCCAGGAACTGCTCAGCTACGAGGTCGTGGTCGAGGAGATGGGCGGCGAGACGCAGGACGTCGAAGTCTCGGCGACCAAGAAGACCGGGCTGGACAAGCTGACCGAGGCGATCGCACTACAGGCGGAAATCCTCGACCTGAAGGCCAACCCGACGCGCGCGGCGGAAGGCACGGTGATCGAAAGCCGGCTGGATCGCGGCCGCGGTCCGGTGGCGACGGTGCTGGTGCAGAAGGGCACGCTGAAGCAGGGCGACATCGTGGTGGCCGGCGCCGAATGGGGCCGGGTGCGCGCGATGCTGGACGACCGGGCCCGCGCGGTGACCCAGGCAGGGCCATCCTCCCCGGTGGAGATCCTCGGCCTGGCCGGCGTGCCGTCGGCCGGCGAGCCGTTCGTGGTGGTGGAGAACGAAAGCCGCGCCCGCGAAATCGCCGAGTTCCGCACCCGCAAGCTGCGCGACAAGGCGGCCGGCGTGACGGCCGGCGCACGCGGCACGCTGGACGAGATGCTGGCGCGCATCCAGGCCGGCGAGCAGAAAGAGGTCGCGGTATTGATCAAAGCCGACGTGCAGGGCAGCGCCGAGGCGATCCAGGCCACCGTGCTGAAGCTGGCACATGAGGAGGTCCGGGTCCGCGTGCTGCATGCCGCGGTGGGCCAGATCACCGAAAGCGACATCCAGCTCGCCAAGGCGTCGAATGCCGTGGTGCTGGCCTTCAACGTCCGCGCCACGTCGCAGGCGCGCGACCTGGCGCAGCGCGAGGGCGTGGACATCCGCTACTACTCGATCATCTACGAGGTGTCGGACGACATCGAGAAGCTGGTGCAGGGCAAGGTGGCGCCGAAGGAGCGCGAGCGCTTCCTGGGCTACGCCGAGGTGCGCAAGGTGTTCAGCATCACCCGCGTCGGCAAGGTCGCCGGTTGCATGGTCACCGATGGCGTGGTCAAGCGCGGTTCCGGCGTCCGCGTGCTGCGCGACAACGTGGTGATCCACAACGGCGAGCTGTCGCAGTTGAAGCGCTTCAAGGACGATGTGCGCGAGGTGGCGCGCGGCTACGAGTGCGGCCTGTCGTTCGCCAACTTCCACGACCTGCAGGAAGGCGACGTGATCGAGTGCTTCGAGACGGAGATGGTGCCGGCTTGAAGAAGCGGGCTGCCGGTCCGACGCAGCGCCAGTTGCGCGTGGCGGAGGAAATCCGCCACGTGCTGGCCGGCCTGTTCGAGCGCCGCGACTTTCGCGACCCCGAGCTGGCCGATGCGCAGGTCACGGTGACCGAGGTGCGCATCGGGCCGGACCTCAAGCACGCCGTGGCGTTTGTCGCGCGGCTCGGGCGGTCCGACGTGGAGGCGCTGTTGCCGGCGCTGAAGCGTGCCGCGCCGTATCTGCGCGGCCAGGTGGCGCACGCGCTGCGGCTGAAATACGCGCCTGACCTGACGTTCCAGCCGGACGCGGCGCTGGAATATGCCACCAGGATCGACCGGCTGCTGCACCAGCCGGAGGTGGCACGGGACCTGGAGGGGCGCGACTAGCAGCCCGCCGCGGCCGCGGCGGCTCGCCTGGGCCGGCGGACGGTTCTCACCATCCCGCTGCTACTGCCGCCGCAGAAGAACTGCTCGCCGCCATCGGATTCGAGCCCCGACACGGGCACGCCTTGCGGCATGTCGAGTTGCTCGAGGACTTCGCCGGTCTGCGGATCGACGCGCCGCAGATCGCTCTCGTCGCCTTCCCATGTTGCGTGCCAGAGCTCGCCATCGACCCAGGTGACCCCGGTGACCATGCGGTTGGACTCGATGGTGCGGAGTACCGCCCCGGTCTGCGGATCGACCTGGTGGATCTTCCGCCCCCGATGCTGCCCCACCCAGAGCGTCCCTTCGGCCCACGCCAGCCCCGAATCGCTGCCGCCGCCGGGCGCCGGGATCGTCGCGAGCACGCGGCCGGTCTGTGGATCGATCTTCTGGATGCGACCGTCGGCGATCTGGAACAGGTGCTGGCCGTCGAACGCCGTTCCGGCATGCGCGGCGACGTCGAGCGAGCGCTGCAGTTTTCCGCTCGCAGGGTCCAAGGCGTTCAGCCTGTCTCCGGAAGCGAACCAGACCTGCTGCCCGTCGAACGTGACTCCGTGCACGTCGTCCACACCCGGAAACGGGCCATACTCACGGGTTATCTGGGCTGCCGATCGATCCATGCTGCCATCCCTAGGGGGTAGGAGAGACGCCTTGCTCGCCGACCGGACCAAGGCGCGTAACTGACTTCCGGCCACGCCATTCGTAGGTGGCCTGAAGGGCGTTGTCCGGCAACGGCTCCAGCAGCAACGACACGCCGGGCCATGGTTCGAAGAACACCGCGTCGCCCCGCCGACTCACCGTTGCCTCGCCATAGCTGCGGGAATTGCCGTCCGTCCAGGCATACACCGCCCGATCCCCGTGCAGCGCCACCATCGCGTCCGGTCCATCCTCGCCGAAGCGACCGGACCAGCGTCGGGCATCGGGGCCAAGCGTAACGGGCAGCAGGAAATCCAGCTCCGTCCACTGTTCCGGCGGAGCCGCGGGCGCCGAAGGCGCGGACGCAAAGCCGCGGCGGATGGCCGCTGAGTAATCCGGATGGATCTGCGGGAAATTGGCCGGATGGAACAGGTTGTGGCCTTCGATGCCCGGCGTGCCGGGATAGTCGCACCAGCGCTGCAAAGGGCGAAAGCGGCTGCTCCAGTCGAAGATTGCGCGCGCGCCTTCCGGCAGCACGAGGGTATCGGTTCGCATGTGCTGGAACAGCACGGGCGCCGTGATGCGGGCCGCCGCGTTGGCGATGGGACGAACGCTGGCCTGGAGACGGCCGTAGGCAGCACCGGTTGCCTGCGCCACAGCGGCCCCATACGGCCGCCGTGCTGCGGCGAGCAGGGTGACAACGCCGCCATGGCTGGCCCCGGCAATGACGCAGCGATCGCCGTCCACGTCCGGCCGCTCGCAGGCCCAGTCCGCAGCGGCATTGGCGTCCGACGCGCGGCCCAGCAGCATAGCGAAGGTGGCGTCCGTCCCGCCGCGCACGACATCCAGCGGATTGGGGCCCTCCGACCCGCCATAGCCGCGACCTTCGGGGAACAGCGCGAAGGTGCCGCCGGCGGCAACGCGGGCCCAGGCCGGGTTCTCCGGATCGACGGAGTATTGCGACGAGACGTCTCGCAACGTCCCGTCCGCGTCCAGGGAAATGCCGGAACCATGATTGAGCACCAGCAAGGGGAAAGGTCCGGCGCCAGGTGGACGGATGATCCAGGCCACCAGTTCCAAGCCGTCGTGGCGGTAGGTGTGGCGCTCGAAAACGGCGCCATTGCGATCCAGAACCAGAGATGGAGTGGCCATGTGCTGTCAGGATCACCTGCTGTCCATGCCCGTGGCACTCATTGATACCGAAATGCAGCGCCTCGTCCACCAGCGTTCCTCTCCTAGCCAGCCGGGAGCGGAGCGGGGAGTAACAAAGTCGTCGTGAATCCCGGCACCGGCGTCGTCATCCAGCGACGCGCCCGGCCGCGGCCGAACGACTGCACCTTGCCTGCTGCCGCAAGCGCGTCGAGCGCCCGCTGCACGGTACGCTGGCTGGCGCCAAGCGCCAGAGCCAGGGCCGAGCTCGACCACGACTCACCATCGGCGAGGAAGGCGATCACTGCGCCATTCTGCTCGTCGACGGGTCGCGCCAGCACCACGACCTCGCGCGCACGGCGCGGCGCCAGCGCAAAACCCCGCTGCGTCGCGCTCACGCTGGCCAGCGTCCGCAGCACGGTGCGGAGCCGGCCGACTTCGACCCGCAACCGTGCGCGATGCGACTCATCGGCATGTTTCGCACGGAATGCCCGCGCAACGAGCGCGCCGCGCGCCATGTCTCCCGGCCACGCTTCGCCCAGCGCACAGGCGAGCGCGAACAACACCGGACGTGTTGCGAGCGAGACCTCCGTGTGGGCGTCACGCACGACATGACGGCACGCGTCCACCACGAGCGCTCCCGACCCGAGCAGCGCTTCGACCTCCTCGAGCAGGAGAAGTCGCTCCTCACCACGCGCGATCAGGCGGGCCGCGGGCGTGTTCAGGACAAGCGATGCGCTTTCGACCTCCGCCGTGAGAGCAGGGAAATCGGCGGCGCGCGCGGCACGTTCGGCGCGCTCGAGTGCAGCACGCGCCACCTTGGTGCGCAGTCGTCGCATGGCGATCCCCGCAACGACCAGTTCGTGCGCAGCACGCGACGCCGGCGGCAACGGCGCGGGGTCGAGCCCGGCAAGCGCGCGCTCGGCCTCGTCGAGCCGTCCGATCAGCAGCAGGCGCCGGACCTCGAGATGCCGCGCATGCGCCGCGTTCTTCCAGTCGCCGTGTCGTTCGAGCGTTGCCCGCGCTGCGTCGAGCGCCTTCGCAGGCCAGCCCAGATCGCGTGAGACAAGCGCGATCTCGGCCTCGGCGACGACACACCTGGCGCGGGCCACTGCCTCTCGCGGACCGAAGCCGCGCGCCGCGCGTTGCAGCAGAGCCTTGGCGCGAACCAGATCGCCAAGCCGCGCCATCACGATGCCGCGCAGCGCGAGCGCGGGCGGATCGTCGCGCAACGCGACCCGGTTCAACGCGCCAAGGAGATCACCCGTGGCGAGCGCGCGCGCCGCTTCCGCGATCAGCGAGTCCATGCGAATCCCGCCACACTTGTCACTCTCACCGTCCGATGCCCGGTCCTAGTCTATCCCAGGATCACCAACCAGGAGTGACGGGCGATGGCGCAACACATCGACGTCAAGGCAACCCTTGGCGCGGCCGACTGGCTATGCCTCGCCGCCGCGCCGACCTTCGCAATCATGGCGCTGCTGGCAGCGGTTGTTGGCGGTGGCAAGCTGGATCCGCTTTGCTCTGCCGCCCATGGCGCGTCGCCGCTTGGCGGCATGGTTCCGATGTACTTGCTGATGAGTGCCTTCCATTCGGCACCCTGGCTGAAGCTGATTGCCAACCGGCGGAGCGTTGCACACCGGTCCTGATCCGGCGTTCGCCAAATCGTACAGTGCGAGACTTGTCTCGCCAGTGGGCCTCGCCAGTGGGCCTCGCCAGTGGGTCTCGCCAGTGGATAGTTCCAGGGGTAACGAACGGCGCCCATTGCGTTCCGGGCCAGAGGCGGTCGGTCAGATGCGCGTGGGCGGTTCAATCGCTCTCTCGGAATCCCGCCACACTTGTCACTCCCGGCGTTCGATGCCCGACCCCAGTCTATCGTACGAACCGGAGCCAGGTTGCTCGTCCGCACGCGACGAACATCTCGGGGAAGAGGAGGCGACTATGCGGAATAAGGTGGTTTCCAGTGACGAATGGCGGAAGGCGCGGCTTGAACTGCTCGCTGCCGAGAAGCAGTTCACCCGCCAGCGTGATGCGCTGACACGCCGCCGAATGGCGATGCCCTGGGAGCGCGTGGAAAAATCCTACCAGTTCGAGGGGCCGAATGGCGCTGTTTCGCTCGCCGATCTCTTCGACGGGCGCTCCCAGTTGATCGTCTATCACTTCATGTTCGGACCCGATTGGGAGGAGGGATGCCGGTCATGTTCGTTCTGGGCCGATAATTTCAATGACATCCCGATTCATCTCAGTCATCGCGATGTGACATTCACTGCTGTTTCGCGCGCTCCGTTGGCCAAGATCAATGCTTACAAGATGCGCATGGGCTGGAGCTTCCCGTGGGTATCGTCATACGAAAGCGATTTCAATTTCGACTATCACGTGTCGTTTACGCCCGAGCAGATCGCCGAGGGCGAAGCGTCTTACAACTACGAAGTTCGGCCGAATACGATGTCGGATGAAGTCGGGATCAGCGTCTTCTGCAAGGATGAGCGCGGCGAGGTGTTCCACACCTATTCCTGCTACTCGCGGGGCGTCGATATGCTGAACGGTGCCTACCATTACCTCGACCTTGTGCCGAAAGGTCGCGATGAGGACGGCTTCGACTTCCCGATGGAGTGGCTACGCCGGCACGATCAGTATTGATGCAGTTGGAAGGTGGGGAGATGCATCGGAATGATCTCCAATGCGCCAACTGTCGCAACCAGGGAGGCTACCGATGCAAGAGGCCCTCATCGTCCGCCGCGAGACGCACATTCCGGCGCCGCCCGCCGCGGTGTTCGCCCTGCTGACCGACCCGGACAAGATCCTGCGCTGGATGGGAACCGAGGCGCAGGTCGAGCCGCGGCCCGGCGGGCTCTATCTCGTCAATGTCACCGGGGCTCGCTACGCCCGCGGCTCCTTCCGCGAGGTGGTGCCGGTGCACCGTCTGGCCTACAGCTTCGGCTGGGACGGCAGCGAAGAGGTGCCGCCGGGGTCGAGCCTGATCGAGATCGACCTGCTCGAGCAGCCGGACGGCACTCTGCTGCGCATGACCCACTCCGGCCTGCCCAACGCCGAGCAGTGCGCCAGCCATGCCGATGGTTGGGCGCATTACCTCGGCCGGTTGGCCGTGGTTGCGGCCGGGCGCGACCCGGGCCCGGATCCTCGCCACGGCCACACGGGCAGGGAGTGACGGCCGTCCGCGTCCGGTAGTGCCGCTCACAGCCGACGCGGATGACAGGCCGGGGGCCGTGGCCGCATGATCGCGGGGCATGGACTTGCCCGCGACTCTCGCCTGGCTGGTGGACGAGGCCAGCGCTGCCCCCAGCGCTGACCGGTTGCTGGCCGAGTTGGGTGGCAGGCTGCTGGCCGATGGCCTGCCGCTGGCCGGCGGCGCCCTGACGCTCGCGGTGCCGCATCCGATCATCGCCCGCCGCACGTGGCTTTGGCGAGCCGAGACCGGGGCGGTGATCGAGGCGCTGGGCTTCGCCGGCGGTCCGCTCAGCCAGGCCGGGCGCGACTGGCGAGCCGAGCTTGGCCCGGTGCAGCAGGACACGCTTGGCCCGGCGCCGGACAGCCCGGCGCTGGGCTGGGCCGCGACCCGGCCGTTCGGCCCCGCGGAGTTCAGCCGGCTGCGCCAGGTCGTGCGCTTCGTCGCGGCGCCCCTGGCTGCGCTGGCCGCCCGAGAAGCACTGACAGCGCTGCTCGAGGCCTATATCGGCCGGCGGAGTGCCGCGCGGGTGCAGGCCGGCGCGCTGCGCCGCGGCACCGGAGAGACCATCCGCGCCGCGCTGCTCTGCGCCGATCTGCGCGGCTTCACCGCACTGTCCGAGGCGACGGAGCCCGCGGCGATGATTGCCACCCTCGACGCCTGGTTCGACCGCGTCGCCGGGGCGGTGCACGCCTTCGGCGGCGAAGTGCTGAAGTTCATCGGCGACGGCGTGCTGGCGATCTTCCCGGTCACCGGCACGCCGGCCGAGGCCTGCGAGACGGCCCTGCGCGCCGTCGCCGCCGCCCGCGCCGGCATGGCCCATCTCGATACGGTACGGCAGGCGCAGGGGCTGCCGCCGCTGCCCTTCGGCGCGGCATTGCATCTCGGCGAAATGCTGTGGGGCAATATCGGTGCGGCCGACCGGCTGGATTTCACCGCCATCGGCCCCGCAGTCAACCTGGTCAGCCGTCTGGAGGGGCTGTGCCGGCCACTCGGCCGATCGGTGTTGATCTCGGGCGCGGTCGCCGCCGAGACCACCACGAAGCTGGTGCCGCTGGGCGAACACGTGCTGCGCGGCATCGCGGCGCCCTGCAGCGTCTTCACCCTGCCGGATGCGTGAGCGGAAGCACACGCCGCGGCCGTGATCGGCCAGTCCATCGGAATCCCGCCACACTTGTCACTCTCACCGGTTCGATTTCCGGCGCTAGGTCGATCTCGCGACGAGCAAGCACCAGAAGGAGAATCCGGATATGCCCGATATCCTGCACAAAGTCGGGATCAGGTCGTCGTCCCTGAATGACGCCTACAATGCACTGACCACGCTCGAAGGTCTTTCCGCGTGGTGGACGACCGACACGCAAGGGGAAAGCAAAGTCGGCCGCGTGCTCCGGTTCCGCTTCGGCTCCAGCGGTTTCGACATGAAGGTCCTGGAACTGCATCCCGCCAAGCGGGTGCTATGGCAGGTGGTCGACGGGCCCGAAGAGTGGATCGGTACGACGATAGGTTTCGATCTCGAGCAGCGCGGCGACTGGACCATCGTCCTCTTCAAACACGCGGGTTGGAAGCAGCCGGTGGAGTTCATGCACCACTGCAGCACCAAGTGGGCGGTCTTCCTGCTGAGCCTGAAGTCGCTGCTCGAAACCCGCAAGGGCGGCCCATGGCCAAACGAGATCAAGCTCGACAGTTGGGAATAACGGCATCAGCCAACGGAGGGATGAACGATGACACAACACATCACCGGAACACGCGAAGAGTGGCTGGCCGCAC
>DATAPW010000346.1:0-7326 GCA_036265005.1 Acetobacteraceae bacterium | reverse complement strand
TGCCGCCCAAGCAGAAGACCACGCCCGCGCCTGCCACGCCGCCCGCGGCCGCCCCCCGTGAGGCAGTTCATCAGGTCGGGCCCAATCCCCCGCCGCCAAAATCGCCGCCGCCAAAGTCCCCTCCGGTGATACAGCCGCATGGCGCCCCGCATGCGCTGAAGCCGCCGCAGGCCAAGCAGGCGGCCAAACCACCGGCCGCCGCGGCGGTGCCGGCGGTCGTGCCACCGGCGCCTGCGCAAACCGAACCGCCCAAGCCGGCAGAAGCCGACACCGCCAAAGGGTCCGCCTCCGGCCTGCCGCTGCCGCGCTTCGTGGCGTTGCGCTCGGACGATGTGAACCTGCGCGCCGGCCCGGGAACCCGCTATCCGATCGACTGGGTCTACAAGCGGCGCGAACTTCCGGTGGAGATCCTGCGCGAGTTCGAGGTGTGGCGGCTGGTGCAGGATTCCGACGGCGTCAAAGGCTGGGTGCATCAGGCAACGCTCACCGGGCGGCGCAGTTTCATCGTCACCGGCGCCGATGCCACCCTGCGGCGCGACGCGCAGGACAGCGCCGCAGCGGTGGCGATCCTGAAGCCCGGCGTGGTGGGACATCTGCGCAGCTGCGCAGCGAACTCCGACTGGTGCCAGGTGCAGGTGGGCGACTACCGCGGCTTCCTGAAGCGCAGCCAGTTCTGGGGCACTTTGCCGAGCGAGGTGGTTGCCAACTGACGCTTTGGCAGCCGCCGGCGGACGCGGTAACGTCCGCCACATGGACAAGGATGTACCGCGAGCCCACCACGACATGGGGGGTGTCTCCAAATACCTGTGCGAGGCGGTTGACGTCGAGCCGCACGCGCTCACCGACTTCGACAAGGAGGTGGACGCGCTGCGCGCCATCCTCGGCATGAAGCGCGTCATGACGGTGGACGAACTGCGCCGCGGCATCGAGGCGATCCCCGAGGCCGACTACCACCGGCTCAGCTATTATCGCCGCTGGATCCGCTCGATCACCGACACCCTGTTGAGGAAGGGCGTGATCACCGAAGCGGAATTGCGCGCCGCACTGGACCGCGTGTGATGGTGGAATTCGCCCCCGGTGTACCGGTGCGCGTAAAGGACGACTGGCCGGAAACGCGTGGCCCGGTGCATATCCGCACGCCGCACTACCTGCGCGGATTGCGCGGCACGGTGGTGCGGCGCCTGGGCGAATATCCCAATCCGGAAGATCTGGCGTTTGCCCGGCCGGCCGCACGACGTGCGCTGTACCACGTCGCGTTCGATCAGCCGGCGGTGTGGCACGAGGGCCAGGCGGGCGACGAACTGCTGGTGGAAATCTACGAACACTGGCTGGAGCCGGCATGATGGCCGTGGCAAGAGCAAACATGAACATCCTGGAGGCCGACAGCGACAAGCTGCTTGCCGCGGTGCGCGATCTGCTCGCGGCGAAGGGACTGGTCTCGAACGCGGAACTCTCCGAGCGGATCGCCATCACCGATGCCGCCAATCCCGGCCAGGGCGCACGCATGGTCGCCAAGGCCTGGACCGACCCGACATATCGCGCGCTGATGCTGGAGGACGGCACCAGGGCCGCGGAAGAACTCGGCATCCCGATGCGCGGCGCACCACCGCTCGGCGTGCTGGAGAACGCGCCCGACGTGCATAACCTCGTGGTCTGCACGCTGTGCAGCTGCTACCCACGTGCAGTGCTCGGCTATCCACCATTCTGGTTCAAGTCGGCGGCGTATCGCGCGCGCGCGGTGCGCGACCCTCGCGGCTTGCTGGCCGAGTGGGGCACTACGCTGCCGCCGGGCGTGAAGATCCGCATCGTCGATTCCACCGCGGATTATCGCTGGATGGTGCTGCCGTTGCGCCCTGCCGGCACCGAAGGCTGGAGCGAGGCGCAGCTCGCCGCCATCGTGCGCGAGGGCGACATGATCGGCGTCACGATCCCGGTGGCACCTGCGCATTGACGGCGTGGCTCGGTGTGAACCGTTCCACCAGGTAAAGCGGTCGATGCTTGGTTTCGTAGAATATGCGGCCGAGATACTCGCCGATGATGCCAAGCGTCACGAGTTGCGTGCCGCCGAGGAACAGGATGACCGCCATCAGGCTGGGATAGCCGGCAACCGGATTGCCGAACAGCAGCGTGCGCATAATCAATTGTGCACCGAACAGCACGGCGAACAGGGCAACCGCCAGCCCCAGGTATGTTGCCAGCTTCAGCGGCGCGATACTGAAGCTGGTGATGCCTTCGATGGCGAAATTCCATAGTTTCCAGAACGACCATTTGGTGGTGCCGGCGCCGCGGGGCTGGCGATCGTAGACCACCGCAGTGCTGGGAAATCCTACCCAGGCGAACAGGCCTTTCATGAAGCGATGATGCTCGCGCAGTTGCTGGACCGCATCGACCACGCGGCGGCTCATCAGTCGGAAATCGCCGACGTTGGGCGGCAACGGCACTTCGCCAAGGTTGCGCATGATGCGATAGAACGCCGCGGCGGTGCGTTTCTTCAACCACGTGTCGCCTTCACGCAGTCGACGCTGGGCATAGACCGTGTCGTAGCCGGCACGCCATGCGTCAACCAGCCGCGGGATCAGCTCCGGCGGATCCTGCAGATCGGCGTCGATCACGATCACCGCTTCACCACGCGCATGATCGAGCCCCGCGGTGGTGGCGATCTCCTTGCCGAAATTGCGCGACAGGTTGACCAGCGCGACGCGGCTGTCGTGACACTGCAACATTTCGACCGCGCGCAGCGTCGCATCGCGGCTGCCGTCGTTGACGTAGATCACCTCCCAGGGCGCCTCCAGCGTCGCCATCGAAGCTGCCAGGCGACGATGCAATTCGCCAATGACCTCGGCCTCGTTGAACATCGGCACGACAACGGAGAATACCGGATATAGCTGGGTCTGTGTGTCCATCCAGGCTCCAATGTTATGCTCGAATTGTGTGAATTCCGGCTTAAGACCAGCCGGCATTGCGGCCCAGTGACCTAGCTAGTGCGCACCAACCCGCTGTGCGCTTCACATGCCGGTGACATCCGTTAATGCATTGTCGTCCGCTGTCATTGCGAGGAACGCAGCGAAATGACAGCGTTACACGCGCAGGAACCCCACCAGACGCTCCGCTTCCGCCACGATCGGATCGGCGATCGCCGCAGCCCGTTCGGCGCCGTCGCGCAACACCGCGTCCACACCGCCGGGATCGTCCAGCAGGCGTTGCGCCTCGGCAGCGATCGGCCGCAGTTGGTCGATCAGAAGCGCCGACAGCACCTCCTTGAATGCGCCGAAACCCTTGCCGCCGTGCTCGCGCAGCACGCCGGCATGGTCGGTGCCGGCCAACGCGGCGTAGATGCCAACAAGGTTGCGCGCCTCGGGCCGCTTCTCCAGGCCCTGCGGCTCGGACGGCAGCGGTTCGGGGTCGGTCTTCGCGCGGCGGATCTTCAGCGCAATGGTATCCGGATCGTCGTTCAGGTTGATGCGGCTCTGGTCCGACGGGTCGGATTTCGACATCTTCTTGGTCCCGTCGCGCAGGCTCATCACGCGCGGCGCCGGTCCCATGATCAGCGAGTCGATATGCGGAAAGAACTCCACGTCGTAGTCGTGGTTGAACTTCTGCGCGATGTCGTTGGCGAGTTCGAGATGCTGCCGCTGGTCTTCGCCCACCGGCACGCCGGTCGCGTGGTAGGCCAGGATGTCGGCCGCCATCAGGTTGGGATAGACGTACAGCCCGGCCGAGGCGTTCTCGCGGTTCTTGCCGGCCTTGTCCTTGAACTGCGTCATGCGGTTCAGCCAGCCGATCCGCGCCACACAGTTGAAGATCCAGGCGAGCTGCGCGTGTGCGCGGACGGTGGACTGGGCGAACAGGATATGCTTCCGCGGATCGATGCCGCAGGCCAGCAGCATCGCCGCCATCTCACGCGTCTGCTGCGCCAGCTGCTGCGGGTCCTGCCACTCGGTGATGGCGTGCAGATCGACGACGCAATAGATGCAGTCGTGGCCGTCCTGCAGCGCCACCCAGTTGCGCAGCGCGCCGAGATAATTGCCGAGATGGGCGATGCCGGACGGCTGGATGCCGGAGAAGATGCGTTTCATGACGTTGGCCGGTCAGTGGTCGGTGGCGGGACTGATGGCCGATCCGCCGGCGGGGCGCAAGGTTCTGGCGGGGCGCAAGCTTGGGGAAGCCGGCGACCTGCGGCTAGGCTGTGGCGTCGCCAGAGGAGGGATCGTCATGCTTGGCACGCCAGGCTTCCACCACCTGCACCTGAATTCGGTCGATCCGGATGCCGCCATCGACTGGTACGTGCGGCAGTTCGCCAGTTGCAGCAGGGGCGAGTGGGGCGGCTTCCCGGCATTGTTGTCACCCAACAACGTCATGCTGCTGTTCACCAGGGTCGCCACGCCACCGGCGAATAAGCCGCAGAGCGCGATCTGGCATTTCGGCTGGCACGTCACCGACGTGCGCAACAGCCTGGCGACCTATCAGGGCCGCGACGAGGTCGAACTGCTGCCGCTGTACACCACCGACGAAGGCGGTTCCGTGCTGGTCAGCAGCGACACGTGGCCGAATGTCGGCGGCGTGCTCGGCCTGACCAGGGCGCAGATCGCCGAAGCGCGCAGCAAGGGCGTGCAGCCGCCGGGCGGAGGCGGGTTCGCCTACATGGCGGGGCCGGACAATGCGCTGGTCGAGTATGCCGGGAACTATCCGGCGGAACGCTTCAACCACGTGCATCTCTGGCAGGAGGAGCCGCTATGCGCGTTGCTGTGGTACCAGAAGCACCTGAACGCACCGGTGCGCGCCGGTTTTGCCGGAGCGCCGCCGACCGAAGCCGATTGCAAGGTGCCGCGCGGCACGGATCGCTCCTGGCCGGCGCTCAATCGCGAGGGGATGTTCCGCGTGCCGCGTGCCGGCGTCGAATTCGGCGACGTGGTGCTGACCTGGTATGCCAACCAGGGTGACGAAAAGCTGGCCAGTCCGCTCGGGCAGTTGCAGGACCACATCGCGCTGAGCGTCAACGACCTCGACGCCTGGACCGCCAAGCTGCGTGGCGAAGGCGTGACGTTCCTGGCGGAGCCTTATCGCCTCGGCGACACGCGGGCCGTGATGATCGAGGGACCGAGCAGAGAAGCCCTGGAGCTGGTCGAGGTGCGGTGATCCGGCCGACGCGGCATTTCCCGGACCGCCGGCCTGTGTCAGACTGCCTGCCACGGCGGGCGCGAGTACCGTCGCGACGGGGAACGGCGGTCCATGCCGTTTCGCTACAGACGAGGGAGTAAACGTTCAGTGGCCACATATAATGTGTTGATCATGGGCGCGTCCTACGGGTCGCTGCTGGCAAGCAAACTGCTGTTCGCGGGACATAAGGTGACGCTCATTTGCCTCCCCGCCGAGGTAGAGGCGATCAACAGCGATGGCATCCGCGTGCGCATGCCGATCAAGGGCCGCAGCGCACCGGTCGAGATCGACTCGCGCAAGCTGCCAGGCAAGGTGACCGCCGCCGGCCCCACGGGAATCAACCCGGCCGACTACGACCTCGTGGCGCTGGCGATGCAGGAGCCGCAGTACCGCTCGCCCGGCGTTCGCGAACTGCTCGACGCAGTGGCGAAGTCGAAAAAGCCCTGCATGTCGATCATGAACATGCCGCCGCTGCCCTACCTGAAGCGCATCCCCGGCCTGAACACCGACGCGCTGTCGAACTGCTTCACCGACGCGAGCGTCTGGGCGAACTTCGATCCCGGCTGCCTGACGCTGTGCAGCCCGGACCCACAGGCGATCCGCATGCCGGACGACAAGATCAATGTGCTGACGGTGACGCTGCCGACCAACTTCAAGGCGGCACGCTTCGACTCGGAAGCATCCACCAACATCATGCGGCAGTTCCAGCGCGAGATCGAAGCGATCCGCTTCAATGCCGGCGATGCGCAGATCGACCTGCCGGTGAAACTGAAGGTGCACGAGTCGATCTTCGTGCCGCTGGCCAAGTGGGCGATGCTGTGCACCGGCAATTATCGCTGCGTACGAAAGGACGCGGCGGTGTCGATCAAGGAGGCGGTGCACACCGACCTCGAGGCGTCCAACCGCATCTACGACTGGGTGCGTGAACTGTGCGTCATGCTCGGCGCGTCGCCGGACGATCTGGTGCCGTTCGAAAAATACGCCGCGGCGGCGAATGGGCTGATCCGGCCATCCTCTGCGGCGCGCGCGCTGTTCGCCGGCGCGCCGAACATCGAGCGGGTGGACCGGCTGGTGCAGAGCATCGGCGCGCAGCGCGGCATGCGCAACAGCGTGCTGGACGAGACGGTGGCGCTGGTCGATGCCAGGCTGGAGCTGAACCGCAAGGCCGCGGCCTGATCGCTGGAGCATTTCGGGCTGACTGCGTTCATTTGTCATTGCGGGGAGCGCAGCGACCCGGCAATCCCCATCCAGTTGTGCGCGCACAAAGCTAACGGAGATTGCCGCGTCGCTGCGCTCCTCCCAATGACTATGGGTGGCGAACTCCAGTCAGCCCGATAACGGTCTGACGTGCTCTGATGGCGTGAATGCCCTCGGTCGTGACCGGTGCGCAAGATTGCGCTGATCCGGGATGCGATGGCCGCCGAAAAAGAACCCCGGCACAAGGTCCGGGGCCGAGTTTCAGGAGAGAGAGTCACACTAAAACGAGAAAGGCCGGCAGTTGTGCCGGCCCTCTCTCGCTGTTCCAAGGCACCGGCAACCGGCCGGGCCGGAATAGTTGCGCGTCGGCGTTAGCTGCCGTTGCCCTGATTCTGGTTGGGCGGGAACAGCCACGTGCCGTGGCTCGAGTTGGTCACGTAGGCGCCGATCCCCTGGCCATTCTGCGCCGCCGCTGCGGGCGGAGCATTATGCGTCGGAAACTGGTAGTTGGGATAAACGTAGCCGCCGGCCTGTGCACCGCTCTCGTTGGCATACGCCGAACCGACACCAAGACTGAGCGCCGCTGCGGCGGCAAGAAGCATGGTCTTCATGGTCTCTTCTCCAAGGGAGGGCCTCGCTTTTTGGGTGGGGCCTTCTTCTGTTCCATCGCTTGATCTGCGATAGCCGGTAGATAGGCTTTGAGCCTGCGCGAAATAATCGAGGGTCCGAGCATATGGTTTCTGCTATTTCCGGCGGAATGGCTGCGGACTTGTTGCTAGAGATCTCCATCGCAATGGACGGAGAAGTGCCGTCGCCGCCCAAGGCGCTGGCGCGACGTCTCGATGTTTCGCCGGCGGTGTTTCCCTGACTGCCTCAGGCGCGGTCCGTATCGCGGTGGGAAGCCGCGCGGTGCCGGTGCCTAATACCAAACCTCATTGATGATGACCCATACGTCTCGCCGACTGTCATGGC
>DATAPW010000345.1:0-1660 GCA_036265005.1 Acetobacteraceae bacterium | reverse complement strand
CCCGCCATTCTTTGCGGTGTCGACGCCGCAAGCCTTTTACGAGCTGCTGCTCGCCTCGGCGAGCAAGGACCCTGACGTGATGAAGACATTCGCCGGCGCGCATCCCGAGATTGCGGCGTTCGGTGCCTGGGCCAAGAGCGCGCCGTGGACCGGCAGTTACGCCGAAGAGCGGTTCAACAGTCTCAATAGCTTTGTCTTCACCGACAGTTCCGGCGCGGAGAAGACGGTACGATGGTCGCTGCTGCCGGCGGCGCAACCGGTCCCGATCTCGCAGGATGATCTCGCGAAGCGTGGCCCCGACTTCCTCGAGCAAGAGATCACCCAGCGGGTCCGCGGCGGGCCGCAGCGCTGGACCATGGTGGTGACCGTCGCCAATCCGGGCGATCCCACCGCGGACCCGAGCAAGGCGTGGCCCGAAGACCGCCGCGCCATTGAGGTCGGCACACTTACGGTGCAGCAGATCGAACCGGATCGGGACGGTCCTTGCCGCGACATCAACTTTGATCCGACCGTCCTGCCTTCTGGCATGCGGACCTCGGACGACCCGTTCCCGGCCGCGCGGTCGGCTGCGTATGCGAGGTCATACGATCTTCGCACGGCGGAGGCCAAGGACTATCCGCGAACGGCGACGGATGCCAAGCCATGATCGGGACCCGCCAGCGCTTTACCCCACTCCAGCGCCTGCTGCACTGGCTCATGGCGGTGTGCATCCTGGCCATGCTGTTCATCGGCGTGGGCATGGTGTCTACCGTCATGCCGAAATATCTGACCCTCGTGTCGATTCACAAACCGCTCGGGATCGCAATTCTGGTCCTCGCGCTGATCCGCCTCGGGGTGCGCCTGCGCTACGGCACGCCGCCGCTGCCGGCCGACCTGCCCGAGCCGATGAAGCTCGCAGCCCAGCTGTCGCATTACGCACTCTACGTCCTAATGATCGGCATGCCGTTGCTCGGCTGGGGGATGCTGTCGGCGGCCGCCTACCCGGTCGTCCTGTTCGGAGGCGTGTACCTTCCAGCGATCTTACCGCAGAGCGACAGCCTGCATACCTTGCTCTGGAACGCCCACTTCTACTTTGCTTTCGTGTTCTTTGCCCTGGTCCTTTTGCATGTCGCGGCGGCGCTCTTCCATGCGCTCGTCCGACGCGACGGCGTATTCGAGGCGATGGCCCCCGTGTCGACTCACGACGAGATCGCGCGCGCCCAATGACGGGCCGTTCTGGGAGGTCCAAGGGCGGAGAGACAGTATTGCGATTGCCAATGGAGCGAAAATGACCGAGCAACCTCCTTCCCCTCCCTCTGCGGCCAATATTCCTAATGAGTTGGCCGAAAAGCCCGTGTTCGCGCCATACAATCCGCCGGCCGGCGGCTGGGGTGCGTTGCGGGCGACTGCGAGGGCGCTGCGCGAGCAAAGCGTCGAGATCAGAGGCACCAGAGCGCTGCTGTCGATGAACCAGCCGGATGGCTTTGACTGCCCCGGTTGCGCATGGCCTGACCCGCGGCACACCAGCTCATTTGATTTTTGTGAGAACGGTGCGAAGGCTGTCACCTGGGAGTTGACCAAACACCGTGTGACGCGCGAGTTCTTTGCGGCCCAGACGGTCCGGGAACTGGAACAGGAAAGCGACTACTGGCTCGAGCAGCAAGGCCGTTTGACGGAACCG
>DATAPW010000344.1:0-5293 GCA_036265005.1 Acetobacteraceae bacterium | reverse complement strand
CCTGATCGACGATCTGGCGGAGCTTCTCCTCGGCTGCATCGCCCTTGACCTTGTAATCGACCCGGATCGCCTGGAAGCCGTTGCGGACCTTGTTCGACAGACCGAGGATACCCTGCAGATCGATATCGCCTTCGACGTTGCATTCCACCGAGTGAAGGTTGACGCCGCGGGCCGCGGAGATATTCGCGATCCCCGCGGTGAGGCACGCGGCGAGAGCATGCAGCACCCATTCGACCGGCGCCGGTGCATTGTCCTCGCCGCACAATACCTTCGGGTGATCAGCGAGGGCCTGGAACGGCGTGTCATGCTGCATCTCGGCGCCGACGCCGTAGAATCCTGCAATTGTCGTGCGCGACTGCGTACCACCTTCCCATTTGCTCTGCGCGCGAAAGCAGAACTGCGCGATCGCCGGCTGTGAAGCAACGGCGCCGATCGTCGCAAAGAGTTTCGGCGTATCGACGCCATTTCGTGGAACAGGCGGCGCTTTCGCGGCGGGTGCTTCGGTCGTTGTGGTGTGCATGTCCATATTGGACCTCCATTGGGTTGACGAACTGACGGATACCCTTGCCTGCCCTGAGTGGTTTGACCGGGCATCCGAGGACCGGTTGAGCGGATCGAAAGCTGGCAAGGGACAGGCCCCGGATACGAGGCGCATAAACCCGATTTCGGTGGGTGCCGTCTTGGACCAGGCGGACAATCGTATTGCCTGGCGGGACACCGCGTTGCCTTCGCCTGTGCGGCGCCGCGCGTGCTCTATCGCCGCCCTGCAGCTAGCGCCGGGCGGCGATGGCCTACATTGCTGCTGCTCGGGTCGTCAGGAAAACGCCGGCTGAGCGTCCCGCCATTCGGAGGGTGTCACGCCGAAACGCCCTCGAAACGTCCGGTTGAAGTACGACAGGTCGCCGAAGCCGACGCTATAGGCAACCATGCCGATCTTGCCACGGCGGCCGTCGGCACCGGACAACAGCCGGCGCGCCGCAAGCAGACGTTGCTCCAGCACGAACTCAGCGAACGTCATGCCGGAGCGCTCGAACAGCCGTTGCACCTGCTTTGCGCTGAGGCCGAGAGACCGGGCGATCGATCCGATAGTCAGGCTGCTCTCATTGAGACGATCGAGCACCTCAGCCTGAACGAGGCGCTGACGCGCTTCGGAATACCCCCGATGCGTGGCCAGCTGCGTCTCGTCCCGACCGGTGCGAAGCAGCAGTGCGACCAGGTCAACCATGTGCCGCGCCGTCATTTGCTGGCCAATCGGGTCCAGCGATGTGGCGAGGTCTGCCGCCAGCGCATAGTAACGTACGATGACGTCGCGGATCCCCGGACTGGCAACGAGAGGCTCGGCCAGCCTGCTCTCTGCGTCGGGACAGATCGCGAGCAGTTCGCGTCGCGGGATGCGGATCGTCGCAAACTGGTTGCCATTGTTGAACGCGACCGCGCCTTCAACGGTCAGGTCCGTCAGCCACATCTGCGACTGCTGCAGCTCGACGGCGCGGCGCTCGCGAACCACGAGTATGTCGCCGGAGGTGGCAGCGAAGAGCACAAAATCGTCGCAGGAGTCAGACAGCAGATCACGGGAACGCACGAACCGGCCGGATCTGCCACTGGTCGTGGCGAGAGCCAGCGAACCGACCTGGGTGATCTCGATCTTGCAGAATATCTGACTGCCGGCGCTCGGTTCGGCGTCGACCCGGCAGAAATTGCGGCAAACACCTTCGCGCCAGAAGTCGTAATCCCGCCCGGCAGCGGCGCCAGTGTATTCGGCCACCAAATTACCTGGTCGCTGCGAGAGATCATCCACGACCAGCGCCTCCTTGATCCAAGCAGCGTGGCAGCCAGCGAGAGGAGTTCGGCTGCGTGAACCGCTCCTTTCCGGCATCCGCCCCGCCAGAAGCCGGACTCAGCGGGTGCGGACGCGCTGAGGATCACACTCCCACTGACAGGGTTTGCGAGATTTCCGGGCGGATGTGTCTGCCCTGTCTGCGCCTCCGCCTTATTGCGGCGCAATGCGGGTTAGGCAAGTTGATTGTTGTGATCGTTCTGATAAGCTTGGCTTATCATGCGGAACCTCAACCTCGACCAGCTGCGCACATTGATTGAGGTCGTCGAACTCGGCAGCTTCACCGAGGCGGCGAAGCGCCTACATCTGACGCAACCGGCAATCAGCCAGCAAATCCGTGAATTGGAAAATCGCTGCGGCCTGCAGCTTGTCGAACGCATCGGCAAGCGCGCATTCGCCACGCCAGCCGGCAGCGAATTGATCATGCATGGCGGACGAATCATGGCGGAGGTGGACCATGCTCTGGCGGCAGTGCGCCATCACAAGGTTGGTACCGCCGGCCACGTGAGGATCGGTGCCGGACCGACGGCACTCGCCTTCCTGCTGCCGCCGGTGCTGCAAAAACTGCGCGACGCCTATCCTGACATTGAGATCACCGTGACCACCGGCACAACGCACAGCATATCCCAGGCGCTGTTGTCCAACGAGATCGACCTGGGACTCACTGCGCTGCCGGTCGAAGCATCGGACCTCGATGCGGTGCCCGTGCGCACTGATCCGATGGTCGCGATCCTGCCCGCCTCCGATGATACCATTCCGGCGAAGGTAACGCCTGCTGATGTCGCGCAGCGTACGCTGATCCTCGAGTATCAGCGTGTGCCACACCGCCAACTGAGTCGCGCCTGGCTGCAGGCTGGTGGCGTCGGAGCGAAGCCCGCGTTGGAGTTCGACAACATCGAGGCGATCAAGAGCGCGGTCGCCGCCGGGCTGGGCATGTCGATCGTTCCCGGCCCCGCGATGAGCCAAGGCCCGCCGGCGAACAGCGTCGTCGTGCGGCCACTGGATCCGCCGCTCCTTCGAACGCTTGGCCTTATACAAAGACGTGGCCGGGCGGAGCCGCCGGCATTTGGTATCGTGCGCGAGGCGATCCTGACGCTGCGGTCGGACGAGGTGGACAGGCTGCGGCTGAAATGGCCGAAGCGATCGCGGCCCGCGGGCGAACTGCGGCAGCAACCACATGTTCGCGCACCGACATGATACCTTCCGATCGCAGGTCCGTATTCGCCGATGCTGCAGCGCCACCTGCGGTCGATATCGTCCAACAGCGAACGTCTGCTTGTCGCCGTTGTGCATTCCGAATCGGCCATTCCGCTTGCGTGAAGAGTTTCGGGCGCCGCCAGGCGTACGAAAGTTGAGGTGGCCCCGGGAATTTGGACAGGTGGTTAAGCTTGGTTCGCCCCTGTGAAGGACGGACCCGATGACGGGCAAGCGGAAGCGGTATTCGGCGGATTTCAAGGCGAAAGTCGCTCTGGAAGCGCTGCGTGGTGAGCTGACGACGGCGCAGCTGGCGACGAAGCATGGCGTGCATCAGACGATGGTCAGCGAATGGAAGCGCCAGGCGGTGGATGGTCTGGCATCGTTATTCGCAGTCAAGACGGAGGCCAAAGAGGGCATCCGGGAAGGAGAGCTGGAAAAACTGCACGCCAAGATTGGACAATTGGTGGTGGAGCGGGATTTTTTGGCGAAGGTCTCCGGTCGATGAGCATCGAACGGAGACGCTCGTCTGTTGAGGCGGGTCGCGAGGACTTGTCCATTGTCCGCCAGTGCGAGCTGCTGTCGCTCAACCGATCAACTTTCTACTATCAGCCCGTGGGCGAGAGTGCGGAGAATCTGGCGTTGATGCGTCTGATCGACGCGCAATTCCTCGAGACGCCGTGGTACGGCTCTCGGCAGATGGTCCGACATCTGCGGCGCGATGGCCATGAGGTCGGCCGCAAGCGGGTCCGACGCCTGATGGCGCTGATGGGGCTGGCGCCGATCTACCAGCGGCCGCGCACGACGCTACCGCACCCGGAGCACCGGATTTATCCCTATTTGTTGCGAGATCTGGTGGTGAGCCAGCCGAATCAGGTCTGGTGCGCCGACATCACGTATATCCCGATGCGCCGGGGGTTTCTCTACCTGGCCGCGGTGATGGACTGGGCCACGCGCAAGGTGCTGTCATGGCGCGTGTCGAACACCATGGACGTGGCGTTCTGCGTCGACGCCTTGAACGAGGCCTTGGCACGGTTCGGCCGCCCGGCGATCTTCAACACCGACCAAGGAAGCCAGTTCACGTCATCGGACTTCACCGACGTGCTGGTGGCGGCGAATGTGCGCATCTCGATGGACGGCCGCGGGCGCTGGATGGACAATGTGTTCATTGAACGGCTCTGGCGCAGCCTGAAATACGAGTGCGTCTATCTGCACGCGTTCGAGACCGCCTCGCAGCTGCGCGCCGGGCTGTCGCGGTGGATCGGCTACTACAACAGCCGAAGGCCTCATTCGACGCTGGCCGGGCAAACGCCCGACGAGGCATACGGTGTGGCTGGAATGGAGAGACTGGCGGCCTGATGACAAACCAGGACCAAGCTTAACTCCGCCGCCAAACTGTCCAGACCGGCGGGTCCACCTCAGTTCCGGCCGGGTTGGTCGCACGCTTGGGCTGCATCCGATCCGCGCCGTGCACCTGACTGGCGATGAACATCGGCTTGTCCCTCCGATCCGTCCTGGATCGAGACGGTCGCGGTCATGCCGGCTGACAGCACGATCGGGCATGGTACGTCGTCCAGCTCCACCCGGATCGGAATGCGTTGCGCAAGGCGCACCCACGTGAAAACCGGGTTCACCGAAGCAAGGCCTTGCACGCCCGGCGCAGCGTCCGCAATGCTGATGCCGTGGGCAGACCCCGCGACATGCCCCCACGCCGGCAGGTCTGGATAGGCCATCAGCACCATCCGCGCGCTGTTGCCGACCCGGATGCGCGGCAGCTGGGTTTCCTCGAAATACCCGACCACCCGGAAGCTGTCCGCATTCACGAGCGTCACCGCCGGCGTGCCGGCCGCGGCGAAGCCTCCTTGTTGCAGGATCAAATCCGAGATCCAGCCATTCACCGGTGAACGGATGGTGGTGCGCTCCAGGTCGAGCCTCGCCTGATCGAGGGAGCCGGTTGCCTCCACCACCGCATCGTTGGCGGCCTGGGCGATTCCGATGGCGTTCTGCCGCTGTTCAGCGGACACGGAGAGGTCCGACAGGTGGGACCGACGCGCCGCCTCCGCTTCCAGATAGCTTGCCTGTGCCTGGGCCTGCGCCAGCCGTCCAATCGCCTGCTTGAGTTTGTTCCCGTAGCTGCGGGGATCGATCTGAAACAGGACGTCGCCCTTGTGCAGGAACTGGGTGTCCTTGATAGCTAACGAAACGACCGTGCCCGACACCTCGGGTGCCACTTGGACGGTGTCGACTCGCACCCGTCCATCC
>DATAPW010000343.1:0-55578 GCA_036265005.1 Acetobacteraceae bacterium | reverse complement strand
CTCACGCAGGACCGAGCCGAGTGTGCTGCCGAACAGGCGGTTGTCCACGGTGCCGTTGACCAGGGCCAGGCCGAGAGAGCCGTCCAGGTTCGACGCGATGGCGTGCGGGGTGGTGCCGGCGCCGCGCAGGTCGGCGTAGATCTCCAGTGAGCCGGTAGCGTAGGCGGGCTCGCCGATGGCCGCGAGCAGCGGCTGCAGCGCCAGGCTCGGTGCCCGCAGCTTAACCGCAACCGGGGGCTCGGCCTGTGCGGCGTCCGCGGTCAGCGATCCGTCGAGATGGCCCTCCGGCAGTTCGGCCGAAAATGGGTCCAGCCGCAGCTTGCCGTCGTGCAGCCCGAGGTGCAGCGCGATCGAGCGGTACTGCGCGCCGCCTGCCTTCAGCGTGGCAATGGCCAGCGTGAGGTCGGCGTCGGCCGGGCGCAGCAGGCCGAACGGGATCGGCGTATCGGGGATCACCCGGCCCGTCGACGCCGGCCTGGGCGATGCCGGTGCAGCAGGCGACCCGGCAGGCGCCGCGGCAGGCGACCCGGTGGAACCGGCGGGACCGCCTGGTGCTTTGGCGACCAGTGCACGCAATTGGTCGGCGTCGATCATGTCGGACTTCACTTCCGCCTGCACCGACGGCCGCCCGCCGGCGCCGGACAGCACCTGGCCCTTCACCGACACGCTGGATCCGGCCGCCTGCAGATTGAAGTCGAGCGGTATCGGTTTGGCCGCGCCACCACCGGACAGCAGGGAAGCCGGCGCGCCGACAGTGCCGGACAGCGTCGCAGGCGTATTGGCGAAACTGCCCTGGCCGGCGACCTGCACCGGCTGGTCGAGCTGCGCCGCGCTGACGTCCAGCTTGTCCAGCTTGAGGCCGGCCATCATCGTCGTCAGGTCCGACGCGCCGACATGCAGCGTCAGTCCGGAGATCTGCGGCAACGGTGCGCCGGCGTCGGCGATCTGCGCCGTGACGGCGACATCGTGCAGCGGCGGCAGCTTCTGGCCGGGCGCGAACACCGACAGCGCGGCAAGGTCCGGCACGGTGGCGGCGACCTTGAGCACATAGCCCTTGCCCTGCGTCGGGTCCTTCAGGGTGCCGTCAACCGTCAGTTTCGCCCCCGCCGCCGCCATCGTCAGCTGCACCGGCCAGGCGCTGTCGGCCTTCGGCTCCTGCAATCGGCTCAGCGGGCCGATATCGGCCGCGAGCGTGAACGGCGCGCCGTTGAAGCTGGCATCGCCGGCGACGTGCAGGTTGGCGTCCGGCGACGGCGCGCTGGCTTCCAGGCTTTTCACGCCGAGGGTGGTGGTGCGTCGTCCTGTCGCGCCGTCACGCAGCGCCACCGTGCCATCCTGGATGCGCACATCGGCCACCGTGATGCGCGTTGCGGTCTTCCCGCCTTCCCCGCTGGCGGCCGGCTGCGGCGGCGCCTCGCCCGGCTTGGTGAACTGCCAGTTGGGTTGGCCCTTCGCGTCGGTCTCCAGCAGGATGTCGGGCTTCACCAGCACCAGCCGGTCGATCTCGACCTGGTGGCTGAGCAGCGGTAGCAGCGCCAGCGTCAGGTCCAGCCGCTCCAGCGTGGCCATCTGCGGGCGCGAGAAGCCCGGCGGATTGGCGAAACTGACGCCCTGTACGGTCAGCGTCGGCTGCAGCGACAATTGCAGGTGGAGACCGCCCTGCAGGGTCAGGTCACGTCCGGTCTGCTGCTTCACCGCCGCGATGATGCGCGGCTTCAGGCTGTCAGGATCGAAGGTGGCGAGGAAGATGCCGCCGCCGATGATGACCAGGCCCACGATGGCGGCGAGCGACCAGAGACCGATGCGCGCCGGACGCGGAACCCGTCGCCATGCCTGCCGCAATGCCATCGTGTTGTGGTCTCCTCACCGTCGCTC
The DNA here is from genome assembly GCA_036265005.1 of Acetobacteraceae bacterium. Lineage (GTDB taxonomy): Bacteria > Pseudomonadota > Alphaproteobacteria > Acetobacterales > Acetobacteraceae > JAMXLO01. The sequence continues at coordinate 53,703 of DATAPW010000343.1, read as the reverse complement.
CGCCGGACGCGCCGGCGGCGCATGGAACCCGAGAGTGCGAAACGTCTGTAGCATGTGGGGCGGTATGTCTGCCTCCACCAGCAAGGTACCGCCGGCAGGATGGGGCAACCGAAGCGCGCGGGCGTGCAAGTGAAGTTCGCTTGAGAGGCCTTCGACGGTGGCGGCGAAGGCGTTGTTCTGGTCCGGACGGGCATACTTCACGTCGCCCAGGATCGGCGCGCCAAGCGCCACGCAGTGCACCCGAAGCTGGTGCGTGCGCCCGGTCAGCGGCTGCAGTTCCAGCCATGCGAGTTTCTGGCCGGCATGGTCGAGCGTGCGGTAGTCGGTGATGGCGCGCGCTGCCTCCTTGTCGTCGCGCTCGGCCGGCGCGGTGCGTTCGCCACGCGCGCCGCCGATCCGCTTCAGCGGCAGGTCGATGCGGCCTTCGGATGGGATCGGGCGGCGCGCGACCACGGCCCAATAGGTCTTCTCCACGTCGCGGCTGCGGAACAGCGCCGCCAGCTTCGCCGCGCTGCCTGGCGTGCGCGCCAGCAGCAGCACGCCGGAGGTATCGCGATCGAGCCGATGCACCAGGCGCGGGCGTTCGTTGGAGCCGAAGCGCAGCGCGTCGAGCAGCGCGTCCAGGTGGTGGGTGATGCCGGGGCCGCCCTGCACCGGCATGCCGTGCGGCTTGTTGATCACCAGCACGCTGTCGTCGCGATACAGCACCAGCTTCTGCAGGTCGCGCGCCGCGAGCGGATCGACCTCGGGGCGCGGCACTGCGGGCGCCGGTGCGGCGGGCAGCGGCGGGATGCGGATCGCCTGCCCGGTGGAAAGCCGCGTGGCCGCCTCGGCGCGATGGCCATCGACACGGATCTGGCCGGTGCGGCACAGTTTCTGGATCGCGCCCTGGGTCAGGCCCGGGAAGTGGCGACGGAACCAGCGATCCAGTCGGATATCGGCTTCGTCGTCCGAGACCGTGCGGGTGGCGATCGGCATGATGCCCGCACTTAACACTCCGCCTCCACCTGCGGGAGGGGGCTACAGCGGGATCGCCAGCAGGGTGTCGATCTTGTCGCTGTCCAGCACGACCACCCGTTCGCTGAAGCGGAAGGGCGTCGCGGCGATGTCGATGCGGTCCAGGTAGCGCCCGCTGGCGAACAGCGTCGTGGCGCCGTCGTGCATGATCCGCACTGCCAGGAAATTCGACTGCACCACCGCCACGCTGCCCTCCACCGCCTTTAGCCGGATCGGCCCGACGACATGGCGGTAGCGATGCGGCTCGAAGATGTTGGCGCGGCGGATGGAGAACACGCGGTCCAGCAGCATACCGCGCGACGCGGCGTAGATCACGCCCTGCCGCATCCCCGCCTCGTGGTTGGCGCGGCTGATGATCAGGTAGCGGCACGGATCGGCGAACAATTCCGGCCATTCCTCCAGCCGGTCCTCGTCGATGCGTTCCGCGTAGTCGCCGATCAGCTCATGCACGCCGAGGCGGATGGCGATGTCGTCCATCGGTCATTCGCCCATCAGCGTGCGGTAATGTTTCCAGAAGCCGCGGATCGCCGCCTCGGAGGCGCGGAAGTCCTGCGACTCCGCCTCGTGGCCGCCCATCATCACCAGCCCGGCGCCGGCGTCGTTGTACTGCAGCGCACGCTGCACGAAGCCGCCGACGCAGCCGTCCTCCATCGAGATATAGCCCGCCGCGCCGATCAGGTTGCCCTGGCGCAGCCGGCGTTCGGTCATCGCCTCATCGTCGGTGTCGAAGCCGAGATGGATCCATTCCAGTTCGGCCTTGTCCACGCCGCGCGGCCGGATCACCCGCACGGCGATGGTGTTGCGCACCTGCTGCAGCACCATGCCGGGGAATACCGTGAGGATCTGCACCGACACGCCGTCGCCGTACTCGTCGATCGATTCCACCACCGAGCGGTCCTGCAGCTGGAACTCGCTGTCCGCGCGCAACGCCGCTGCCTTGTAGTCGGCATCCTCGGCCGCGTAGTCGAGCTTGGCGTAGCTGTAGTGGTTGCCGCCCTGTCGATCGATATAGATGCCGCCCGGCATGCTGAGCCGGTTGATGCGGAACGTCGTCAGGAACAGATGCAGGATCGAGGCGTGGTAGGTGTCCTTCACGTTCTCGAAGTACAGTTTCCAGTTGTTCGGCATCGCCTGCGTGCTGCGGCCGAGCAGCACCGGCGTGCGGTTCATCACGCGCAGCAGGCCGCGCGTGACGTCGGGTCCGAGATACGTCTCCAGATCCGGCGTGGCTTCGCTGAACGTGCCGAACACCAGACCGCCGAGTTCGGACACGCGCAGGCGCTGCAGGCGGTGCTCCTCCTTGCGGAATTCCGCCGGCATGCCGCCCTGGCGCTTCACGCCGTGCTCGAACGCGACGCCGGTGAGCTGGCCGGCAAGGTCGTAGGTCCAGCCGTGGTAGATGCAGGAGAATTCGCTGGTGCTGCCGGCGCGCTCGATGCACAGCAGGTTGCCGCGATGGGCGCAGCGGTTGACGAACGCGTTGATCGCACCGGCCCCGTCGCGCACGACGATGACCGCGGTTTCGCCGATGGTGGTGGCGACGTAGTCGCCTGGTTTGCCGAGTTCCACCGCGAGGCAGAGGTAGTTCCAGGTGGGTCCCTTGAACAGGCGCTCCTGCTCGCGGGCGTACTGCTCGGGGTCGGTGTAAAGCCGGAAGGGCACCTCGCTGATGCCGTTCGACGGCCAGGTTACCGTGGGGGACGCGGCGAGACCGGATTGGGACATGGACCTGCTCCAGGTGGTGCGTTGGATGGGAGTTTAGGCTGGGGGAGCGGGGGTGGGAAGGTTGACCCAACTCCGGTTCCGCAATCCGGTGCCGGCGGGTGCGTGCGCAATTGCAACATGGAGGCAGAAATGGAGGGCCATGGTGGGGCCCCGGGAGTCGGAGTGGTAAGCGCTCAGGTCAGGGGTGGAGCATGCGGGCCGCATGGCAGCAACAGCGCTGACCCGCGGCCTGACTTCCCCGGAACAGCCCTGTGTCGAGTGGCGCATTGCTATTGTCATGCAACTGAATTACATTGTAGGATGACAGCGAGCCAGGAGCGCCGGCGATGCCTGCAACCGCCTTGGTGCAAACCCGCATTGACCCTGCGTTGAAGGAACGCGCCGCGACGGTGCTGGATGCCATGGGGCTGACCGTATCCGACGCCGTGCGCATCCTGCTGACGCGGATTGCCAACGAAGGAGCGCTGCCGTTCCCCCTGACGACCGATCCTGCCGCGTACGACGCGTGGTTCCGCGCGAAGGTACAGCAGGCCCTCGACGATCCCCGTCCAGCGGTTCCGCATGACACGGTGGAAGCACGATTTGCCAAGCGGCGCACGGCGCTTCGCAAGGCGGCCAGGCATCGAGCGTGAAGCGCGAGTGGTCCGCGTAGGCATTGGCGGACCGCGAAACGATCTTCGATACCATTGCGGCAGACAACCCGCGCACTGCGGTTGCCGTCGATCAACGGATAAGCGACCGGGTAAATCGTCTGCTGCGGCTGCCGAGAAGCGGCCGCCCCGGTCGCATCAATGGCACGCGCGAAATGGTCATTACCCGCACGCCCTACATCGTGGCTTACTGGATTATTGGCGATACAGTTCGCGTCCTCCGCGTGCTTCACAGCGCGCGGCGTTGGCCCGACGATATGCTCGACAGATGAGGACCACTACCGTCGGCAGCCCGATCAGCGCCGTGTTGCCGAATCATCGCGCGCGAAGCGTCCACCTGCTGCCGGCTCGGTGGCTCTCTGGGTGCCCTCTCCCTGGCCCTCGGTGCGAACCCTTGACCGGCGTCACGTCTCACCCACAGAACCCTGAGACGCCGATGAGACACCGCCCCTCACCGGTTCGTTGACTGATCGTCCGCCGGGCATTACCCATCCCGCCCCGCGCGGCCACGCCTGGCGCGGGCACTCCATGGAGTCCGCCCAGCACCATGCTGCGCTACTTCGAAGCCCTGCTGGATCCCACCGCACGGTCGCCGGAACCACCGCCGACCGAGGGGTTGTGGCCGTTCTACTGGCAGTTCATCCGCCAGGTCCGGCCCCTCGTCGTTGCGCTGTTCGTGTTCGGCGGGGCGATCGCCATGCTGGATGTCACCATCCCCGCGTTCATCGGCCGTGTCGTCGGCCTGGTCTCCACCCATAAGCCGGAAAACCTGCTGCGCGAGGCCTGGCCGCAACTGCTCCTGATGGCCGTGGTGATGCTGATAGCCCGGCCGCTGATGCTGTTCGGCCACGTCGTGCTGGTCAACCAGATCGTCAATCCCGGCCTGTCCAACATGATCCGGTGGCAGAACCACTGGCACGTGGTGCGGCAGAGCTGGACGTTCTTCCAGAACGATTTCGCCGGACGCATCGCCAACCGCGTGCTGCAGACCGGCCCGTCGGTTCGCGAAAGCCTGGTGATGGCGTTCGACGCCGCCTGGTACATCGTGGTCTATGGCAGCAGCGCGCTGGTGCTGCTGGCCTCCACCGACTGGCGCCTGACGCCGCCGATCCTGCTGTGGTTCTGCGGCTATGCCGGCATCCTGCTCTACTTCGTGCCGCGGCTGCGCGAACGCTCGCGCCATGTGTCGGAAATGCGCTCGATGCTGACCGGCCGCGTGGTGGACAGCTACACCAACATACTGACGGTGAAGCTGTTCTCCCGCGCGCGCGACGAGGATGCGTTCGTGCGCGAGTCGATCGACCTGCACACCAGCGCCTTCCGCGACCAGACCCGGATGATCACCGGCTACATCGTGCTGCTCGCGGTGATGAACGCGACGCTGATCGTTGCCACCGCCTCGCTGGCGATCTGGCAATGGAGCGTCGGGCGCATCTCGCTCGGGTCGGTGGCGATGGTGCTGCCGCTGTCCTGGCAGATCACCAACATGGCCGGCTGGGTGGCGCGCAGCGTCACCTCGATCTTCGAGAACATCGGCACGGTGCAGGACGGCATGCGCTCGATCGCGGTGGAGCGGCAGATGCCGGATCCGCCCGACGCGCGCGAACTCCAGGTGACGCACGGCGAGATCCGCTTCGAGGCGGTGCATTTCGATTACGGCCGGGTGCGGCGCCTGGGCGATCGCGGCGGCGTGCTGCATGGCATCGACCTGCACATCGCGCCGGGCGAACGCGTGGGACTGGTCGGTCCGTCGGGCGCCGGCAAGTCCACCCTGGTGAACCTGCTGCTGCATTTCTACGACCCCGAGCGCGGCCGCATCCTGATCGACGGCCAGGACATCGCCACGGTCACGCAGGAGAGCCTGCGCACGCAAATCGCTATGGTGACGCAGGACACCTCGCTGCTGCATCGCTCGATCAAGGACAACATCCGCTACGGCAGGCCGCAGGCGACGCAGGCGATGATCGAGGATGCCGCGCGCCGCGCAGAAGCGCACGAGTTCATCCTCGGCCTGGAGGACTGGCACGGCCGCAGCGGCTACGACGCGCATGTCGGCGAGCGCGGCGTGAAGCTGTCGGGCGGCCAGCGGCAGCGCGTGGCGCTGGCGCGGGTGATCCTGAAGGATGCGCCGATCCTGGTGCTGGACGAGGCGACATCGGCGCTGGATTCCGAGGTGGAGGCGGCAATCCAGGGCCAGCTCGACGGGCTGATGGAGGGCCGCACGGTGATCGCCATCGCGCACCGGCTGTCCACCATCGCGCGGATGGATCGCCTTGTGATTCTGGACCATGGCCGCATCGCGGAATCCGGCACGCATGCTGAACTGCTCGCCCAGGACGGCATCTACGCGCGACTATGGCGCCGGCAGTCGGGTGGTTTCACACCTGAACTGGTGGACGTTGCGGCAAAGTGAGCAAGGCCCGGGGAACGACCCGCCATGAAAGTCTTCGTCTTCGACCTGCTCGCCTACGGTGACCATCTCGACCACCTGAAGGTCGGCAACGAACTGCCCTACCCGCTGTCCTCGCAGCATTTCAGGGCCGATATCGCCGTTCGCACCTACGCCGAACACCTCGACGCCTGGGAGGAGATCGACCGCCTCGGCTACGACGGGCTTGGCTTCAACGAGCACCATTGCTCGCCCTACGGGCTGATGAACTCGCCCAACCTGATGGCCGCGTCGGCCGCGCAGCGCACCAAACGGGTGAAACTGCTGATCTACGGCAACCTGCTGCCGCTGCACGAGCCGCTGCGCCTGGCGGAAGAGCTTGCGATGCTGGACTGCCTGTCGAACGGCCGGCTGATCTCCGGCTTCGCCCGCGGCATTCCGCGCGAATACCAGGTGCACAACGTCGCCCTGTCGGAATCGCGCGCCCGCTTCGAGGAAGCCTACGACATCGTCACCCGCGCCTGGACCGAGGACGTCTTCTCCTACCGGGGCCAGTTCTGGTCATACCGCGACGTCGCGCTGTGGCCGCGCCCGGTGCAGCAGCCGCATCCGGAGATCTGGATGCCGATCGTCGGCAGCAAGGAATCCATCGAGTTCGCCGCGAAGCACAACATCCGCATCACGCCGGGACTGGCGCCGGGCGGATTGCAGGACGACATCATCCGCTACTACGCAAAGTGCCTGGCGGCGAGCGGCCACGCGATCACGCCAGACCACCTGTCACTCGGCGTGTCGGTCTATGTCGCCGACAGTAAGGCGCTGGCAGTGCAGGAATGCGGGCCGTATCTGCTGTATTTCAACCGCACGCTGTTCAGCCACGGCAACTTCACCGAGACCAGCCTGCAGCGCCAGGCCGGCTACACCTCGGACGCGTCAACCGACTACGTGCGTCCGGAGAACCTGCACGCCGCGCAGCACGCCCGCGCCGACTTTCGCAACACCACGATGGAGGATGTGGCGCGGCTGGCGGAACGCCTGCCATGGGGCACGCCGCAGGAGGTGGCGCAGCGCATTATGGCGCTGGCCGACCACACCGGCGCCAACACCGTGCAGGTCGCCTTCAACCGCGGCGCGATGCCGCAGGAGATGTTCCTCGAGCAGATCCGCCGCTTCGCCCGCGACGTGCTGCCGATCATCCAGGCGCATCGGGTGACGCGGGTGCCGGCAGCCGAGGAACTGCAGCTCAACGCGGCCAGGCGACGGGGTGGCGCTCCGGACTGACCCACTGCCGCAGGTGCGGCCATAGCTCGTGGTCCGGTGTCTTGCAGAGGTCCTTCTCCAGGCTGCCGACCAGCTTCTCCGCCGCCGTGGCATCCAACCCCTGCCGCAGCTCGTGCAACGTGTCGGGCGGCGCGACCAGCAGCAGCTTATCGAAGTCATCGCGGTCCGACGCCTCGTTGAGCTGCTCGGCGATCAGCAGGGCAAACCGCTGCTTCTCCAAAAAATGGGGATCGTGGCGGTCGCTCACGCCGTGACGTGCCGGCGAGGCGCCTTCGAACGACCGGCCGCGCCGATCCGTGACGATATCCGACGCACGCCGATGGGCGAAGGCGGCATCCACCGCGTGCATGGTGCGCAACACGTTGTCGCGGTCGGGATACACGAAGCGCGCGTGTTCGCTGTCAGCGATGACGATCCACAGGGTCAATGGTCTGCGCATGGCGAGCCCTCCTGGCTACGTCGCCATCCTGCTCCATCGCGCCAGGACACGCCTTGATCTGGATCACGCGCACCGGATCAGCCTGCCAGCTCGATCCGCGCGCTGATCCGCAGTTCCACCCGATCGGAGATCAACATCTGGTCGCGCTGCATGCCGAACGCCGAGTACGCCAGGCATCCGGTGATCGCCAGGTCCACCACCTCGGTGCCGGTGACAGGGTTCGCCCGGCGGCCATCGAGCACGCCGATCAATGTCTGCAATCGCGTGACGCCGCCGATCTCCAGCAGGCCGCGAACCTCGAACCGCCCGCGGCCGGCCGGTGCGACCGCGCTGGTGCGAAAGCGGATCATCGGATGTGCCGCCACATCGAACCAGGGCGCCAGCGGCTGCCAGTTCAGCCCCTCCTGCCCCGACAGCGCGACCGATGCCGCATCGAGCGCCAGGTCGAGCCGGGCGTCGAGCCGGTCGGCGCGATCCAGCACCAGCGTGCCGGAGAACCGCTCCAGCGCACCCCGCACGGCGAACACGCCGCATTCATTGATGACCAGGCCGATCGGACCGAGATCCTGGTCGATCCGGTAAACTACCCGGCCTTGGTGGACCGATGCCGCCGACAGGCTGACGAGCGGCAACTCCGCGTACAGATGCGTCGCCAGCACCTGCGCTGTCAGTACCCCGCCCAGCGACTGCATCCGCGCGCCCATCGGGGCATCAGGTCGAGCCGTTGAACTGCGCGCGCACCAGTTCGGCGATGCGCTTCAGTTCGGTTGGCGGCAACTTGCCAACGACGGTGTATCCGACGCCCTGGTCGATCCAGGCGCAGCCATCGACATGGGCGAAATCGACATGCTGGATCGGTCGGCTGCTCGCGGCGTTCATCGGCAGCACGAACACGGTCAGCCGCATGCCCTGCGGATCGTCGTACATGAACAGGCCGGCCGGCCCGTCCGGCGTCGCGGCCAACCGCCCGCCCATGTAGCGGTAGCCGTCCGCCGACAGGTCCGGCGGCGCCACCTTGTGGTTCAGCCGGTTCGACACCCATCGCGCCAGGTCGTCGCGCTGGTCGGCGCCGAGTTCGGTGGGACGCCGGCGGTCGGCGGTATAGACCACGTGATTGGCGACCGCCTGCTGCGCCAGCAGCGTCATGATCCCGGTGGGCGCCGGTACGCCGCCGTGCAGCAGCCAGCCGCCCGCGCCGCCCAGGCCGAACGCCAGCAGCACGGCAGCCGCCGCGCGCCACGGCGTCCGCCGCTGCGCCAGGCGCTGGCGGATCAGCGCCTCGAGGTTGAGCTGCGGCGGGATCGGTTCGGCCGCCACCCCACCCAACGCTGCCCGCAGCGCGTCGCGCTGGCCACGGTAGGCGCCCACGCGGCGCGCGACGTCCGGATGGTCCTGCAGGTAGCGCTGCACCGCCGGCAGCCGCTCCGGCCCCAACTGGTTGTCCACGAAGGCGTGCAGTTCCTCCTCGGCGATCGGGCCATTCGGGTCGCTCATTTGACCCTCCTCAGTGCCGGCCGGACCGCTTCCTCGTCGATCATCTGGCGCAGCCGCTCGCGGCCGCGGGCCAGTCGAGACATCACCGTGCCGACCGGAATCCCCAGCACCGAGGCGGCCTCCGCGTAGGACAGGTCTTCCACCGAGACCAGCAGGATCACCGCTCGCTGTTCCACCGGGAGCTGGTTCAGGCCGCGCAGCAGGTCGCGCCACAGCAGGCTGCTCTCCTGGTCGGGGCGTATGCTCATCGAGGCTTCATGGGTCTCGTCCAGCGGCTCTCCGGCCGGCCGTGCCCTGGCCCGACGCAATTGGCTGATGAACAGGTTGTGCATGATGGCGAACAGCCAGGCGCGGATATCGGCCTCGTCCCGGCGGGTGTGCAGCTTGTCGAGTGCGCGGACCAGGCAATCATGGACCAGATCGTCGGCATCCTCCCGATTGCGCAGCAGCGCCGCGGCGTAGCGCCGCAACGCCGGAATGCAGGCCTCGATGCGCGTGAGCACGCCGGACACGGTCACGTCACCCGCCCGCGCAGCGCGCTATCGGTGGTCGGCCAGGCTGCTCGCGCCAATCGCGTCTGCTCCGGGTCTGATGGTGTTCCTGTCCCCGCGATATAGGACGCAGGTCGCGCCGGTTTATTCCAGCGACAGGAAGCCAGGAAGGGCCCACACCCTCGGTGTGAACCCTTCCTGGCTTCGCCACGGCCTGGACGCCGGCCGCACCCTGACGGAAGCTGCCCGGCACCACGCCGAGGAGATAACCGCCATGAAGATCACCAAGGTCGAGCCGCTGCTGCTGGACCGCTTCCTGTATGTCCGCATCAGCACCGACGCCGGCATCACCGGCATCGGCGAATCCGGCACCTGGGGCCAGCTCGAAGCCTCCGCCGCCTCGATCGCGAAATATGGCGAGTACCTGGTCGGCCGCGACCCCTTCCCGATCGAGCACCATTGGAACGTCATGCTGCGCGCCAACCACTTCACCGGCGGCGCGATCACCGGCGCCGTCTCGGCCATCGACATCGCGCTGTGGGACATCAAGGGCAAGGCGTTCAACGTACCGGTCTCCGAGCTGCTCGGCGGCAGGATGCGCCACAAGGCGCGGCTCTACGGCCACGTGAAGGGACGCACCATCGAGAAGCTGGTGGAGGAGGCGGTGCGGCTGAAGCACGCCGGCTTCACCGCACTGGGCCACCTCAACCCGCTGCTCGACGAGGGCGAGGACGAACCGTATTACAAGCCGCACGCCGCGAAGATCGAGGAGGCGATCGACAACGTGCGCCGGCTGCGCGAGGCGGTCGGCCCCAAGGTCGACCTGTGCATCGAGATCCATCGCCGCCTGACGCCGCCCGAGGCGATCGCGCTGGGCCGCGGGATCGAGAAGTACACGCCGATGTTCTACGAGGACCCGCTGCGGCCCAACAGCTTCGACGCGATGGCGGAGGTGGCGCGGCACATCGACATCCCGATCGCCACCGGCGAACGCTTCACCAGCCTGTACCAGTTCCAGACACTGCTGACGCGCAACGCGGTGCAATACCTGCGTCCCGATGTCTGCCTGGTCGGCGGCATCACCGGCACGAAGAAGGTCGCCGCGATCGCCGAGGCGCATGACGCGTGGGTGGTGCCGCACAACCCGCTATCGCCGATCAGCACCGCGGCGTGCCTGCAAATTGCCGCCTGCATTCCGAACTTCGCGATCCAGGAGTATCCGTCGCGCACGCCCGACCTGGACGGCGGCAAGGAACTGCTCGGCAACGACCTGGCTGTCGGTTTGTCGGAGCAGGAAGGCGGGTTCATCGCCATTCCCGGCGGACCCGGAATCGGCGTGGAACTGGTGAAGGACGTGGAGAAGCGGTTCCCGTACCGGCCGCGGCCCATCAGGATGCGCCCGCATGTCGATGGCTCGGTGGTGGACATGTAGCCATTGGCCACACCGGCAATCGCCATACGCCGCTTCGCGGAGGGCGATGCGGCGCAGGTGCGGGCGCTGTTCGTGAGCGTCAACCGCCTGCTGTCGCCGCCGCAGATGCGCGAGGCTTTCGAGGCCTACATCGCCCGGTCACTCGCCGAGGAGATGGACCGCGTGACCGCCTACTACGGCGAGCGCGGCGGCAGTTTCTGGGTCGCGGTCAGGGACGGCACGGTCGTCGGCATGTTCGGCCTGGAGCCGGCGTCGCCGGACGGCATGGAGCTGCGCCGCATGTACGTGGACCCGGCGGCCCGCCGCGGCGGCATCGCCCGGGCGATGCTGCGGTTCGCCGAGGACGAATGCCGCCGGCTGGCCGTGCGGCGGCTCTAACTGAGCACGTCCGAACTGCAGCCCGCCGCGCTCGAACTGTACCGCCGGGCCGGCTATCGGCTGCTGCGCGAGGTCATCGCCGAGACCGCCAGCAACAAGACGCTGGGCGGCGGCATTCGCCGCTACCATTTCGAGAAGCTGTTGGCGCCCGAAACGTAAGGCGCCCGAACTTAAGGCGCCAGGCGCGTACGGCGGAACAGCGCAGCGCATTCCGCCTTACAGCAGCAGGTCGGCCGGCGGGGCGCAGTTCAGCACGTTCATGGCAAGGCTCTCGCCGGGGCGCGCCTGGCCTCGGAACAGGCTTAGGAGCACCTGGCCGATCGAGGCGCCGGCTGCCGCAGCCTGCTTCATGCCGGTGCTCAGTGCGGGTGAGTTGATCATCGCTGTTTCCCCTGAGTTGGTCCGTGGGCAGACGCTAGGCCTCGGCGCAGGCGGCCCGATACAGGAGACATCGGCGGCGTGTTCCGGCTGAATTCCTGACGGGTTTGGCGGGAAAAAGCCCGGGGCATTTCGCTGTCCGGGCCAGATCGCATGGTGGCGTTCATGGTTTGTTCAGACGCCTCATGCATACTGCCCAGGTAGAAACCACGCCCGGGAGAGCCCCTCATGCCCACGCCGCCCGACTTTGTCGGCTTCGATTACTATGTCTGGTCGCTCGCACAGACCTTGCCCGGCGGGACGACGCCGGATGGACTGGCAGTGGCCCGCGCGGCACTCGAGGCGCTGGAGCCGCGCGACGGCATCGAGGCGATGCTCGGCGTGCAACTGATTGCGACGCGCCACGCCATCTCGAACAACTACCACCGCGCCAAGCAGCCCGGTGTATCCGCCGCCAGCGCCGCAAACCTGTGCAAGAGCGCCCAGTCGCTGGCGCGCGCCTTCGACGCCACCCTGCTTTCGCTGGAACAGCGGCGTGCGCGTGTCGCCCGGACCGCCGGCCGGCGCGCGACGCGAAAGGCACAACCGGTAATCCCCGCGCCGCCCTCGCCTCACAAGCTGCAGGGCCTGTCTGTCGCTGAGATCACGGCAGCCGCGCGCGCCCTGGACAGTGACCCGGTCGAGCAACTGCGGCTGGCGCTGGCGGAGCGCGTCCCAATGGAGCGCTGGCAAGATATGACGATGCAGGAGCGCAGCATTGCATTTGCTCCGTCGGCGGAGCTCACCCCGGCGCAGGCCGCGGTGCGGGCTGTGCGCCTGGACAATGCGAGCCGCAAGCATCCGACGCCGGAAGGTGCCAAACTGCGGCTCGTCGTGGATCGCTAACGCTGCGTCGCCGCGCTGGTTGCGGCGTCAACACGGTCATTGCCGGGCCGTCTGCAATCCAGCAGCACCTGGTGCGGGGGCCAGGATTCTCGCCTGCGCGAACATGACGATGTGCCGTGCCGGGCGAATGGGATTGGCGTGGCGGCGCAGGGGGGACTAGCCTCGCGCACCGCAGCTCAGGGAGGGCCGAGATGATCAACCTGCACGACATCCGTTATGCGCGCCTCGGCACGCAGGACCTCGACGGTGCGATCAAATTCGCCACCGGCGTCGTCGGGCTGCAGCTGGTCGCGCGCGAGGGCAACGCGGCGTATTTCCGCAGCGACAAGGCCGAGGTGCGCGGCGATACACGCGACCATACGCTGGTGTATTTCGAGGGCGACCCGGCGGACCAGACCATCGGCCTGGAGCTGATCGATCCGGACGACCTGGATGCGGTCGGCGCCGCGCTGGAGCAGGCCGGACGACCGGTCCATTTCGGCACTCGCGAGGAATGCGACAGCCGCCGCACGCGTGCGTTCATCGCCTCGTCCGATCCCAGCGGCAACAAGCTGGAAATCCTGGCGCGCCCGTACAACAGCGGCGGCAAATACTTTCCCGGCCGCCAGGTCGGCATCACCAATTTCAGCCACGTCGCGCTGTTCAGCACCGATACCAAACGCGACACCGAATTCTGGACACGGCTGATCAATGCGCGCGTGTCGGACTGGCTGGGCGAGGCAACCTTCCTGCGCATCGGCACCGTGCATCATTCGGTGGTGCTGATGCCCTCGTCGCGACCCGGCATCCAGCACATCAACCACCAGGTCGAAGACATCGACGACGTGATGCAGTCGTACTACTGGCTCAGGCAGCAGGGCGTGAAAATCGTCTACGGTCCGGGACGGCATCCGATCTCCACCGCGATGATGGTGTATTTCGAGGGGCCGGACGGGATGGTTTACGAATACTCTGTCGGGGTGAAGCACATCATGCCGGAGCAGGAGGCCACCTACCGGCCACGCCAGTTCTCGGTGGAGGGCTACAACGGCGACATGTGGGGCTCGTTCACCCAGACCGAGGGCCTGCCGCGCGAACCGGCAACCGGCCAGAAGATCCGCCTGGTGGTGTAGTCACAACCGGCGCTGCCGTCACGCCGCCTGCGGCAATGACGCGGCCTTGGCGTCCTGCAGGATCATGTCGGACGCCTTCTCGGCGATCATGATGGTCGGCGCATTGGTGTTGCCGGCAATGATCGACGGCATGATCGACGCATCAACCACGCGCAGGCCGGCGATCCCATGCACGCGCAGCCGCGGATCGACCACCGCATTCGGGCCATGGCCCATGCTGCAGCTGCCGACCGGATGCAGGTTGGAGACGCCGCGCTTGCGCACGTCGTCGGCCAGCTGCTCGTCCGATATCACCGCCGTGCCAGGCAGCGTCTCCGCCACCACGAGGTTCTGCAGCACATGCTGCCGGGCGATCTGCCGGGCGATGCGCATGCCCTTGATCACCGCCTGCATGTCGTACTCGCTGCGCAGGAAGTTGAAGCGGATCTCCGGCGGCGCCAGCGGATCGGAGCTCTTCAGCCGCACCGTGCCGCGGCCTTCCGGGCGCAGATGCACCGGGCTGATCGCGAAGCCGGGGAACGGATGCGAGATGATGCCGTCGCGCGTCCGGTCGATCGTGCTCCAGGCCGAGATGTTCATCTGCAGGTCCGGCCGTTCCAGCGACTTGTCGCTTTTCACCAGGGCGCCGACATACAGCCCGTTGCCCGACATCGGGCCGCCGCGGTACAGCACGTATTGCAGGCCGGCGACCATCTGGCGCGGGATGCTGTGATGCAGCTCGTTCAGCGAGATCGAGCGCGAGATGCGCCATGCGCAGAAGGTGTTGAAGTGGTCGTGCAGGTTCGACCCGACACCAGGCAGGTCGTGCAGCACCGTGATGCCCATGTCCTGCAGATGCTCGGCCGGGCCGATGCCCGACAGCAGCAGGAGCTGTGGCGACCCGTAGGCGCCGCCCGACACGATCACCTCGCCGCGGGCGCGCGCGGTGCGCAGGCCCTGCGGCGTGCGGTACTCGACACCGACGGCGCGGCCGTTCTCGAGCAGCACGCGCGTGGCATGCGCGTGGGTCTGGATGGCCAGGTTCTGCCGCTTGCGCGCCGGCCGCAGATAGGCCGCGGCAGTACTCCAGCGGCGGCGGTCCTTGGTGGTGGTCTGATAGTAGCCGGCGCCTTCCTGCTGCGCGCCATTGAAGTCCGGATTGTGCGGAATGCCGGCCTGGATGCACGCCTCCAGCAGCAGCTTGCCGATCTCCCATTCATACGGCTGGTTGGACACCCGCAACGGCCCGCCGCTGCCATGGAACTCGCTCTCGCCGCGTTCGTTGTCTTCCGCCTTGCGGAAATACGGCAGGACCGATTCCCAGTCCCAGCCCTCGCAGCCGCGCTGCCGCCACTCGTCGTAGTCGGCGTGGTTGCCGCGCATGTAGATCATGCCGTTGATCGAGCTGGTGCCGCCCAGCACCTTGCCGCGGGGCTGGTACATCACGCGGTCGTTCAAATTTGGTTCCGGCTCGCTGTCAAACATCCAGTTGACCTTGGGATCGACGAAGGTCCTGGCGTAGCCGAGGGGAATGTGGATCCAGGGATTGCTGTCCTTGCCGCCGGCTTCCAGCAGCAGCACGCGGTGGCGACCGGATTCCGACAGCCGGGAGGCGAGCACGCAGCCCGCCGACCCGGCGCCGGTGACGATGTAGTCGTAGCTGTCGGCTGTTGCGGCCATGGTCTTTCCTTCTCGATCAGGCGGCCGCGCGGCGAACCGGAACCGTCTCGGCGTCTTGCAGGATCATCGCGGCGGCTTTCTCGCCGATCATGATGGTCGGAGCATTGGTGTTGCCGCCGACCGCCACCGGCATGATCGACGCATCCGCCACGCGCAGTCCATCGATGCCGTGCACCCGCAGGCGCGGATCGACCACGGTGTTCGGTCCGTGTCCCATGGCGCAGGAACTGGTCGGGTGCTGGTTGGACACGCCGCTCTGGCGGACGTACCCGGCGAGGTCCGCGTTACCGGTGACCGCAGGCCCCGGCGCCAGTTCGTGCACGACATACGGCTTCAGCGCCGGCTGTTCGGCGATCCGGCGCGACAGCCGGATGCCGAAGATCACCGCCTGCATGTCGTACTCGGTGCGCAGGAAGTCGAACAGCACCGACGGCGGCGCCAGCGGATCGGGACTGCCCAGCCGCACGGTGCCGCGGCCGTCCGGCCGCAGGTGCACCGGGCTGAGCGTGAAGCCCGGGAACGGGTGCGGCACCACGCCGTCCTTGTTGCGCACCAGCGTGCTCCATTCGAACACGTTGATCTGGATATCCGGCCGCTCGAGCCGCGGATCGCTGCGGGTGAACACGCCGCAGTGGATGCCGTTGCTCGCCATCGGACCGGAGCGGAACAACGCGTAGCGCACGCCGGCGGCAACCTTGCGGACCGCACTGCGCTCCAGATCGTTCAGGGTGATCGCCTTGCTGCAACGCCAGCTGACATAGGAATTGAAGTGGTCGTGCAGGTTGGACCCCACCGCCGGCATGTCGCGGACCACGGTGACGCCGATGTCCTGCAGATGCTGCGCCGGACCGAGGCCCGACAGCAGCAGCAGTTGCGGCGAGCCGTAGGCGCCGCCTGACACGATGACCTCGCCGCTGGCGCGCGCGGTGCGGCGGCCTTGTGCGGTGTGGTACTCGACGCCGACCGCGCGATGGTTCTCGATCAGCACGCGGGTGGCGTGCGCGCCGGTCTGCACCACCAGGTTGGCGCGCTGGCGCGCCGGCTGCAGGTATGCTTTCGCCGTGCTCCAGCGTCGCTTGTTGGAGGTGGTGGTCTGGTAGTAGCCGCAGCCTTCCTGCTGCGCGCCGTTGAAGTCGGGATTGCGCGGAATGCCGGCCTGCACGCAGGCCTCCATCACCGCGTCGGCCAGTTCGAAGCGTCCCGGCTGGTCGGAGACATGCAGCGGTCCGCCGACGCCGTGGAACTCGTCGGCGCCGTGCGCCTGGTTCTCGGCCTTCTTGAAGTACGGCAGCACAGAGTCCCAGTCCCAGCCTTCGCAGCCGCGCTGGCGCCATTCGTCGTAGTCGCCGTGGTTGCCGCGCATGTAGACCATGCCGTTGATCGAACTGCTGCCGCCAAGTGTCTTGCCGCGGGGGAGGTAAAGCTGACGGTTGGCGAGCTGCGGCTGCGGTGCGCTCTCGAACATCCAGTTCACTGCGGGGTTCACGTAGGTCTTGGCGAAACCCAGCGGGATGTGGATCCACGGATTTCGATCGGGCGGACCGGCTTCCAGCAGCAGCACGCGATGGCGGCCGGACTCCGACAGCCGCGCAGCGACCACGCAGCCGGCCGAGCCGGCACCGGTGACGATGAAATCGAAGGGGTCGTCGCTGTCTGGCATCGTTTCCCCGGCCGGCGAACGTTGTTGTCGATGGGATAGCCTACCGCAGCATTGTCACCGTCGCGAAGCTGAGGGTCCAGGCGCGCGGACGCGGCGCCATCGTTGCCGCCCCTGGATGCGCGTCGGCGCGAGCATCACGTGGTTGGAAGTGGAGTGACAACTACAGATCGGCCACCCTGATCCAGGTCGCAATGCCGGCCGCCACCAGCACGCCCACGCCAACGATCGCAATGCTGTCGGCTGCGAGTTCGTGTGCCACTGCGGTCCACAGCACCAGCACCGCTACGCCCACGGCAATTCCGCCGACCAGGCTGGCCTTGCCCTGCTTGATCCGTCGTGCGCCCGCCACCGGGCTTGTCCCGGTGGTCATTCCGCCGCCGCCTGCACATGGCCAACGCGCGGATCGTCGCTGGTGTTGCGCACGCGCTTCAGGTCGCGACGCACGAACCGCGCGTCGTAGCCATTGAACACGTGCCGCAGCAGGCCACATGCAAGATCGGATGTGCCGAAGAACCAGTCGGCGATCGGGTATGTCAGGTTGAAATTCCGCTCCATCATCAGTGCCGTGTTGTGATGCGCAATGTGATGGCGCCGGATCGAGTTGATCAGCGGGATGTGGCGGACGATGCTGTCGTCCTTCACGTGGCAGCAGTAGTGGAACAGCTCGTAGTTCAGGTACAGCCCCACATTGGTGATCAGCAGCAGCCAGCCGGCATTCGGCAGCCCCACCAGGCCGAGCAGTGCCGCCGGCGGCAGTGACAGCACCATGAACGCGACCAGCGCATAGGGCGGGAAGAATACGATGCGGAAGTCGCGCGTGTTGTCGATGGTCGGCTCGATATGCGTGAAGAACTGGTGGTGCGCCAGGGTGTGGCGTTTGTAGATACCCATGAAGCCCTTGACCGGGCGGTGCATGACGTAGCGGTGGATCCACCACTCGAAGGCATTGGAGATGCAGAACGCCACCGGGATCACCAGGAACTCGTACCACGCCGGCGCCGCGATCTGCCGTGCGCAGTACCAGATCGCCGCACCGCCCAGCGCGTAGATCAGCGCGACATGCGCCCAACCGTAATAGGCCGGCGCGATGCGCGTCCTGAAATCGGCGCGGAACGCCGCCTGCCGCTGCGACATCCGTTGTGTATCCATCGCGATTTCCTCCGGTCGCACCAGTGATAGGACGGAAATCCGGGCCGCGACAAGTCCCGCCGGCCCTTGCATAATCCGCGCGACCAGAACGGAGGATGCGGCGATGCTGGAAGTGGAAAAGCCGGCCGACATGAAGGCGCATATCGGCAAGCCGGTCGGCACCAGCGAATGGGTCCTGGTGGACCAGGCCATGATCGACAAATTCGCCGAGGCCACCGGCGACCATCAGTGGATCCACGTGGACGTGGAACGGGCGAAGAAGGAGATGCCGGGCGGCAAGACCATCGCGCACGGCTTCCTGACGCTGTCGCTGCTGCCGCGGCTGTCGCACAACATCCTGCATATCCGGAAGCGCTCGCGCGGGATCAACTACGGGTCGAACAAGGTGCGGTTCACCGCACCGGTGCCGGCAGGCGCGCGGGTGCGATTGCACCAGACACTGAAGAACGTCGAAGACATTGAGGGCGGCGTGCGGCTGACATTCGACAGCCAGATCGAGGTGGAAGGCTCGTCGCGTCCCGCCCTGGTGGCCGAGAACATCGGGCTGGCGTACGATTGAGTACGATCGAGCAGGGCGGATAAGCGCAGCGCATTCCGCCCAACGGCCTGCGCCCCTACGTCACGACCCGGCCAGCGCCGCGTCTATGTCATCGCTGGTCAGGCGCCACGCATTGTCCAGCTCCGCCACCACGTCGCGCATGAAGCCTTCGGTCAGCGCCAGCGCCTTCTGCGGATCACCCAGATGATCGGCCAGCAGCCCCAGGGCCAGTTGACGCGGGCCATCGCCTTCGTAGGTCCACTCGAACCCCATGCGGCTGAACCGGTGAATATCGAAGCGCGGGTCCAGCGGCGCGCCATCCACTGTCACCACGGCGCCGTCCAGGCTGCGGCCACCCTCGTAGACCTTCATGCGAACATCACCACGCTGCGCACCGTCTCGCCGCGCTGCAACGCGGCAAAGCCGTCGTTGATCGCCTCCAGCGGGATGCGCGCGGAGATCATCTCGTCGAGCTTCAGCGCGCCATCCAGGTACGCCTGCGCCAACAGTGGAAAGTCCCGCGCCGGCTGCGCGCCGCCATAGGAGCTGCGGGTGATCCGCTTCTCCTGCATCAGGCTGCCCCAGCGGAATTCCACCGCGTCGTTCACGCCGGTCTTGCCCAGCCACACCACCTGGCCGCCAGGACGCACCGCCTCCACGGACAGGCGGAAACTCTCCGGCCGGCCGGCAGCCTCGATCACCACGTCGGCGCCCCGACCGTCGGTCAACGACCGTGCCAGTTCGACCGCCTCGCCAGGTTCGGCACCGACCGCATGCGTGGCACCCAACGCCTGCGCCAGTTGCCGCCGCGCAGGATTCGGATCGACCGCGATGATCGCGCCCGCGCCCGCGAGCCGGCAGCCCTGCACCGCCGACAGCCCTACCGCGCCGCAGCCGATCACCATCGCCGCCGCGCCCCAGCGCAGATCCGCGATGCGGGTCGCCGCGCCCACGCCGGTCATCACGCCGCAGCCGAGCAGGGCCGCGCGATCGAACGGCATCGTCGCCGGCACACGCACCGCGCTCTGCGCCGGCACCACGCAGTATTCGGCAAACCCGCCGAGGTACATCAGCTGATGCATCGGCACGCCATCGCACGCCAGCCGCGGCCGTCCGTCGAAGTGGAACGCCTTCGGCCCGTTGGCGAGGAACTGCGAGCACAGGATCGGCTGCGCGCGATCGCAATAGAAGCAGCGGCCGCAATGCGGATTCCATGACAGCACCACGCGGTCGCCGACCGCGAGTTCCGCCACGGCATCGCCGACTCCGGCAACTTCGCCGGCCGCCTCATGACCCAGCACCGCCGGCAGGCTGACCGCCAGCGAGCCCTCGATCGCCTCGAGATCGGTATGGCACAGGCTCGCCGCGCGCATGCGCACCAGCACATCGCCCGGCGCGACAGGACCGACCTGCACGGTCTCGATTGCCATCGGCGTTGCGGTCTGCCGCAACACGGCGGCGCGGGCCAGCTTCATGATTGTCCCCCCGCCCGCCGTATAGCACGGCTCAGGGAGACGAACGCACCGGCTGTCGGGAATGCGTCATCCGGCCGCGGACCAGCCGCATCATCGCCAGCATAAATGCGATCACTGCGGCATACGCCAGCAACTGCGCGCCATCCGGCGTCGCGGTATAGCCGATCAGCGTGTGCATCAGGCGCCCGGGGATGCTGTCGTCGCTGAGCAGCCAGGAGGTGTCCCACAGCGGCGTGGCAAGGCCCGGGAAATAGTCGGCCTGCTGCAGGAAGAACACCGCCTGCGCTGCGAGTCCGGCGGCCAGCAGCATGATCAGGCCGGTGGTCACCGCAAACAGCCGATGCGCCGGCACCGCAAGCAGCCCGAGATAGATCAATGCCGACATCACGGCGCCGAGCAGGATGCCGGCTGCACCGCCGGCCAGCATGGCGCCGATCGTGGTGCCGCCACTGGCGAAGATGCCGTACAGGAACAGCACCACTTCGGAGCCCTCGCGCAGCACCGCCACGCCCACCACCACCGCGAGCGCGGTCAACGGACGATCGCCCTCGGCCACCGCGGCGCCAATGGCGCGCACCTCACGCGCCAGTTCGCGCCCGTGGCCGGCCATCCAGGCGTTGTGCCAGGTCAGCATGCCCACGGCGATCAACAGAACGGCGGCGTTGAACAGCTCCTGGCCGGAGCCGTTGAACAGCGCGCCCAGTTCGCTGGCGAAACCGGCGACCAGGCAAGCGCCCAGCGTGCCCGCGGCAACTCCGTAGCCGACCCAGCGGCCGCGGTGGGGTACCCCACGGGTCGCGGCCAGCACGATGCCGACGATAAGGCCCGCCTCGATGGCCTCACGAAAGACGATGACCAGACTCGCGAGCATCTGCGCTCCAAGATGCGAAGAATTCGCAATTGCAGTTATGCTACCTCGTGCGGCCGGTCAACTGCCATGTGATGAAGACCCACCGCCCCGGCCGGCCGCACGATGCAGTGAGATGGGGATTCCGCCACGTTGTCGCCAGCAATGGCTCGCAGATTCCGCCGTGGGTGACGAAGCGCCATTGCCTGCGCCGGGCGCTTCGCCGGGAGCGAAGCGGCCCATTACGTCACCGGCTGTGAGCTTAGCGAGGGATTCTCAGAAGGAGGCTATGATGCGAACTGCATATGCAATCGGCTTGGCCGCGTTTCTGGCGGCGTCACCTGCGATGGCGGATGTGGTGATCGGTGGCGGCGACCATGACGCGGTGCGCCACGAACAACGCGCCGACCAGGACCGCGCGGCGGCCCATCACGACCAGTCGCAGGCGCAGCGCGATGCCGCCATGGGCAACTATCATGGCGCCGCCCGCGAGCAGAATGAGGCCCGCCAGGAATGGCGCGATGCGAACCATCAGGATCGCAAGGCCGATCGTGATGACCACGGCGGCGTGCACCTCGAGGTTGGCCGCTAACCGACGGTCATTTGCATGACAGACCAGGGAAGGCGGGGGCAACCCCGCCTTTTCCATGCGCGCTGCCAGACCGCGCCCAACCGCGGTGACTGACAGATGCGTTACGAATGAAACTTCGTTCAGGTGGCATGCGTTGCCACAGCACACGAAGCACGGAGACAGATATGCGCAGCCTTTATGCAATCGCGTTTGGTGCGATGCTCGCGTCCGCACCGGCCATGGGCCAGGTGATCATCCAGACCCCGAATGGCGATGCGACACGCCACGAACAACGCGCGCAACAGGACCGCTATGACGCGCACATGGAGCGGCACGAAGCCGACCGCCGTGCCGCCGCCGGCGACTATCGCGGCGCGGCCGAAGCAGACCGCGAAGCGCACCGCGACTGGCATGATGCAAACCGCCAGCAGGAGCGCGCACGCGATCAATCAGGTGCAGTGATCATCGGCCGCTGACGAGGTCAATCGCCCGCAAGTGCGCGCTCCTTTTCCAGCAGCGCGCGCTTGCGCGGCACGCCCCATCGATAACCGGTCAGGCTGCCGTCGCTGCCGATGACGCGATGGCACGGCACCGCGAGTGATACCGGATTGCGCGCGCAGCTGCGTGCCACCGCGCGGACCGCACGCGGATCTCCGACCATGCGCGCCAACTCGGCATAGCTCCGCGTTTCGCCCGGCGGAATGCGGCACAGCGTGAGCCACACGCGCTGCTGGAATGCCGTGCCGCGCAGATCGAGCGGCAGGTCGAGCGCCTGCTTCGGTTCCTCCAGGAACTCGATCACCGCGCGAACGGCTTCGGTCAGCGTTGCATCGTCAGCGACGATGCGGGCATGCGGAAAGCGCTGGCGCAGGTCGCCGAGCAATGCTTCGTCCGGTTCGGCGAAGCCGATGAAGCAGACGCCCTTATCGGTGGCGCCGACCAGCAAGCGTCCGAACGGACAGTCGGCGAACGCGGTGCGGATCAACTCCCCTTTCCCGCCGCGCCGCAATGCGCCCGGCGTCATGCCGAGCAGCTCGCCGGTCTTTTCGTAGACACGGCTCTCCGAGCCATAGCCGGCATCGGCCACCGCATCGGCAACCCGCGCGCCGCCCGACAATGCGACATGCAGCCGCTTCGCGCGCACGCCTTCGGCATAGCTGCGCGGCGTCAGGCCGGTATGGTCACGGAACATGCGCAGGAAGTGGAAGCGCGAATATCCCGAACGCGTCGCCAGGGCATCGAGCGATGGGATGTCCTCGGACGCCTCGATGAAGGCGCAGGCATCCTGCACCACGGATTGCGCCAGCCGCGCGCGGTCGCCTTTCGGATCGCAGCGACGGCAGGCACGGAAGCCGGCGGTTTCCGCCTCACCGCAGTTGCGGAAGAACCGCACGTTCTTGCGCAGCGGCCGCGGCGACGGACAGCCGGGCTTGCAGTAGATGCCCATCGTGGCGACGGCGTAGAGGAAGTCTCCGGGCTCCCGGCGGATGACCTGGTCCCAGAGCTGATCGTGCGACA
This sequence comes from Acetobacteraceae bacterium, assembly GCA_036265005.1. Taxonomy (GTDB): domain Bacteria; phylum Pseudomonadota; class Alphaproteobacteria; order Acetobacterales; family Acetobacteraceae; genus JAMXLO01. The sequence continues at coordinate 30,615 of DATAPW010000343.1, read as the reverse complement.
GCCGATCGATCATGTGTGTGTCTTTCATGCCGCTATACTGGGCATTGGCCGATCAGTTCGCCATCCGCGCGTTGCGCTGACTCGCGAGCATGACGGTGGGCCCTGGCTTGCCAGCATTGGGCAGCACGGGCACACTTTGCAACGAACTAGCCACAGCCGTGGCGACTCGGGGGGTGCGCAGACGATTTCCTGTTGCAAAACGGGGTATTGCCAGTCTTAGCTCATGTCCCGGGTGAAGTCTCGCCGCCGTATCCTCAGGACTGGAGCCATCGCATGCGCACGCTGTTTTCCGGCCTTCTCGCCGCCGGCCTGCTGACCGCTGGGATCGCCAGCGCGGAAACCTGCGCCAAACCTGCCGATGTGTCGGCGTTCGATATCGCCGGCCTCAAGAGCAAGCTGATGGTGACGGCGCTCACCTGCAACCAGCAGGACCGCTACAACGAATTCATCACACGCTTCCGCAGCGACCTGATGGGCCACGAGAAAGCGCTGCATGCCTATTTTGCCCGGGTATTCGGCGGCGGCCGTGCGCAGCGGGAGCACGACGACTACGTCACCAGCCTGGCGAACACCCAATCGGAGAGCGGCATCAGGCAAGGCACGCTGTTCTGCCAGCAGAATGTCGGCATCTTCACCGAGGTGCTGTCACTGGCGAAGGGCGACGACCTGGTCCGCTACGCCGCGAGCAAGAGCCTGCCGCAGCCGATCGCGGTCACCGCCTGCCCAGCGCCGCTGCGCACCGCGCAAGCAGGCACAACGCACCACTAGGTCTTTACAGCCGCTCGTAGCTGATCACCGAGCCATCATCGACCGTGAAGCGCATGCCGACCCAGGCATCGCTCACGTCGTACCATAGCTCGAGATCGAGATCGCCGCTCAGCACGTAGCGCCTGGCCGGGGTGGCCTCGCCGGTCGCCAGCCGGATCGGCTCCCCCCCGAGCTGCGATATCGCCGGACGTACCAGCATGCCGTCCTGGGTGCCGATCAGCGGCGCGAACAATGTGGACTTGTTCCAGTACGTGGTGGCGAATGCATCGCGCGGCGCAACGTACGGATGCGTGCCACTGCCCTCCACCGACAGCCCCGAACCGGTCCACGATGCCGCCATATGCAGCAGCTTGCCGTTGCGGTCGGTGCGGGAGTTCACGCCTACAAGGCGACCGCCCTGCCAGGTCTCGCGGTTGTGGTGGGTGTAGCGGACCAGCGGGAACGGGCCGAACTTGACCAGCACGTCAACCGCGATGTCCACCTTGACGGTATCGCCTTCAGATCGGAAGGCGAGCACGTGCGTACCGATCGCCGCACCATGGCGCATCAGGCGGAATGCCAAGCCGTTGCCGCGTGGCACCGGCAACGCGGCTTGCGCGTTGCCGCCAATCGCCATGGCGGCGCCGGCAACCAGGAGGTCACGCCGGCCAATCATGCGGTCGAATTGCCCCGACCCGTTGCACGGCGTCGATACTGTCGCGGGAGCCGGGACACGACAAGACCCCGCCGGCGTGGCAGACTCGGCGTCTGCCAGCCTCGGACACACCTCCAGCATGCACCAGCTTCTGCTCCTGCGGCACGCCAAGTCTTCCTGGGACGATGCGAAGCTGCCGGACCGCGACCGGCCGCTGAACAAGCGCGGACGCCGCGCAGCCGCCGCGATGCGCGGCGCAATGCATGATTTGGGACTCAGCCCCGATGTCGTGCTGGTCTCGGCGGCACGTCGCACGCAGGAGACGCTCGCCGCCCTGGAGCCCTGGGACGACACGCCGCTTATCGAAACCCTGGACTCGCTGTACCTCGCCAGCGCCGGTCAGATGCTTGCGATCCTGCAGGGCGTGAACGAGACGGTGCGCAGCCTGATGGTAATCGGCCACAACCCGGGCATGCACGAACTGGCGGTCTTGCTGTCCGGGGCGCGCAGCGGAGGCACCGTGACGGACGCGGCCCGCCGCCTCACCGAAGGCTATCCGACCGGAGCCCTGGCCGAGTTCGCCATCGCCGGTCCATGGTGGCAACTCGACGGCGGCGGAGGCCAGCTGGTGCGTTTCGTCACGCCGCGTGATATCGGCGCAGGCGACCTGCCGGACGCAGCGACCTGACCGCATGGACCTCGAGCTCGGCCTTGATCCGGACGATGCCGCCCGCCTGCCCCGACTTGCCTTCCTGAAGCCGCTCAGAGCCGGCAAAGCGCGCTCCCGCGCGATCCGTATCGTCTGGCACGATGATCCCGACGGCACCTTGGCCGGCGAAGGCCGCATCGTGGCCGAACAACGGCCCGGCTGGCGGCTCGAGCGATCGCAACCCGACGGCGAACCCTGGGCGCCGGGCGCCCCGGCGCCTGTGCTGGCACAAGGCCGCGACGCAGCGTCACTCGGACCCGTGCTGCCCGACCGGCTGGTCCCGCAGGCGGCATTCGAAGGCCGCGCGCTGAGCCTGAAAATGAACAGCAGCCATGGCCCGGTCGAACTGACGCTGCTGAATGGCGCAGTGCGAACGCTGACGGCGGAGCGGCGCGTCAGCCGCATTCAGTTCAGCGGCGAGGAACCCGCGGTGCTGGCCCTGGCACTCCAATTCGCCGGCGAACTCGCGGTCGCCGTCCCCTCTGCGAGCCTCGCGGCGGAGGCGATCGCCGTCACGCGCGGCGTGGCTCCAGGACCGCGGCGCGCCGGCGCGCCGGAATTGCCGCCGGCGCTGTCGGTGGCCGACGCGTTCGGCTTCGTCGTCGGCCACTTGACCGACGTGATCCTGTACCTCGCGCCGTCGGCCGCCGATGGCCGGGGCGGGCCCGAGCCGGTGCACCAGATGCGGGTCGCGGTGCGCCGCCTGCGATCGGCGATCAAGGTGTTCCGCCGCGCGGTAGGCTGCCCTTCGGTCGATGTGGTGGATGCCGGCCTGAAGGCGCTGGCCATGCGGCTGGCGCCGACGCGCGATTGGGATGTGTTCACCACGGAGACCGGTGCAAAGGTTGTCGCGGCCCTGCCAAACGCTGAGAAACTGCGTCGCCTGCTGGCCGCTGCGGAACGGCGACGCCTCGCCTGCCACGCCGAATTGCGCCGGTATCTTCAAAGCGTCGAGTTCCGTCGGCTGGGGATAGAGCTCGCCTGCCTCGCCGGCGGCGATGGCTGGCAGGCAACCCTTGGCGAGGCCGAACAGGCCGCGCTTGGCACGGCGCTGAACGACTTTGCCGGACACGTGCTGAGCCGCCGCCTGAAGCGGCTGGCACAACGTGGCGATGACATCGCCGACCTGGAGCCGGCAGCGCTGCACGGCATCCGGCTGAGCGCCAAGCGTGTGCGTTATGCGGCCGAGATCTTTGCCCCGCTCTACCCGGGCAAGGCGTCCGCACGGTTCATTCGCCGGCTGACCACATTGCAGAACCGGCTGGGCTCGCTGAACGACGGCGCGGTGGCAGAAACCCTGCTCGGCGAATTGACCGGCACCAGCGGCCGGCAGGCATTTGCCAGCGGCCTGGTGCTGGGCTTCATCGCCGCGCGCAGCGGTCGGGCACGCGAGCGGATCGCGCGCGCCTGGCGGGACTTCCATCGCCTGACGCCATTCTGGGAGTGACGCGCGACGACGTTGGCAGCGGTCAAGACGCTGCCTCAGCCGCCGCTGCACCACGTCGCCCACAGCTTCGACCACCGGTCGATGCGCGCAATCGCCGGCGACCGACCAGGCGAACGATCGACGGAGGCAGGAGTCATCGGCCTGGACCGCATGGGCAGTGCGATCGCCCGCCGGCTGATCGCGACGCACACGACAGGCAAAAGATCCGACGCAGATCAGGACGGATGCACGCGGAACACGCAGACGGCTCAGCGCGGTCGTCTAATGTGCGCGGCCGGCAAAGCGACTGACTGCGCTGCTCGATGGCGAGGGGATTCGGCCTCGGGTTCGACTCAGCCAGATGATGCGCCTGGCTCCGCTCCGCCATCGATGAAACGTTTGGCGACGGCGCCCCAATGTGGCAGCCTTGCGCTTGCTAGCTGCAGGAGGAACGCACATGCCGGAAAACAGCGTCGAACTGGATCTTTTGTCCGGCGTCCGTATCGTTGATTTCACCCAGTTCGAAGCAGGACCCTCCTGCACCGAAGCGCTCGCCTGGCTCGGCGCCGAGGTGGTGAAGATCGAGAACCCCAGGATGGGCGATCCGGGACGCCGGCTGCGGCCGGGCCATCCCGACACCGATCCCTATTATTTCCACGTGTTCAACGCCAACAAGAAGTCCATCACGCTGAACCTGAAATCACCGCGCGGGCTTGCCCTGGTGAAGGACATGCTGCGCAAGGCCGATGTGTGCGTCGAGAACTATGCGCCAGGCACGATCGAGCGACTGGGTCTCGGCTATGACGTGGTGCGCGAGCTGAACCCCGGCATCATCTACGCGCAGGTGAAAGGTTTCGGCGAAGGCAGCCCGTACGAACACAACCTCGCCTTCGACATGATTGCACAGGCCTGCGGCGGTACGTTCAGCGTGACCGGCGCACCGGACGGACCACCAACGCGGCCCGGCATCTCATTGGGCGACACCGGTACCGGCATGCTGATGGCGATCACCATCCTGGGCGCGCTGCGCAAGCGCGACGCAACGGGCAAGGGAACCAGGCTGCAAGTGGCGATGCAGGACGCCATCCTGCACTATATGCGGATCAACTTCGCGACGCAGGGGCTGACCGGCAAGCCGGCGCAGCGCGGGGGCGACAAGGTGCCGGGCGTGAACAACGCGCCGATGGGGCTTTATCCGTGCAAGCCAGGCGGGCCGAACGATTACGTGTACCTGATGACCAGCCGCGCCAATCCCGACCACTGGGACCGCTTGCTCAAGCTGATCGGCCGCGAGGAACTGATCGGCGACGCGCGCTATGCAACGCCGATGGACCGGCTGGAGCGCGAGCCCGAGGTGGATGCGATCATCGCGGCGTGGACGCGGCATCACACCAAGCAGGAGGCGATGCGGCTGATCGGCGATGCCGGCATTCCCGCCGGCGCCGTGCTGGACACCATGGAGCTGCAGAACGATCCCAGCTTCGAGCAACGCGGCATCATGCAGGTGATGCACCATCCGGTGCATGGCGACTTCAAGATGCCGGCGTGGCCGGTGCGTGTTGACGGCAAGCCGTCGAAGATCGTGGCCTCGCCGGTGCTGGGTCAGCACACGGCGGAGGTACTCGGCGCGTGGCTTGGCATGAGCGCGGCGGACGTCGAAGCATTGCGTCGCGAAGGTTCGGTATAGTTCGGTCTTAACTCCGTAGAGCGGAACAGCGCAGCACAGTCCGCCGCCGGGATGGCGGAATGCACTGCGCTGTTCTGCCCTATGCGCCGTTGGTCGCGGCACGCGGAGCGCGCGGCGTCCTGCGCTACGCCTCGGGTCGGAAGGCGTCGATGATACGGCGCACCGAACCTGCCGCATCGACCACCATCAGGTCGAACCGCACGCCGTTGGCACCCCAGGCCGGGTGCGTGGCCAGCACGATTTCGGCGGCGGCCAGCAGGCGCGCCTGCTGGCGGGGCGACAGGGCCGCCGCGGCAGATGCCAGTGTCCGCCGCGCCTTCACCTCGATGATCGCCAGCACACCGCTGCGCTCCGCCAGCACGTCCAACTCGCCGGCCTCGGTGCGGACCCGACGATCCAGCACCGCCCAGCCCTGCCGCACCAGCGCCGTGCATGCTGCCGTTTCCGCGGCAACGCCGCGAGCATAGGCCTGACTTCCCTGGCGCCGCTTCGCGAGCATGGCGGCATCGTTTCATGGGAAACCTAAGCGCCGGTTAACCCAGGAGGCGGCAGCCCGGTGAGTTACCTCACAGCGGCCGGGACTATTCCTGGTCTAATGTCGGCACGACACCTCGCGCGCGTGCGCCGGAAGGCATAGGTTCCCGTGGCCCAGACCCAGGAAAACAAGCGCACCAAGATCAGTACCGTCCTGGATTCGCACAGGACGCCAGGCGGCGACGACCCTTTGCTGCTCGGAATGGTCCAGTGCAGCGAGGCGTTCTCGGCGCCGTACTACATGGACGTGTTCATGTACGCGGACCGCTCGGTCAATATCAATCCCAAGGACATCATAAACACGCACGCCACGGTTTCGGTACGCACCGAGGACTGGACCAAGGACCGCGAGCAGATCCCAAGCTTCCATTTCACCTACCAGCAGCGCAAGGGCGTGTTCCAGAACTTCATGCGGCAGGACCGCTTCCATCGGCGCGTCGGCCGCGACTTCAATACCTACGCCGGCCGTATCGTCCCGGCCTTCATGATCATGGACCAGGAGGTCCGCTACCGGATCTTCGAGAAGGTGACGGTGCTCGACGTCATCGACACCTGCATGAAGAGCTTCAAGGGGCTCAACCTGTCCAGTTACATCAACGACCAGCGGGTCCGGGAAGCGACCAAGAAGGATCCGCTGCCAACGATGGCGCACTGCGTTCAGTACGGCGAGAGCACCTATAACTTCCTGTCCCGCCTGATGGCGCGGTTCTCGATCTGGTACTTCTTCGACCACGACGGCAATGGCCTGCACGAGACGATGGTGCTGGGTACCGGCCAGGTCACCTCGCCGGCCTTCAAGAAATGTGGCGTCTACGACAACTTTCCCGATCCCAGGGATCTCGAGAAACAGGGAGCGATCGAAGACTGGCAGATCGTCTATGGGCTTTCCAAGGTCTACACGCCGGCACCTCGGCTCGAGCGGACAAGCGATTTCAACACCGTGGTCTCGACGCGGCCGCCGCAATCGTCGGACGACGATGCGGGCGTCAAGGTCGAGTCCAGCAGCGACTTCAGCAACCACGACATCATCAGTGCCGCGGACGGATCGGAAGGCAGTGGACCACCGCCGAAGACCACGTTCGTGCAGGAGTCGTTTCCCGATTCGACGGTGAATGCCGACAAGGATACCACCGCGGATGCGGCGGCGGCCATGCACGTCGCGGAAGGCCAGGTCTTCACCATCAATGCAGTGTGCAAGAACCCGTCGTTCTACGCCGGACGCCGCTTCATGTTCAAAGCCGGCGACGACAACCCCGGCGATGTCGAATACCTGATCGCCCGGATGTCGTTCAACGCGTACGACCGCGACTACCTGTACCTGGTCAGCCGCAAAGGCGCCTTCGGCCTCGCCGCCCTGCTGGACGATTTGCTGGTGCAGCCGGGCGGCCAGTTCATCCAGCAGTTCGGCAGCAGCAAGCAGCCCGACTTCGCCACGTCGATGTCCGCCGCCGGACTGCAGGAATACACCAACAACTATGTCGAGGCCGCCTCGCAGACCAAGTTCGGCACCTACTTCGCCGCGGGGATGATCGGCTATCTCACGTCCTTCATGCCGAACGTGACGACGGTGCTGCAGGACCTGCTGCCGCTGTTTCTCGTCGTCGTCGAAGTGGTGATGGACGTGCTCACCGCCATCGTCGACGCCATCCTGGTGATCCCGTTCTTGATCGGCAAGCTGTTCGGCCACAACATCCTGGCGCCGATCAACAACGCGATCCAGGACGCCAAGGTCAAGGTCGAGAAGTTCCTGGAACACCTGCTCAAGCCGACCGAGATCGATGCCTACGGTTCGAGTTTCGTCGCCATCCCGGGTGATCGCGGGCAGTTCGGCATCCCCTTCCCCACCGCCCGCAATGCCCAGGTCTTCGGGCCGCACCTGGCGACAGTGATCGGCAAGGACGGCATCAAGTCCTCGTCCGGCGAGATCTTCGCCGACAAGCTGGGGCGCGTACGGGTGCGGTTTCCGTGGGACCGCACGCCATGGGAGCGACCTTTGCCCGGCCAGGCCGCACCGGACAGTGGCAGCCAGGACAAGCCGCAGTTCCTGATTGGCGACAACACCGCATGGGTGCGTGTCTCCGACGCCTGGGCGGGGATGAAGTTCGGCACGCAGTTCCTGCCACGCGTCGGCGACGAGGTTATCGTCAGCTTCATCGACGGCGATCCCGATCGGCCGATCATCACCGGGCGGGTCTATAACGCCCGCGGCACCGACACGACGCTGCCATTCCCCAACAAGAATGATACCGCGACGATTTCCACCATGGAGGATCTGCAGAACCTTGCCGGCAGCCAGGATGTCATGACCCAGAGCGGCATTCGCACGCGGGTCCTGAAGCAAAGCAACGACAACACGAAATACCACCTGCTGCGGTTCGACGATGATCCGAAGCACACGCAGACGCTGATCCGTTCGCAGGGCCGACTCGACATCACGGCGTTCAGCAACCGCTACGAGACCATCGGCGGCGATCGCAACCTGACCGTCGGCTGGATCGACAAGCAGCACCAGGTAGCGGGTGGTGATTACATCGCCAAGGTCTATTGCGACTACCACCTGCACGTCGGCGACCCGGCCGGCCCGTTCAATGGCGGCCACCGCTATGAGCTGGTGGAGAAGGACTACGACCTCGAGGTCAAGAAGGAGACCAACTTCAAGCTCGACGGCGACTGGAGCGTATCGGTCGGCGGCAAGGCCAGCATCAGCGCCGACACGATCGTGCTCAAGGCCGTCAAGTCCATCACGCTGATCGTCGGCAACAGCATCATCGTCGTACAGTCGGACGGCATCTACAACGAGGCGCCGATCCACTACGAGCAATGCGGCGCTGACGGCCAGCAGGCGGCGGATGCTGTGGTGACGCCACCCAAAGATCCGCACCAGGCCGATGCCGGCTGATCGCATGGCACGACCGGACTACACCGCCCGTCGCCGCGAGGCGCTGCTGGTGTACCGCACCGCCGACGGCATGCTGGAGATCGGCAAAGGGCGCATCAGGATTGCGCCAGGCACGGTCCCGTACTTTCGCCGCGTTGTTGCCGACCTCGGCCGGATCCTCGACATGCCGGGCGGCGCGGAAGCCTTCGAGCACGGCGACGCACTCGGCCGCGCCGTGACCATCATGCAGCCAAAGGACCCCACGCTGCCGGCGAACGGGTGGACGCTGCCGGATGACGTCGCAGCAGCCAGCGGCGCGGGTTGCGCCAGCCGTATCGTCTATGACCCGGACAATTGGCCGCGACACGGCGACCCCGCTTCACCGGCGAGCCAAGATGTCCTGCTGAAACTGCTGGTGCAGGCCAACATCTGCGCCGCCGGCACGTACATCCCGCCGGCCGTGCCGGAGTTTCCCGTGATACAAGGGCAGCTGCGGTTGAGCTGCCGCCCGGCAAAAGCCGGCAGTACCCTGTCGTTTGCCTACGTCATCGAGAATCCGGGGCCGGGCGAAGTCTTCGTGATGGACGCCATGACCTGCATCGATCCGACAACACAGGCGGCCTGCGCGCGCGAGCGGATTGCGATGCTGATCGGCGACAACGGCGACGCCACACTGGGGAATTTCGTCCCGCCGGAGCCGATCGACCGGCAGATTGCCGTGCCGGTCATCCCGCTGGCACGCCGGCTGCCGGTTGGCGGCGTCCTGGAACGCCGGCTGGAATTCCCCGCCCCTTACGTCGAAACCAGCCCATGGCTGCCTGACCTGGCGCTTGAGCAGCATACGGCCAGTGACATCGGCGCGGTGGTGCTTGCCGTCGGCTACTGGCCGGCCGGCGCGGCAGGCCTGGTGGCGACCGAGGCCGCTTACGCTCCGGGGTTCTATGCCATCACGGCGCCCTGTGGCGGCGCCCTTGTCTCACTGCGGTTTCCCACCACCGGCCTGCAGTTCAGCCGCCGCGCCGCGGCATCGCCGACCTGATGCGAAACCCGTCAAAACCCGCCCAACTGCACTATAACCCCTAGGGTATCTGCGCCTCGGTCTGGCCGGGATTGGTGATGGTGATCACGCCGGCCCACATGCACATGCACGTTGAGGTGTCGTTCAGCGCCGGTTGGTTCGCCAGAATCACCTGAGGTGATCCCGGCGTCCAGGGCGACGACGTGGCCGGGATGCATGGCTGCGGCGTCAGCACGCCCAGGGCTGCGGCGGTCGCGGCCGCAACCTGCGGGTTCCCCGGGCTCGTGCACATGCCGAACGGCATGATGTTCATCATCGGCACGTAGTCCATGATGTTGGCGGCCGGCTGGTTGCTGGTCAGCCGGCGGTTCATCGGCAGCACCACCAGATTCGACGGAGCCAGGCCGAACGAGCACTGCAACTGTGCACCGTTGACCACCTGCATCGGCATGAGCGTCCTCCGGAGCCGGGGCGAAGCCGCCAGGCATCCTAGCGCTGCCGAATCGATCGCGACAGCAACGACTTGGTGATATCGCCGCTGCCTGCCTTGCTGACCGCATGGCGGCCATGAGGCCGCCGGCCGAACCGAGCCGTTTGTCCGCCACCAACCCCATGCTACAGGACGTCGATCACCTGTTCAGGGCTTGTCATGAACGAACAGCGTCCCGCCGCGAGCCTGCAGCGGTTCTTCGGCGCCCCACTCGCCGAGACCGACCCCGAGCTGGCGGCCGCACTAAGCGCCGAGTTGGTCCGCCAGCAGGACGGCATCGAGCTGATCGCCAGCGAGAACCTCGCCTCCGCCGCTGTGCTGGAGGCGCAGGGTTCGGTGCTGACCAACAAATACGCCGAAGGCTATCCGGGTCGCCGTTACTACGGCGGCTGCGTCTATGTGGATGTGGCGGAGCAGCTCGCCATCGACCGGGCGAAGCTGCTGTTCTCCTGCCGGTTCGCCAACGTGCAGCCGCATTCGGGCGCGCAGGCGAATCAGGCGGTGTTCCTCGCGCTGTTGCAGCCCGGCGACACGATCCTCGGCATGAGCCTGGCGGCCGGCGGCCACCTGACACATGGCGCGGAGCCGAACCTCTCGGGCAAATGGTTCCGTCCCGTGCAGTACGGCGTGCGGCGGGACGACGGGCTGTTGGACTACGATGAGTTGGAGCGCCTGGCGCGCGAGGAGAAGCCGCGACTGATCATCGCCGGCGGCTCCGCGTATCCACGGTTCATCGACTTCGCCCGGATTCGCCGGGTCGCCGATGAGGTCGGTGCGTATTTCATGGTGGACATGGCGCATTTCGCCGGCCTGGTCGCCGCAGATATGTTCCCCAGCCCGCTGCCGCATGCCCACGTCGTGACCACGACGACGCACAAGACGCTGCGTGGACCGCGCGGCGGCATGGTCCTGGCCAACGATCCGGAGATCGGCCGCAAGATCAATTCGGCCGTGTTCCCCGGGCTGCAGGGCGGCCCGCTGATGCATGTCATCGCCGGCAAGGCCGCGGCGTTCGGCGAGGCGCTGCGGCCGGAATTCCGCGCCTACCAGAAGGCCGTGGTGGAGAACGCCAGGGTGCTGGCGGATACCCTGGCGCAGCAGGGACTCGCCATCGTCACCGGCGGCACCGACTGCCATTTGATGCTGGTCGATCTTCGCCCCAAGCGCGTCACCGGCAAGGCAGCCGAGGCCAGCCTGGAGCGCGCCCATATCACTGCCAACAAGAACGCCATCCCGTTCGATCCGGAAAAGCCGGCGATCACCTCCGGCGTCCGACTGGGCTCCCCGGCGGCCACCTCGCGCGGCTTCGGCGCGGCCGAGTTCCGCGAAGTCGGCCTGATGATCGACGAGGTGCTGGAGGGTCTGTCCCGCTCCAACGACGGCGCCAACGCAGCGGCAGAGGCGGCGGTCGGCGCCAGGGTGCAGGAGCTGTGCGCCCGCTTCCCGATCTACCGCGCGCGGTAGGCGGCAATGCGCTGCCCGTTCTGCGGCCACGAAGACACGCAGGTCAAGGACAGCCGGCCGAGCGAGGACGGCAGTGCGATCCGTCGCCGGCGGTTCTGCGCGCATTGCGGCCAGCGATTCACCACGATCGAACGCACCCAGTTGCGCGAACTGACCGTGGTCAAGTCGGACAACCGGCGGGTGCCGTTCGACCGTGACAAACTGGCCCGCTCGATCCGCGTGGCATTGAACAAGCGGCCGGTCCAGGAAGAGCGCATCGAACGCATCGTCAACGGCATCGTCCGCCAGCTCGAAGCCTCCGGCGAAAGCGATATCCCGTCGAAGCAGATCGGCGAGCTGGTAATGGACACGCTGAAGGAAGTGGATCCGGTCGCCTATGTCCGCTTCGCCAGCGTCTATCGGAATTTTCGCGAAGCGAAGGACTTCGAGGACTTCATCGGCTCGCTGGGCGAGGCCACGTAGCACCTGTCATGGCCGAGCCGGCACGCCCCTCACCAGCGGAAGACGCAGCGCATATGCAGTCGGCTTTGGCACTGGCGCGCCGTGGTGTCGGCAATACCTGGCCCAATCCATCGGTTGGCTGCGTCGTGGTGAAGGATGGCCGCGTGGTCGGACGCGCCGTCACTGCGCCGGGCGGGCGTCCGCATGCCGAGCCCGCGGCATTGGAACAGGCTGGCGCAGCCGTCCGCGGGGCCACGGTCTATGTCACGCTGGAACCATGCTGCCACTGGGGCCGCACGCCGCCCTGCACCGACGCGCTGATCAGCGCGCGCGTGGCGCGCGTGGTGATCGCAACCCGCGACCCTGACCCCCGCGTGGACGGCGCCGGCATCGCCAGGCTGCGCGCGGCCGGAATCGTGGTCGAGGAAGGCGTGTTGCAGGATGCGGCGGACGAAGTGGCCGCCGGGTTCCGCACGAGGGTGCTGCAAGGCCGGCCGCTGGTCACGCTGAAACTGGCCTCGACGCTGGATGGCAGGATCGCCACGCGGTCCGGCGAAAGCCGCTGGATAACCGGCGAGGACGCCCGCCGGTCGGCTCATGCCCTGCGCAGCCGGCATGACGCGGTGATGGTCGGCGTGGGGACCGCCGTGGCCGACAACCCGGAACTCACCTGCCGGTTGCCTGGCTTCCGGCCCAATCCGCTGGTGCGCGTGGTCGCTGACAGCCATCTCCGCACGCCGCTGACCGCGACGCTGGTGGCCACCGCTGACGCCAGCCCGACCTGGATGATGATCCGCGAAGGTTCCAATCCCGAACGCCGGCATGCGTTCGCCGATCTCGGCGTCAGGCTGATCGAGGTGGCGGGCGCCGAGGTCGGGGTCGATCCCGCAGCGGCCCTGACAGCGCTGGGGGAAGCCGGCCTCACGCGGATCCTGGTGGAGGGCGGCGCCCAGCTTGCGGCGTCTCTGCTACGCGGTGACCTGGTGGATCGCATCGCCTGGTTCCATGCCCCGGCGGTGATGGGCGCCGATGCGTGGCCCGCGGTGCAGGCGTTCGGCATCGACCGGCTGGACGCCATGCCGCGGTTTGTCCGCACCGGGCAGACGGCAGTGGGCGACGACATGCTGACCGAATTCACCCGGAGGACGCGATAGTGCCGCAGGACTCTGCCTATCGGGACGGGCGGTGCATGGTTCTCCCGCTTCCCGTGCGGGAGGGGGTTGGGGGGAACAAGGCTCGGTCCGGCGTCCCCTCCCCCTGCCGCCTCCCGCAAAGGGAGGGGCAGAACCGCTAATGTTCACCGGCATCGTCACGGCCCTCGGCACCATCCGCAGCATCAGTCCACTCGGCGGCACCGCCGACATGCGGCTGGCGATCACCGCGCCCTGGCCGGACACCGGCTCGATCGCCATCGGCGCCTCGATCGGCTGTTCCGGCTGCTGCCTGACCGCGGTGGAGGTCGGCCCGGACTGGTTCGCCGCCGATGCCTCGGCCGAGACGCTCAGCAAGACCACGCTGGGGCACTGGAAGTCCGGCACGCGGATCAACCTGGAGCGCTCGCTGCGACTGGGCGACGAACTGGGCGGCCACCTGGTCTCGGGGCATGTGGACGGCGTTGGCGAAACGCTGTCGGCCGCGCCGGAGCATGGCTCGACGCGGTGGATCTTCCGCGTCCCCCCTGCCCTCTCGCGCTTTGTCGCGGTCAAGGGCAGCATCGCGGTGGACGGCGTATCGTTGACGGTGAACGAGGTTACGGCCGATACCTTCGGGGTGAACGTCATTCCGCATACAGCGTCGGTTACCGGCTTCGGATTGCTCAAGCCGGGCGATGCGGTGAATATCGAGATCGACATGCTGGCCCGTTACGTCGCGCGGCTCGCGGAGTTCAAGTGATGCATGACATCAAGACCGTTGAGCTATCGAAATACCTGTCCGCTGCCGACGAGCTGATCGAGGAGGCGCGCAACGGGCGGATGTTCATCCTGGTCGACGATGAGGACCGGGAGAACGAAGGCGACCTGGTCGTCCCGGCGCAGTTCGCGACGCCCGACGCAATCAATTTCATGGCACGGCACGCCCGCGGCCTGGTCTGCCTGGCGCTGACCCGCCAGCGGGTGGAGCAACTCGGCCTGCCGCTGATGAGTGCGCATAACAGCACGCGGCACCAGACGGCTTTCACTATCTCGATCGAGGCACGCGACGGCGTCACCACCGGCATCTCCGCGCATGACCGGGCACGGACCATCGCGGTGGCGATCAACCCCGAATGCGGCCGCGACGACATCGTAACCCCGGGCCACGTTTTCCCGCTGATGGCACGCGAGGGCGGCACGCTGGTGCGCGCCGGCCATACCGAGGCTTCGGTCGACATTACACGCAAGGCGGGTCTGTACCCCGCGGCAGTGATCTGCGAGATCATGAACGACGATGGCACCATGGCCCGGCTGCCGGACCTGGTGACGTTCGCGCAGCGGCATAACCTGAAGCTGGGCTCGATCGCCGACCTGATCGCGCATCGCAGGCTCACCGAGCGCCTGGTGAAGCGCGTGGCCGATGGCAACTTCCGCCACGTCGCCGGCGGCGACTGGCGCGCCGTCGTGTATGCCAACACGGTCGAGTACCAGGAGCACCTCGCCCTGGTGAAAGGCGACCTCAGCGGACCGGAGCCGGTCATGGTGCGCATGCACGCGGTCGATCTGCTGGATGACATGACCGGCGGCCCACATTGGATCGCCGTGCACAACGCGATGCACCTGATCAGCTCCGAGGGACGCGGCATCGTGGTGCTGATCCGCGAGCACCGGAAGACCGCGCTCGCCGAGAGGGTGAGCCAGCTCGCCGCCAGTCCGCGCCCGCAGCGCGAACTGCGCGATTACGGCATCGGCGCGCAGATCCTGCTCGATCTCGGCGTGAAGGACATGATCCTGCTGTCCAACCGGCGGCGCACCATCGTCGGCCTGGAAGGCTACGGCCTGAACATCGTGCAGCAGCGTTCGATCCCGAACATCGTCGGCGAGACCTACACCGGATGAGCACCGAGCATGCCCCGCTGCCCTCCGCGCCTCGGATCGACGGGCCGCCGCCGCACCTGCTGATGCTGCGTGCACCGTACTACCGCGCGGTGGTGGACGGGCTGACCGACGGCGCCACACGCATCCTGCGCGAGGCCGGCGCGACGTTCGAAGTGCTGGACGTCGCCGGCGCGTTCGAGCTGCCGCAGGTGGTGCGCATCGCCACACGCGGCGCGCGCCGGTTCGATGGCTTTGTCGCGCTGGGCTGCATCGTGCGCGGTGAGACCGACCACTACGAATTCATCTGCCGCGCGACGATGGAAGGCCTGATGCACGTGGCATTGCAGTTCGGCCTGGCACTCGGCACCGGGCTCTTGACCTGCGACACGCTGGTGCAGGCCGAAGCGCGATCCGGCAGCGATGGCCACAACAAGGGAGCAGAAGCGGCGGCGGCTGCGCTGTTGCAGATCGGCGCCGCACGACGTCTCGGCGCGGTCTGATGGGCCGCTCGCCCCGCAGGCCACGCACCGCCTCGCGCGTTGCCGCGGTCCAGGCACTGTTCCAGAGCGAGCAGGCACAGGACAATCCCGAGACGGTGATCGACCAGTTCGTCCGACACCGCCTGGGTGAACTGCCCGGCACCGGCGGTTTCGAGGACGGCCGCATACCGGACGCCGAAGTGCCGCTGTTCGCCCGTATCGTGCGTGCCGCGGTGGCGCAACAGGACACCATCGACAGCATGCTGGCCGGGGCCTTGCCAGCCGATTGGCCGCTGGCGCGCATCGATCCGGTCCTGCGTGCGCTGATGCGGGCAGGTATTGCCGAGTTGTCGATGGCCGGTGGTGCGCCGGCGAAGGTCGTGATCAACGAGTATCTCGATGTGGCGCGGGGCTTCTTCACCGGCGCGGAACCCGGGATGGCCAATGCCGTGCTGGACCGCCTGGCGCGGCTGTTGCGGCCGGGCGAATTCACGGGGTAGGCCTGCTGCGGAACGGATCAGCGCAAATGCTGACGCGCGAGGGGACGCAACCGACATGAACAAAGCGCCGCTGCATCGGATCACGGACGAGGACCGCGCCCGGTTTGCCGAGGACGGAGCCGTGTGCCTGCGCGGCATGGTGGACGAGGAATGGCTCGCACGCATGCGCGCGGCGGTGGACCGCGTGATGGACGCTGACCATGCGCTGGCGCGCAGACGCGAAGTCACCAAGGCGCTCGGCGGAACCACCGGCCGGTTCCAGATCAGCTCGTTCATCTGGCGCTGGGACGATGATTTCCGGGATTGGGTGATGCACGGCCCGTGCGCCGCGATTGCCGCGGAGATCATGGGCGCGGACGAGGTTCGGCTGTTCTATGACCAGTTGTTCGTCAAGGAGCCCAACACGGTCGAGATGACCGACTGGCACCAGGACCTGCCGTTCTGGCCGCTCGCCGGCAACGATGTGCTGTCGGTCTGGGTCGCGCTGGTCGATGTCGGGCCCGACAACAGCGCGCTGGAATACGTTGCCGGCTCGCACCGCTGGGGAAAATTCTACGCCGCCGCCATCCCGGACAAGGACCCGCACTTCAAATCCGAACTGGAGACCTGCCCGAATTTCTCGCAGCGGCGCGACGACAAGTCGCTGCGGTTTCTGTCATGGACCATGCAGGCGGGCGACTGCATCGTGCACCATCCGCTGGCGGTGCATGGCGCCGAGGGCAATTTCTCGCCGCAGCGGCGTCGCATGGCAATCTCCACGCGCTACATGGGCCGCGATGTGCGCTGGGATCCTCGTCCGGCCACGATGCCGGTGACCGGCAACCCGCAATTGCCGCCGGGCCAACATCCGGATGACGATGTCTGCTTCCCCGTCGCGTGGCGGCGGGCCGCCTGACGGAACACCACCGGCACAGTCCGGCATATTCGGGAAACGTCCATGAACCGACGCAGATTGCTGACCATCGCCGCCGCGGCGCCGATGGCCTTCGCCGCACGGCGCGCCTATGCAGACGACCATTTGAAATGGGCGGTGTTCACCCCCGACCACGAGGTGACGTTCCGCACCGTCATGAAGCCCTATGCCGAAGCGGTGCAGAAGGAGACTGACAACGCGGTTGTCTTTGATCTGTTTCCCAACGGTGCGCTCGGCCGCAATCCCGGCCAGCAGACGCAGATGGTGCTCGATGGCGTGGCCGACATTGCCTGGGCGGCGCCGTCCTACTCGCCTGGCCGCTTTCCGGACACCGAGGTGCTGGAACTCGCCGGGCAGTTCAAGAACCTCAAGGAGGGCACAGACGTCGCCACTCGTATGGTGGCCCGCAGCGTGTTCCATGACTACCGCGATTTCGTGGTACTCGGCATGTTCACCACCGCACCCTATTCGATCCATACGAACTTTCCGGTCCACGGCATCGCCGATCTGAAGGGCAAGACCCTACGCGCCTCGAGTGCCAACGAGAGCGCCGCACTTCGTGCTCTCGGCGCGGTACCGATCGGCATGCCGGTTACCGAAATCCCCGAGGCGATCAGCCGCCGCACGATCAGCGGCACCACATCGCACATGTCGCCGTTTTTCGACTTCGGGCTGGATCGTGTCACCAACAACCACTTCTTCATCGGTCTCGGCGTGGTGCCGCTGGTGATCGTGATCAACCGCAAGCGCTTCGAGGCACTCCCCGCCCCGGTGCAGGCGGTGATGCTGAAGCACGGCGGCCAGACCATCGCCGACGTATGGTCTGCCTCGGTCACCGCGTTCAACGAGGAGTTGTTCAATCGCCTCAAGAGCGATCCGAAACAGACCATCGTCATACCATCGGCCGCTGAACTGGAGGCCGCGCAGGCGCTGTTCGCACCGGTACGCGACAGTTGGGTGGCGGCCAGCGATCGCCACAAGGAACTGAAGGCGGAGCTCGACGCCGAACTTGCGCGCGTGCGCAGCGGCGGCAAGGGCTGACCACCGCACCGCGAGTCCAGCCGCCGATGATCGCACGTATCGAGAATGCCGGCCGGACGCTGGCCCGTGCGCTGGCGGCAATCGGGCTGGGTGCGCTGCTGGTGTTCGCCGCCACCACCATTGCCGATGGTCTGCTGCGGTTCTTCTTCGCCCACCCGATCGACGCTGTGCGCGATCTCGGCGGCCTGGTCGCCGCCTTCGCCGTCGCGTGCTGCATCCCGCTCACCATCATCGAGCGCAGCAGCATCACGATCCGCTTCGTCACCGGCTTCATCAGTCAACGTGCCGGGCGTCTGGCCGACGTGGCGGCGGCATTGCTGGTGGAAATCGTGCTGCTGCTGATGGCGTGGCGGTTCGCCATCTTCGCCGGCCAGGCCGCGTCGGATGGCAACGCCACCTGGATGCTGCGGGTTCCGACCGCGCCGGTGTGGTGGGCAGTCACCGCAATGCTGGCGATCGCCGCGATGTTGCAGGTGTTGGTGCTGCTCGGCTGCCTGCGCGACACGCCGCCCGCGCCTGTGCGCTGAGCGGCGCGGGACGTCGCAATGACCCCGGCTATCATCGGCGCAACCGGCATCGGGACGTTGTTCGCACTGATCCTGCTGCAGGTACCGATCGCGTTTGCGATGATCACGGTGGGCGTGGTCGGCTTCGCCCTACAGGGCGGCGGCTGGCTGCCCGCTCTGTCATTCCTCGCCACCGAGCCATCCTATGTGCTGTCGAGTACCGACCTTTCGGCGGTGCCGCTGTTCCTGCTGATGGGCAGCTTCGCCAGCGTCGCCGGGTTTTCCGAGGACGTGTATGCTGCGGCGGCCGCGTTCCTCGGGCATCGACGTGGCGGCCTCGCCTACGCCACCATCGGCGGCTCGGCCGCGTTCGGCGCGATCTGCGGTTCCAGCACCGCGACCGCCGCGACCTTCGCGAAGGTGGCGCTGCCGCAGATGCTCAGCCGCGGCTACGCCCCGTCGTTCTCCAGCGGCGTGATCGCCGCCGGCGGCACATTGAAGTCGCTGATCCCGCCGTCCCTGGTGATGATCATCTACTGCGTCGTGGCGAAGACCTTCATCCTGGACATGTTCATCGCGGCGATCCTGCCGGCATTGCTGACCATCGCGCTGAACCTGCTGGCGATCGCCATGGTAGTACGCCGCAATCCGTCACTGGCCCCGGTCAGCCCGCGGATACCCTGGTCCGAACGTCGCGCGGTCGCAGCGCGGGCAGCGCCATCCGTAGGGCTGATCCTCGGCATCTTCGCTGGCCTCTACAGCGGCGTGTTCACGGTGAACGAGGCAGCCTCCGCCGCGGCAATCCTGGCACTGCTGTTCGCCTTGCTGCGCCGCCGGCTCACCTGGGCGAGCCTGCTGCGCGGCATGCACGAGGCCGCGACCGTCACCGCCATGCTCTACATGATCCTGATGGCGGCGCCGATCTTCACCTATTTCGTCAACCTCGCGCATGTGCCGGAAGCGCTGGTGGCATGGATCGGCGCACATGACCTGCCGCCGGTCGGCGTGATCGCCATGCTGATGGTCGTCTACATCCTGCTCGGCACGTTCTTCGAGGAAATGTCGTCGATCCTGATCACCCTGCCCTTGGTCCTGCCGATCGTGACAAGCCTCGGCTATGATCCGCTGTGGTGGGGCATCGTCTGCCTGGTCCAGGTGGAGCTTGCGCTGATCCATCCGCCGATGGGCATCATCGTGTTCCTGCTGCACGCGATATCGCCGCAGATCGCCATGCGGACGATCTATCGCGGCGTGGTGCCGTTCCTGATCGCCGATTTTGCCGTGCTGATCCTGTTGACGCTGTTCCCCTCGATCGCACTCTGGCTGCCGCACGCATTCCGACCGTGAGCCCTGGTGTTGCGATGCGTGGCATCATCGGCCAAATTGGTCGCATCCGGCAAACCGACACGCCAGACCGAAAGACGCGGCGATGGATGCATCCGACCTGAACGTATTCGAGGCAGTGGCACGGCTGGGCGGCATCGGTCGCGCGGCTTTGGAACTGAACACCGTGCAGTCGAATGTCACCACGCGGGTGCGCCTGCTCGAGCAGGAACTCGGCACCGTGCTGTTCGAGCGGCATGCGCGCGGGGTCAGGCTGACCGCGGCGGGACTGCGCCTGCTGCCCTACGCCGTCGAGGTGAAGGACCTGCTGAAACGCGCACGGCGCGCGGCGACGGATGATGGTACGCCGAAGGGTCCGCTGACGATTGGCACCCTGGAAACCACGGTGGCGATGCGGCTGCCGCGCATCATCGCGCGCTATGCGGCGATGTATCCCGACGTCGACCTGACGCTGCGTACCGGGACATCGGCGGAGTCGGTGACACGCGTGCTGGCGCGTGAGCTGGACGGCGCGTTCGTGGCCGGCCCGGTGGACCATGCCGGCCTTGTGCATGAGACGGTGTTCCGTGAGGAACTGGTGCTGGTGACCGCACCCTCGATCGCAGGGTTGCCGGACGTCGGTCGCGCCGGCGTGCTGAAGATGCTCGTGCTGCGGGTCGGCTGTTCCTATCGGCAACGATTGGAGAGCCTGTTGGCCTCACGCGGCATCGTCGATGTACGGCCGCTTGAGTTCGGTTCGCTCGATGCCATCGTCGGCTGTGTCGCGGCCGGCATCGGCATCACGCTGCTGCCGCGTGGTGTGGTGGCTCTGGCGGCCCGCAACGGCGAGGTGGCTTTGCATACGCTGCCGCCGGACGAGGCGATGGTGGATACATTGTTCATCCGTCACCGCGACGGCTACCGGAGCAGTGCCTTGTCGGCGTTCATGCAGATGGTGCGCGCCGCGCCGATCCAGGCGATGGCGGCCGAATAGTCGCTGCGCTTCGCTTTTCCGCCCTACGACACCACGACACCACGTTGCAGGTCGAAGCCGGGACTACATCCCCCAACGGCGGACGAACCACATCTTCACGAAATGGGTGAGCACCGCGTAGGCCAGCATCATCGCTGCCACGCACGCCCAGTACAGCGGCGGCAGCGGTGCGAAGCCGAGTGTCGTCCCCAGCGGCGTGTAGGGAATCACGCCGCCGATCGCGACAATGATGATGGTGGTGGCGATCAGTGGCGTGCTGGCACGGCTTTCGAGGAACGGAATCCGTGCGGTGCGGATAATGTGGATGATCAGGGTTTGCGTCAGCAAAGACTCGACGAACCATCCGGCCTGAAACAGCGGCGCATTGTTCCAGCAATCGAACACATAGAGCATGGTGAAATAGGTGGCGTAGTCGAAGATCGAACTTATCGGTCCGATCAGGATGACAAACTTCGTCAGGTTGCCGATATCCCAGCGGCGCGGCACGGCGAGGTATTCCGGATCCACGTTGTCGGTCGGAATCGTGGTCTGCGACAAGTCGTAAAGCAGGTTGTTGGTCAGCACCTGGATCGGCTGCATCGGCAGGAATGGCAGGAAAATGCTGGCGCCCAGCACGCTGAACATGTTGCCGAAATTCGAGCTGGCACCCATCTTGATGTACTTGGTGATGTTGCCGAAGATCTTGCGGCCTTCCAGCACGCCCTCGCCCAGCACCGCCAGGCTCTTCTCCAGCAGGATGATGTCGGCAGACTCCTTGGCGATATCCACCGCCGTGTCCACCGAGACACCGACATCGGCCGCCTTCAGCGCCGGCCCATCGTTGATGCCGTCGCCCAGGAAGCCGACCACATGGCCGCGCCGGTGCAACGCGTCGATGACCTGCGCCTTCTGCGCCGGCGAGACCTTGGCGAACACGCTGGCCTGTTCCGCAGCGATGCCGAGAGCGTCGTCCGACATTGCGGCGATCTCGCTGCCCAGCAGCACGCGGCCAACCGGCAGGCCAACCTGGCGGCAGATGGTGCGTGTGATCACTTCGTTGTCGCCGGTGAGGATTTTCACCTCCACGCCGGAGCGGTTCAACGTCGCGATTGCGCCGGCAACCGTCTCCTTCGGCGGGTCGAGGAAGGCGATATAGCCCAGCAGCGTCAGTCCGGCTTCGTCCGGCACGTCATAGCTGCGCTTCGGATCGGCGATCTCCCTGAAGGCAACGGCGACAACGCGGAAGCCTTCGGCATTGAGCTTTTCCATCTCCCGCTTGGCATCGCCGAAATGCGTCGCATCGAGCCTGCCGCCGGCGTCGCCCAGCACATAATGGTCGCACACCGCAAAGACCTCTTCGACGGCGCCCTTGGCGATCAGCAGATGCGTGCCGTCGCCACGATCCAGCACCACGGACATCCGCCTGCGCTGGAAGTCGAAGGGGATTTCATCGACCTTGGCATAGCGTGCGGCAAGACTAGCGTGTTCCGGGCGTTGCGCATGCCGCAACACTGCCTCGTCCAGCAGGTTCTTCAGGCCAGACTGGTAGTGGCTGTTGAGGAAGGCGTATTCCAGGACGCGCGCGGACTCCTCCCCCTCGAAGTCCAGGTGGTATTGCAGGATGATTCGATCCTGCGTGAGCGTGCCGGTCTTGTCGGTGCACAGGATATTCATGGCGCCGAAATTCTGGATCGCGTTCAACCGCTTGACGATGACCCGCTTGCGGGCCATCGCGATTGCACCCTTCGCCAGGTTCACCGTCACGATCATCGGCAGCATCTCGGGTGTCAGCCCTACGGCAACGGCCACGGCGAACAGCAGTGCCTCCAGCCAGTCGCCCTTGGTGAAACCGTTGATCACGAACACCAGGGGGACCATCACGCAGATGAAGCGGATCATCAGCCAGGTGAAGCGGGTGATGCCCTTGTCGAAATCGGTCTGCACCCGTTGTCCAACGACGCTGTCGGCGAGCTTGCCGAAATAGGTCTGGCCTCCGGTTCGCAGGACCAGAGCGCTCGCCGTGCCGCTCACCACGTTGCTGCCCATGAGGCACAGGTTCGGCAGGTCGAACGGATCGGTAACCGAGGGCGGGGCCACATGTTCATCCTTGTCCACCGGCATCGCCTCGCCGGTGAGCGCCGCCTGGTTGACGTGCAGATCCTTGGTCGCCAGCAGCCGCAGATCGGCCGGCACCAGGTCGCCGGCGGAGAGCTGCACAATGTCGCCAGGCACCAGTTGGTCGATCGGCACTTCGCGTGCCTGCGTGGCGCCCTCCGGCGATCGCCGGCGCACGGTTGCGGTGGTCTTCACCAGCGCACGCAATTCGGCCGCCGCGCGATTGGAACGGTGTTCCTGCAGGAACGCCAGGCCGACGCTGAGCACGACCATCATGGTGATGACCACGGCGGCCCGCGCATCGCCGGTCAGCCACGAAACCGCCGCCAATGTCAGCAACAGGGCGTTCAATGGATTCTTGGCGCGGCCGACGAGTTCGCGCGGAATGGTCTGCGGTCGCTCTCGCGCGATCTGGTTCGGCCCGAGGCGCTCCAGCCGATCGTCGGCCTCCGCCTCGCTCAGCCCGTCGAGCGATGTGCCGAGCGTGCCAAGGAGCTGTGCCGGCGCGGCTCTGCAGTTGGCGACCAGTTCCGCGGACGGCGCGACGTCCGACGCAACGTGCGGGTGGCGGGCGCCCCACCAAAGCCAGCGCCAGCTTCGGCGGTCCGCTGTCAGTTCGCCGTGTTCCCGCACCGGCATGTTCGCCCACCCGGCAGATGGGGAGTAGAATGCCACGCGGACAGACCGTGTCCACCTCGCAGCCATGGAGCCAATCGATGCCGTTCGACGAAACCTCCCGTCGCCCGGGACGCCGCCCGTCACGCAATGTACTCGGCGGTCAGCTCGACATCTGCTCGACCAGGCCGATGACCGGGTTCTTCCGCAACGGCTGCTGCGACACCAGCGCCGAGGATTTCGGCAGCCACACGGTGTGCACGGTGATGACCGCGGAGTTCCTGGCATTCAGCAAGGCGGCCGGCAACGATCTGTCCACGCCGCATCCGGAATTCGGCTTCGACGGCCTGCAGCCCGGCGATCGCTGGTGCCTGTGCGCGCCGCGCTGGCAGGAGGCGCTGGAGGCCGGCGCCGCCCCGCGCGTCGTGCTGCGTGCCACCGAGGAGGGCGCGCTGGAACATTGCGCGCTGGCCGACCTTAAGCGACACGCCATCGATCTGGCCTGATTCGTGCCGAGTGACCTGCCAGCCGAGTTCGCGCTGATCGCGCGGCACTTTCGGCCGCTGGCCGGACCGGGCGCGCTCGACCTGCAGGACGATGCCGCCGTGCTCACGCCACCGGCCGGCCGCGACCTGGTGCTGACCGCCGATGCAATGGTGGGCGGCGTGCATTTCCTGCCCGACGATCCTCCCGATCTTGTCGGCCGCAAGTTGCTGCGGGTGAACCTGTCTGACCTTGCCGCCAAGGGTGCCACGCCACTCGGCTACCTGATGACCGTCTCAACCCCGCGCGATACACCCGAAGCGTGGTTTGCCGGTTTTGCCGCCGGCCTGGCGCAGGACCAGCAGAAGTTTGGCGTCACGCTGCTCGGCGGCGATACCACCTCCACGCCTGGCCCGATCTCGCTGTCGCTCACCATCATCGGCCATGTGGCACCCGGCGAGGCGGTGCACCGCAGCGGAGCCGGGCCCGGCGACGGCATCTGGGTCACCGGCACGATCGGCGACGGCGCCCTGGGGCTCGCCGTGGCGCGCGGCAGATTGCCGGATCCCAGCGGCTTCCTGCTGTCGCGCTACCGCCTGCCGCAGCCGCGAATCGGCCTGGCCGTCGCCGGCATCGCGTCGGCCGGCATGGATGTGTCCGACGGTCTGGTGCAGGACCTCGGCCATATCTGCCGCGCCGGCAGCCTGGCGGCGGAGATCGACGCCGCATTGGTGCCGCTGTCGCCGCAGGCACGCCAGGCCGGACCCGATTGGCTGGCGACCTGCCTCACCGGCGGCGACGACTACGAATTGCTGTTGGCGGTTCCGCCGCCACGCGAAGTCGCCCTGCGCCAGGCCGCACAGGCCGCGGGCATGGCTGTCACGCGCATCGGCAGCTTTCGCTCCGGCGCGCCGCGCGTCATGGTGCGCGGGCCCGATGGCGGAGCAATGCCTCTCGCCACCGGCGGTTGGAGCCATTTCTAACCACTGAAGGCTGGCCGAAGAGATGAACCGCAACGTCTGGCTCCTGTTCTGCTGTCAGGCGCTGATGAACGCCGTGATGTCCGGCCAGACCGTGATGAGCGCCCTGATCGGCCATGCGCTCGCGGTGGACAAGGCGCTGAACACCCTGCCGATGGCGATCCAGATGACCGCGACGATGACCGCCTCGATTCCGGCCGGCATCGTGTTTGCGCGCCTGGGTCGCAAGCCCGGCTTCTGGCTTGGCTGCGTCGGATCGCTGTGCGGCAGCCTGACCTTCGCCCTGGGCGTCTGGCTGGGCAACTTCCAGGTCTACTGCGCCGGCGCTGCCTGTGCCGGACTGGGCTTCGGCATCGCCCAGCATCTGCGCTTTGCGGCGGCCGAGGTGGCGGCGCCGGAAAAGCGTGCGCGCGCCATCGCCCTGGTGATGGCCGGCGGCGTGCTGGCCGCCATCATCGGGCCGGAAATCGTCAAGCGCACCAACATGCTGCTGCCGCCGATGATGTTTCTCGGCACCTATCTCTGCCTGACCGTGCTGCCGCTGGTCAGCGCTACCTTGCTGTTGTTCATCGAATTGCCCCCGGCGACCCGGCAGGTCAGCGAGCCGGTGCCGTTCCGCACCATCATCGGCCGCCCCGGCTTCCTGACCGCGGTGGTCTCCAGCATGGTGGGCTACGGCACGATGAACCTCGTCATGGCATCCACCCCGCTGCAGATGCTGTTCTGTGGCTTCGGCGTGAATGCCAGCGCCGACGTGATCCGCGCCCACTCCATCGCGATGTTCCTGCCCGGCTTCGTCACCGGACGGCTGATCCACCGGTTCGGTGCGCATCCGATCATCTGCATCGGCGCCGTGCTCACATTGCTCTGTGTCGTCACCAACCTGAGCTTCGCCCCGATGCTGGCGACGTTCATGGTGGCGCTGGCCCTGCTGGGCGTCGGCTGGAATTTCCTGTTCGTCGGCGGCACGACCCTGCTGGCCGCGGCGCACGACCCACACGAGCGGGTCCGCATTCAGGCCACCAACGATTTCATCGTGTTCGGCACGGTGGCCTGCACGGCGTTCGCATCAGGCGCGGTGGAGGCAATCGGCGGCTGGACGGCGCTGAACCTTGTCGTCGTGCCGCCGACGCTGATCGCCGCCGGTTTGGTGATCTGGCACTGGTCGGCCCGCGCGCGCCTGGCGCCGGTATCAGCCTGAGGCTCAGTAGGCCGGCGTGGGAGCGCCACCCGCTGGTGCTCCGGTCGGGCTCGCGCCGAGAGCGTTGAAGCGGCCGATATTTCCGAACAACTGCTGCAGGACGGTCGCCTCGGTACCTGGCGACGGCGTCGATCGCGCCACCACGGTTATCGGCACCGAATCGTCCTGGTCCAGCTTCTTCACATCCTGCAGCACGCCCTGGTCATTGAAGCTCAGCACCACGACGTCCTGGCTCAGCACGCCCTGGACGCGGCCGATTCGCGGCCTGGTGACCTCGCTGATATAGAGCCACGTGTTGTCGTCGAAGGTCGCCCTGGCGGTCGGCGAGCCGATCAATGCGGTCACGTCGGCCCGGGTCGAGGTGCCGGGCACCAGCTCCTTCAGCTGTTCGGCGTCCACGCGATTGCCGCGCAATTGTTCGTGCGCCTGAAAGAAGCTGCAGCCGCCGAGCAGCAGACAGGCGACCAGCAGCATGGGCGTCCGCCGGCGTCGGGCGGATTGTGACCTGGATGTTGAGCTCTGGCAGTCCACCTGGGCGTATCCTCAGCTCCGCGCTATGTCACCTCGGTGTCACGCCGGGCTGTTGCTTGTCAATCGCCGGCGCGAAACGCATCGCGGCTACAAAACGAAGGTTATTGCATCGGTGGGTCTGCTCGGTCTGAAGAGTTTTCGCAAGTCCAACCGCCATGAGCGGGCCGGCTTTGCGCTGTACGGTGCGGCGGTCGGCGCGGCGCGCGAGCCCTATCTCTATGAGGCTCTCGGCGTGCCCGACACGTTGGACGGCCGCTTCGACCTGATCGTCCTGCACGCCTTCCTTCTGGTCCGTCACCTCCGGGAGTTGCCGGAGCCCGGGCCGGCCCTGGCGCAGGCGGTGTTCGACGCCATGTTCAGCGATATGGACATGAACCTGCGGGAGATCGGCGTGAGCGATCTGCGCATCGGCAAACGGGTGCGGGCAATGTGGGAGGCCTTCCACGGCCGGTCGAACGCCTACGCGGCGGCGATCGAGGCGGCAGACCGCGCTTCCCTGGAAGCGGCCCTGGCACGCAACGTATGGCGTGGCGCGGCGCCGGATGGGTCGCCCGCGGCACTGGCCAGGCTGGCACTGGCACAGGCTGCCTGGCTCGCCGGCCAACCGTTGTCCGCCTTGGCAACCGGAGAGGCGCGATTCCTGCCGGCGATAGAGGCGGCGCGATGACTCCCGAACTGCACCGGCCGGTGGCGGTCGAGCGCATCGGTCCCAATGGGCTGGATGTGACGGTGGAAGCCAACCCGGCCGAATGCGCCGCGCTGGCGCAGCGGATGAGCCTTCCTGCTGTGCTCTCGCTGACCTGCCGCTTTCACCTGGCGGAGGATGCCGCGGGCAGCCTGATGGTCCACGGCCACCTGTTCGCGGATGTGGTGCAGACCTGCATCGTGTCGCTGGAGGATTTTGCCGCCTCGGTCGAGGAGCGCTTCACGGTGCGCTGCGTCCCCGAGGGGCACGAAACCGAGGACGTCGATCCCGAGGCGCTGGACGAGATCACCTATGCCGAGGGCAGGCTGGATCTCGGCGAGGCCGCGGCGGAACAGCTTGCCCTGGCGCTCGAGCCTTACCCGCGCGCGCCGGGCGCCGTCCTGCCGGAGGTCGAAGGCGAAGCCGACACGCATCCGTTCACGGCCCTGGCCGCCCTGAAGCGCCGGAACTGACCGCGCGAATCCTGGCATGGCCTGGTAAAATCGGTTCCCAGCCCGATCGAGGTGTGCTCGCCTCTTACGGAGGGTTGGCCCGTTGGAAGGCGAACAAACAGGCCTTGTCATCAAGGTATCAAGGGGCCCCACCGAGTGTACCGCTTGGCTGTTCGGATTGTACCGGTCGTTCCGGGTTTGCGATGTCGACCCGCCGTGACGTCGGACGCGCTCGTCCGAACATTGAACGGAACCGTCCGCATTCGAATAGCAGCCAGAATTGGATTGATTCGACAAATCAGTGGTGGTACGGATTGAGATCACATTGTTTATAATGTCCGCGATTGAGTGAAACCGCAGCTTCGGGTTCTCGTACGAGTGACCGCTTGATGGCTGAGTCAGGGGCGCCAATTCGGGTGGGCTTCGTCGGCTGCGGAGCGGTAGCACAGCTCTGCCACCTAAAAGCACTCGGCACACTGCCCCAGTTCGAAGTGACGTATCTGTGCGATCGTAACCTGGCAACAGCGCAGACGGCCAAGAACATCTACGGTCTGCGCGCGACGGTGACTGATCGGATCCAGGACCTTGCGGGCCGGATTGACGCTGCAATTGTATGTGTCTGGCCTGGCGATCATCTCTCGGTGACACGCCAACTTCTTGAGATGGGCGTGGACGTGCTGTGTGAGAAACCGATAGCCACCAGCTCGGCCGACGCTGCAGCGATCGTGCAGGCAGCGGAGCGGGCCGACCGTATCGTCGCAGTCGGCCAGTGGTGCCGATGCCAGAAGAACGTGTGGATCCTGCGCAGGCTGCTTTCCCTTGATTTCATCGGCGAGATCGAATCGGTTACGGCCGCATTCGGCAATGTCCTGGCATGGCCGATGGCTTCGGGAGCCTTTTTCGACCGCAAGCACACCGCCGGCGGCGTCATGTTCGAAGCTGGGGTCCACGTGGTGGATCTGGTCGCGTGGCTGTTCGGCAGAATTGACAATATTGAATATGAGGATGATTCGTGTGGCGGCGTCGAAAGCAATGCTGTTATCCACGGTACACTTCGTATCAACGGCAGGGACTTACCATGCCATATCGGTGCAAGCTGGACGCACAACCTCAATAACGGGCTTCGGCTGCGTGGTAGCAAGGGAGAGATAGAGGCAAGTTTCAAATTGCGCGATGAGATCACAATACGACAGATGCTGGGGAACAATCATGTGGAGTTGCGCGTACCGCAAGGTGATCTTCCGATTCAGTTCAGATCCTCCAATCCATACGCAGCGCAGCTGGAAGATTTCGCGATCGCCATACGTTCCAGACAGCGGCCAATAACGCCTGTCGCGTCCACCGTGTTGCCCCTCGAAATAATTGAAACTGCCTACTCCCGGCGACGCCCCATGCGGCAGCCTTGGGTGGATGCCGATCTTGGTAGCCTATGTCGTACTCCAAGATACTGATCACCGGCGCGACCGGCTTCATCGGTTCGCGCCTATGCGAAAAGTTCAGTCTACATTACCAGGTACCTTATCGCGCACTCGTGCGAAACTTCGGCAAGGCTGCGCGAATCGCGCGACTTGGCTGTGAAATGGTGCCGGGTGACCTCGCAGATCGAGCCGGTTTGATGAGCGCCCTCTCCGGCTGTGACGCCGTGGTGCATCTGGCGTTCGATGAGACGAGTAAGGGCGACAAAAACCTGCTGGCAGCGTGCCGACAGACCAATATAAAGCAGTTTGTTCACGTGAGTTCCATGGCGGTCCATGGACCCAATCCCGATCCGCGATGCGCTCGGGAACAAACCGCGGTTATCGGCCATTACAACGAAAGCTACTCGGACTCGAAGGCTCGTTCCGAGAAGCTGGTGCATCAGGCTATCACCGAGGGCTTGCCCGCAACCATTCTCAGACCGACAGTTGTCTATGGGCCTTATAGCCCATTCGTCACCAGAGTGCTGCGAGATGCTCACAACGGTTCAATCGGCCTCATTGATGAGGGCGCCGGAGTCTGCAACGCGGTCTACGTCGACGATGTTTGCGATGCGGTGTGGGCGGCGCTGCATAGCGACAAGGCACGGGGTCAGGCTCTCTTCGTAAATGCCGACCGTGCCACCAGTTGGCGCGATTTCAATCTTACGTTTGCGAATATGATTGCTCCAGCGCCACGAGTCATCAATTTCGCGGCGCGAGACGTGCGAGCGCATTGGGAAGCACAAAGACCGTCGGTCCGATCGAATATCAGGTCCCTCAAGCAGCTGTTGGCGTCGTCGGATTTCCACGACCAGTTGGGAACGGTCCCCGCCCTTCGGTCTGCCATTACATGGACAAAGGTGAACTTGAAAAAGGTCCTGTCCCCTGGCCAAGTAACCGCACTCAAGGGCGCGAACGATACAGCTGCTGGAATGCTGCCATCAGGCTCATGGCCCGACAGGGGGAGGTTAGTCCGCGAGGATTTTCATCTAGAGTTTTCCAATGAATTGGCCAGGAGCGTGTTGGACTGGAAGCCGGCCTACGATTTTGACAAAGGCGCCGCCATGACGAGGACCTGGCTGGAGTTTGCCGGCATGCTCGAATCGGTAAATTAGATGGGCGCGCTCTAATTTCGTTCGACCCCTCTATGCCAATCAAATCATTTCAGATGTAGATTTTCCTTCGCAGAAGATTTCGCCGTTGCAGGTAGGGTATTCCTCGTCGGAGCAATGGACCCACCGACCGGAGCAGGTAACCGGTAATACACAGCAGCGGGCGCCATGCAATGCCTGAAAATCGCA
>DATAPW010000342.1:0-26338 GCA_036265005.1 Acetobacteraceae bacterium | reverse complement strand
CCGGTGCCAATTTCGTTCAACGGCGCGAGGAAGTACTCGTCCGCATCTCGCTATGGGCGCATGCGATGTCGCAACAGGGCGCCTGGCGGGAGACTTATCGCAAGCTGGCCGATGACATGCAGGGCGCGTTGATCGAGATCGTCGAGCAAGGCGTCGTCACAGGCGAGTTCCACGTCACCGACGCGCGTGCTGTCGCCACGACGATCATCGCCGCGTACCAGGGGATCGGCATGCAATACACCGTGGAGCCGCTGGATTTCGCCGGCAAGGATGTCGGCGACAGGCTGACCAGTATGTTCCTCAAGATCGTGGGTGCGGCGCCACGTTGAACAGCGGCTGCACCATTCGCGCGAACGGAGCAGGAAGTATGCGTGAATATTCGATGACTGCGATCGCGGTGGCCGCCGTTCTCGGTATTGCCGGGCCGACACTCGCCGCCGGACATTATGGACCCGGGGTCACCGATAGCGAGATCAAGCTCGGCAATACAACGCCGTACAGCGGCCCCGTCTCGAGCGTCGCAACCACGGCGAAGGCCGAACTTGCCTACTTCGCCATGGTCAATGCGGCAGGTGGCGTCAATGGCCGGAAGATCACCTTCCTGTCGCTGGACGATGCCTACAGCCCATCGAAGACGATCGAACAGACACGCAAGCTGGTTGAGTCAGACGATGTACTGGCTATTGTCGCAACGCCGGGCACGCCGACCAACATGGCGATTCTCAAATACCTGAACCAGAAACAGGTGCCAAACCTGCTCATCGGCTCGGGCGCGACAGTATTCGACGACCCGAAGACCTACCCGTGGTCGCAGCCGTTCACGCCCTCGGTGGACATGGAGGGGCGAGTCTATGCCCGCTACGTCCTCCAGGCGAAGCCTGAGGGAAAGATCGCAATCCTCTATCAGAACGACGACTTCGGCAAAGGCATGCTGCAGGGCTTCAAAAAAGGCCTCGGTGCGAAGGCCGCTTCGATGATCGTCAGGGAGGCGAGCTACGAGGTGACCGACCCGACAGTCGACTCGCAGATCGTGACCCTCCAGGGCTCCGGTGCCGATGTGGTCATGGAGATCGCCACGCCGAAATTCGGCGCCCAGGCCATCCGCAGGGTGAGCGATCTTGGCTGGAAACCATTGCAGCTCATCAACTGGGCGTCGAGCTCGATCAGTGGGACGCTGGAACCTGCCGGCCTTGAGAAGGCGATCGGTCTGCTGAGCGCGATGGTTTTCAAGGTACCCAACGATCCGACGTGGAAGCACGACAAGGATGTGCAGGAATACCGTGCGTTCCTCAAGCGGTGGTATCCGGACGGCGATCCAGCGGATGTCTATATCGTCCAGGGCTACATCCAGGCGCAGCTGACAGTCATGATGCTGAAAGCCTGCGGCGACGAACTGACGCGTGAGAACCTGATGAAGCAGGCCACCTCGTTCCGCGACACGAGCGTTGCAATGCTGATGCCTGGCATCAAGATCGAAATGAGGCCAGGCAGCTATGCAATGTTCCACCAACTCCAGATGGTGCAATTCGACGGGAAGTCCTGGGTACGCCACGGCGACGTCATCAGTGGCGATGAGTTGAAGTAGCCGGGGGCAGCGCCCGGCACAGGCAAGGCCGGCCCAGCTTCGCAGGCACGGCAACGTGAGGTAGACCGGGACGGATGGCCTCCGTCCCGAAATCCGCCGGCGCCACGCCCGCGATGGCGCAGTGGTTCGCTGCCAAGGAAGCACACCCCGATGCGCTGGTGTTCTTCCGCATGGGCGACTTCTACGAGCTGTTCTTCTCGGATGCCGAGGCCGCCGCCGCCGCACTCGACATCGCGCTGACCCAGCGCGGCGAACACAACGGCACGCCGGTGCCGATGTGCGGCGTGCCGCAGCACGCGGCTGAGACTTATCTCTCCCGGCTGATCCGCCGTGGCTTCCGGGTCGCAGTGACCGAGCAGATGGAGGACCCCAAGTCGCGCGTCGGCAAGGCGCCGATCCGCCGCGAGGTGGTGCGACTGGTCACCCCCGGCACGATCACCGAAGAGGCGCTGCTCGAGGCCGGCCGGGTCAACCTGCTGCTGGCGCTGGCCCAGGATGGACAGCAAGGCGTCGGAGCGGCCTGGCTCGATGTCTCGACCGGCCTGTTCGAGACGACGGCGTTGGCCCAGGCGGATCTCTCCGGCCTGCTGGGACGGATCGAGCCTGCGGAGATCCTGGCGCCCGCGACACTGTCGCTCGGCGAATGGACCGGCAAACGCGCCCCGGACGTCGCGCCATCGCCACCGCTGGTGGCGCGACGCCGGCTCGCGGAGACGTTCGGCGTCGCCAGCCTCGACGCATTCGGCACCTTTACCGACGCCGAGGCAATCGCCGCCATGATGGCGGTTGACTATGTGCGAAGCACCCAGGCCGGCACGCTGCCGCGGCTGGCTCGCCCGGCACCGCAGGGCAGTGTCGGACTGCTGGCAATGGATGCGGCGACCCGGGCCAGCCTCGAAATCCACCGTGCCCGCGATGGCGGCACGCTGCACACGCTGTTGGGTACCGTGCAGCGGACGCTCAGCCCTGCGGGTGCGCGCATGCTCGCGGGCTGGCTCGGCGCGCCGCTGACCGACATTGCGGCGATCGCTGCGCGCCAGGACGCCTGGTCGTGGCTGATTGCCGAGCGGGACGCCGCCGAGAAGCTGCGGGGCGCATTGCGTGCGACCCCTGATATTGCCCGTGCGCTTGCACGCTTGTCGGTCAATCGCGGTGGCCCACGCGACCTGGCGGCACTCCGCGACGGGCTGCGAGCCGGCAGGGCCGCCGCTGCCGCGCTGCACATCGTCATGGCCGGGCTTGTCCAGGCCATCCCCGCAAGCGCAGGTGCCCCGACGGATGGCCGGGACAGGCCCGGCCATGATGATGGGACGACGGAAACGGCCTACCGCGATCTTCCGTCGGCACTGCATGCGGCGCGCGGGGTCCTGCATGTGGACCCCGCGCTCGAGCAGCGGCTGGCCGATGCACTGGCCGACCCGGCGCCGCTTCGGCTCGACGACGGGAATGCCATCCGCACCGGCTTCGATGCCGAACTGGATGCCGAACGTGCGCTGCGCGATGACAGCCGTCGCGTGCTGGCGACACTGCAACTCGACTATGCGCAGCGCTACGGCGTCGCCAGCCTGAAGATCCGCCACCATGCGCAGATCGGCTACGTCATCGAGGCGCCGGCCGCGTCCGTCGAGAAGTTGCGCGACGTCCCTGAACTCACGCTGCGCCAGGGCATGGCCAACGGCGCGCGCTTCACCACGCCGGAGCTTTCCGACCTCGACCGCCGCATCTCCGAAGCCGGTGAGCGCGCCGCCGCGCGCGAACGCACGGTGCTCGCCCAACTGGTGCAAGAGGCGCTGGCCAAGGCCGATGCACTGGCCGCCTGCGCCGACGCGCTCGCCTTCCTGGACGCCGTGCAGTCGGCGGCGAGGCTTGCGGAATCCGGCACGTGGTGCCGTCCCCGGGTCACCGATGGCGACGAATTCCTGGTCAAATCCGGCCGCCACCCGGTGGTGGAGGCAGCGCTCGCCGGCCATGCGGCTTTCGTGCCGAACGACTGCGACCTGTCGCCCGATCAGCGTGTCCTGCTGCTCACCGGGCCCAACATGGCCGGCAAATCGACGTTCCTGCGGCAGAATGCGCTGATTGTCGTACTCGGCCAGGCCGGGCTGCCGGTTCCCGCCGACGCCGCCAGCATCGGCGTGGTGGACCGGCTGTTCAGCCGCGTCGGCGCGGCGGACGACCTGGCGCGCGGCCGCTCCACCTTCATGGTCGAAATGACCGAGACCGCCGCGATCCTGCACCAGGCCGGCCCGCGCTCGCTGGTGGTGGTGGACGAAATCGGTCGCGGCACGGCAACGCTGGATGGCCTGGCGATCGCCTGGGCGGTGCTGGAGGCGTTGCACTCGGCGATCCGCTGCCGCACCATTTTCGCCACACACTTCCACGAGCTTGCGGAACTTGCCGACCGGCTGCCGCGATTGAAGCCGCACACAATGCGAGTGAAGGAATGGAAGGGCACGGTCGTTTTCCTGCACGAGGTCGCCGCCGGCGCCGCCGGACGCTCCTGGGGCGTGCATGTCGCGGAGCTGGCAGGCGTGCCGGCGTCCGTGGTGCGCCGCGCAGCGTCGCTGCTGGCATCACTGGAAAAACACGGCGGCCCCCTCGGATCGGCCGGCGCGCCGCTCACGGCATTGCCGCTATTCGCCGCATCGACTTCTGCACCGGCGCCGGAGATGCCATCTATAGCCAACCCCGATCCGCTGGCCGAGGCGATTGCCGCCCTGGAACCGGACCGGATGACCCCGCGCGAGGCGTTGGACGCATTGTACCGCCTGAAATCGATGCTGGCAGTTCCCGACACGGCGGCGACCTAGTACGATCGCGCGGATGCTGACCCCACTCCCCCTGCCGAAAGCTCCCGAGGCGGCCGCCTCCGTCCTTTCCGAGGCGCTCGCTGCGCTGTCCCGGGACGGCGGTTCGGTCTCCCGCGACGCGGCCCTTGGCGCGTTCCGCCGGCACCAGGCGCGGATCCAGCAGCACGTGCAGCACGCCTTCGAGCAGGAGCAGATCACCGGGCTGGAAGCTGCGCGCCTGCTCGGCAAGCTGACCGACGGGCTGATCTCCGCGTTGTACGACCATGCCACGTCGGACAGCGACCTGGGCGAGCCGGACCACCTCTCGGTCGCCGCCACCGGCGGGTATGGCCGTGGCGTGCTGGCGCCGTTCAGCGATATCGACCTGCTGTTCCTCACCGACACGGAACCCACGCAGCAGACGCTGCGCGTGGTCGAGTACATGCTGTATTTCCTGTGGGATCTCGGCGTGAAGGTCGGTCACGCCACGCGCTCCATCGAGGATTGCCTGGTCGAAGGCGCAAAGGACACCACCATCCGCACCGCGTTGCTCGACGCACGACATATTGCGGGCGACGCGCCGCTGTTCGCCGACTTCCATGCCCGCTTCCGCGCTGCCTGCAAGGACGCCGGCGTCGCCGAATACATTGCCGCCAAGCAAGCCGAACGCGACGTACGCCATCGCCGCTATGGCGACAGCCCGTTTGTCGTCGAGCCGAACGTAAAGGAGGGTCGCGGCGGGCTGCGCGATCTGCAGACGCTGTACTGGATCGCCCGCTACGTCTACGACACCCAGACGATGGGCGAACTCGCCGATGTCGGCGACGTGCTGACGCAGGCGGAGGCGAAGCATGGCCGCCGTGCCTGGGAATTCCTGTGGACCGTGCGCTTCCATCTGCACTACGTGGCCGGCCGCGCCGAGGAACGCCTGACGTTCGACCTGCAGCCGGTGGTCGGCGCCCGCATGGGCTATACGCGCCATGGCCGCCAGGACGGCGTCGAGCGTTTCATGCGACACTATTTCCTGACGGCGCGCGAAATAGCCCGCCTCACGCGCATCCTGGAACCGGCCATCCTGCGTGAGGCACTCGGCCCGCCCGCCATCGCCGCGGAGACCGACAAGGGCCTGTTGAAGTGCGGTTTCGTGCTGGCCGAGGGCGCACTGTTGCCGATGCCGGGCCGCGATTTCGACCAGGAACCGATCCAGATGCTGCGCATCCTGCAGGTGGCGCGCGATCGGAACCTGGAACTGCATCCGCTGGCCATACGCTCGCTGATCCAGAACGAGCGTCGCGCGGTGGAACTGCGCGGCGATCCGCAGGCCGCTGCATTGTTCATGGACCTGATGTGCGGTCGCGAACCGGACCATCATCACGCCAGTCCGCACCCGGACGGCGCGCATTGGCTGTCGATCATGAACGAGACCGGTTTCCTCGGCCGGTACATCCCCGACTGGGCGCGTATCGTCGGGCAGATGCAGTTCGACACCTACCACGTGTTCACCGTGGACGAGCACACGATCGAGGCGGTGCGCATCCTGAACTCGATGGAGCGCGGCGAACTGTCGGAGATCGCCCCGGTCGCCAGCAGCCTGGTCGATCACCTGCAGTCGCGTCGCGCGCTGTACCTCGCGATGTTGCTGCACGACATCGCCAAGGGCCGCGGCGGCGATCATTCGGAACTCGGCGCCGACATTGCCCTCAAGGTCGGACCTGCACTGGGGCTGTCGGCCGAGGAGACCGAGACGGTATCCTGGCTGGTGCTACACCATCTGATCCTGTCCACCATCGCGTTCAAACGCGACATCGATGATCCGAAGACCATTCTCGATCTCGCCGACACCATCCAATCGCCCGAACGGCTGCGGCTTCTGCTGGTGCTCACGGTCGCCGACATGCGCGCGGTGTCGGCGAAAGTATGGAATGGCTGGAAAGCGACGCTGCTGCGCGAACTCTATGCGCGGGTTGCCGAGGTGCTTGCAGGCGGCCTGTCAACAACCGAGCGCGACGTGCGGGTGCAACGTGCCAAACACGCCGCCGCGGCGCTGTTGGCAGACTGGTCGAAGCAGGAAATCGAGCATTTCACCTCTCTCGGCTACCCCGGCTACTGGCTGTCGTTCGATCCGGAGACGCACGCCCGCCATGCCCGGCTGGTGCGGGATGCCGAGGCGCGCGACGCGCCGCTGACGGTGGATACCCAGCCGCTGCCGGCACGCGCGGTGACCGAGGTCACCGTGTATTGCGCCGACCATGCCGGGCTGTTCAGCAAGATTTCCGGTGCGCTCGCCGTCGCCGGTGCTTCCATCGTCGATGCCCGCATCCACACCATGACCAACGGCATGGCGCTGGATACGTTCTGGATCCAGGACGCTGCCGGCGGGGCGTTCGATGCGCCGCACCGGCTCGCGCGACTGGCAGTGCTGATCGAGCAGTCGCTGTCCGGTCGGCTCCGGCTATCGGCGGAAATCCGCAGGATGTCGAAGATGCTGCTGGGCCAGCGCATGCGAGCCATTCACGTGCCGCCCCGCGTGGTGATCGACAACCATGCCTCCAATACACATACCGTGTTGGAAGTGAACGGACGCGACCGGCCCGGCCTGCTGCATGACGTAACCGCGGCGATCAGCGAGCAGGGCCTGCAGATCGCCTCCGCCCACGTCACCACCTACGGCGTGCGCGCGGTGGACGTGTTCTACGTGAAGGACGTATTCGGCCTGAAGGTGGAGAACGAGCGCCGGCTCGGCGTGCTGCGTGATGCGCTGCTGGGTGCGCTCGCCAATCCGGACGAAGCCGCGGCGCCGGCACTGCCCACCAGGAAGCGTCGCCGCGTTGCGGCTGGATAACGCTGACGGGCGCCTGCGAGTGTAGCCCGCTGTGTAGCTGCGCTGGGCTTTTCCGCCCCAGGTCACTGCCAATTCACATCGTTCAGCGGTGCGGACAGGCAAGGTGATCCGTCGCGATCCCCAGATCGGCACGGGTCGCTAGGTCGGTGAGGCTATATGCGACGGCAAGAGTTCAACCGCGGCCATGCAATTCACGGCTTCGCAACGGGACAAATCGTGCTACGTTAACGATTATGCGGGCATCGGACGCATCAAGCCGGCCGGTCAGAGAGCTCATACGGCGCGCTGCGGCGACGTCGCTGGACAGCGCACGCATCATCGAACGCAGCGTCGAACTTCTCATGCGCAGCATCGAAGGCGCACAGAACGTCGCTCGCACTTGCAGAAGGGTGGAGGCCGCCCGCGGCGAAATACTGCGCACCAACCGTCTGGTCCGCCAGGCAAGGTCACAAGAAGCCCGGCATCTCGCGCATGTCGGCGCACTGCCGCTCACCCCCTCCAAACTGCTGGAAGTGGCCGAGGAGTTCCGCGCAATGGCCGGGGCGGCGGCCACCCCGGAATGCCGGTCGGCGTTTGAGGACCTTGTGTTCCGCTATACCGCGCTGGCAGCGGGTTACGACAACCAGCAGGCCGGCAGCCGGACACTGCACTGAGGCATCACCGCGGGCCACGCCACGGCCGCGGGATCAACGCCGGAACCTGGGCACGAAACCGCCGGTAATTGTTGCCGAACTGCTGCGTGAGGAAGCGCTCCTCCACAGCGATCTTGTACAGGAATGCGACGGTGATCAGCGCCACGCCCACCGGCCCGCGCCACTCTCCCAGCGCAATTGCCGAGCCCACCAGTGCGACGAGCAGGCCGGTGTAGATCGGGTGCCGCACCCAGCGGTACGGACCGGTCGTGATCAGCTCATGGTCCTGCTTCAGGGTAACCGTGCTGCTCCAGTTGCCGCCCAGCCAGGCGCGCGCCGTGATGGCAAAGCCAAGACCCAGCGCGACCAAAACGAATCCTGTCCAGAACCACGTAACCGAGCGGGCGAGAAAGCGTGCCGCCAACCACTCGGACGCCACATGCGGCGACGCCAGCAGGGCAGCACCCACGGCAAGCGGGACGATATGCAGCACGCCCGAAGCGACGCTCTCACGACGACCGATGGCCTTGGTGCCGATCGCGGCAACACCCCAGTAGACCAGCCAGACTAGCCACAGCCCGGTGATCGCGTACTGGTAGAACAGGTGCATCGGCTCTGATAGCCAGGCTCCCGCGTTAGAACTCCTTCCCGATCAGCCGATCGAGCGAGTAGCGACCGCCGCCGCGAAAAAAGATGGCGGTGCAGAGCAGCAGCCAAAGCAGGGCGTATTCGATACCTCGGTTGGTCCAGAAGTAGCCGAACTGCCACTGGAAGTAGGCGATGATCACCGCCATCTCGATCCACACCATGAGCGCGGCGATCCGCGTGAAAAGACCGAGTGCAAGACACGCAGCGGCAACGGATTCAGTAAAGTAGGTCAGACATGTCAGCAGAAACGGTGCGGGAAAACCATGTGCTGCGACGTTGTCCGCGATCCTGCCGACAGGGATGTAAAGAATCTTCTGCACCCCATGCGGCACAAGCACGGCCCCCGTACTGAAACGCATGAAGGCATACGAATACCGAGAGAAGCAGCGGTAGAGATTGCCTAGCGACGGAATGAGCAGTCTCGCCCCCGACGTATCGTCGTCTTCCACCTGGGTTCCTCCCTTGTCCGGCGATCACGGCCGTTCGCCGGATGTGTGTCGCGAATCGTGTGGATCGGCTGAAATCGTGCCTGAAATCGCAACATCACACCAGCAGGCACTCGGTCAGTCTGCCATCCCGCACGATGCCCTCCGGCGCCTCGCTGCGGCAGCGCTCGACGACCAGCGGACAACGCGGGTGGAACCTGCAGCCGGGCGGGATGTTGGCGGGATCCGGATAGGTCTCGCCCAGGCCGACATCCGGAATGCCCTTGCCGGGCTCAGGCGTCAGCACCGAAGCGAGCAGCGCGCGCGTGTAGGGATGGCGCGGTTCGCGGAACAGCACATCCACCGGCGCCTGCTCGACGAAGCGGCCAAGATACATCACCGCCACCTCGGTCGCGATGTGCTCGACCACGGCGAGGTTATGGCTGATGAACAGGTAGGTCAGGCCCAGGTCGCGCCGCAGTTCGGCGAGCAGGTTGAGGATCTGCGCCTGCACCGACACGTCGAGTGCGCTGGTGGGTTCGTCGCACACCACGATGCGCGGTCGCAGCACCAGGGCGCGGGCGATCGCCACGCGCTGGCGCTGGCCGCCGGACAACTGCGCCGGCAGGCGATCCGCCATGTCGGGCGAGATGCCGACGCGGGCGAGCATGTCCATCACGCGGTCGCGTTGCTGCGCGGCGGGGACATTGCCCTGCGCGGCGAGCGGCAAACCGACGATGTCGCGGATGCGCTGGCGCGGATTGAGCGACGAGAACGGGTCCTGGAAGACTGGCTGGATCAGCCGCGCGCGTTCGCGGCGATCCATGCTGGCGAGGCTGCGGCCATCAACCAGCACGTCCCCCGCGCTCGCGGGCAGCAGGCCGAGGATCAGGCGCGCCAGGGTGGATTTGCCACAGCCGGACTCGCCGACGATGCCGAGAACGTCGCCGACGTGCATGGCGAACGAGACGCCGTCCACGGCGCGGACAACGCGCTCCGGCGCCATCACTCCGGCGCGCGCCCGGAACACGCGACGCACGTTGCGCAGTTCGACGGCGTACGTCATGCCGCCTCGGACAATGGCCAGTCGGGCGGCAGGCGGCACAGGTACTCGTGACCGATGCCAGCCGCCTGGCGCGGCACGTCGCGTGCACAATCCGGCATGGCGTGCGCACAGCGGTCGCGGAAAGCGCAGCCGGCGAAGTCCGGCGCGATGCGCGGCACTGTGCCAGGGATGCTGCCGAGTGGCTCGTCGCGGCGCACGCTGCCGGGCACCGGGATGCAGCGCAGCAGGCCGCGGGTATAGGGATGTGTGGGCGCAGCGAACAGCGCGTTGGAGGAGGCGCTTTCCACCACCTCGCCGGCGTACATGACCGACACGCGGTCCGCCATGCGGGCCACGATGCCGAGGTCGTGGGTGATCAGCAGCAGCGCGAGGCCAAGCTCGCGCTGCAGCGTTTGCAGCAGCCGGAGGATCTGCGCCTGCACGGTGACATCGAGCGCGGTGGTCGGTTCGTCGGCAATCAGCAATTCCGGATCGCACATCAGCGCCATCGAGATCATCACCCGCTGGCGCAGCCCGCCGGACAACTGGTGCGGATACTGCTTCAGGCGCATGCCAGGTGCGATGCCGACGCGGCCGAGCAATTCTGCGGCCCGATCGAGCGCCTTCGCGCGGGAAACGCCGCGGTGGCGTTCGAGCACCTCGGCCATCTGCGAGCCAATGGTGTAGGCGGGATTCAGGCTGGTCATCGGCTCCTGGAAGATCATCGCCAGCTTGTCGCCGCGCAGCCGTGCCATGCCGCGTTCCGAGAGGCGCGTCAGGTCGAAGTCATGGAACCGCAGAACGTCGGCCGTGCGATGCGCACCGCGTGCCAGCAAGCCCATGATGGCGAGTGCAGTCACGGACTTGCCGCAGCCGGATTCGCCGACCAGGCAGTGGGTCTCGCCACGGTTCACCTCGAGCGAAATGCCGCGGACTGCGGAGACCGCGTTGCCGAAGGTGACGTGGAGGTTGGTGAGTTCGAGGACGGCGGTCATGCTCTACCGTCGTGGCCGGGCGTGTCCCGGCCATCCACATCTTTCCTACGATCACCAAGTGGTGGATGGCGGCCCGGTGCCCGCCATGACGGTGACAAGGGTATCATTGCGGCCGCCCGGTTCCCAGCAGGTCGCGCAGCCCGTCGCCCAGCAGGTTGATCCCCAGCACCAGCACGAACAGCGCGACACCGGGAATCATGATCACCCACGGGCTGAAGAACATGTAGTCCTTGCCTTCGGCGATCATCAGCCCCCAGGACGGCAGCGGCGGCGGCACGCCAAGGCCGAGGAACGACAGCGCCGCCTCCAGCAGGATCGCCAGCGCCATTTCCAGCGTCGCCACGACAACCAGATGCGTCAGGATGTTCGGCAGCACCTCGCGCAGTACGATATGGGTGCGCGATGCACCGGCCGCCTGCGCTGCGGCGATGTAGTCCAGATTGCGCACCTGCATCGTGGTGGTGCGCGACACGACCGCGAAGCGCTCCCACAGCAGCGTCCCGAGTGTCAGGATCACGACGGTCAAGGAGCTGCCGACGAACGCCACGACCGTCAGTGCCACCAGGATCAGCGGGATCGACAGCCGGCAGGTGATGACGAACATCACCACATCGTCGACACGTCCGCCAAAATATCCCCCCACCATGCCGAGTGTGATCCCAATCAATCCCGAGGTGGTGACAGTGAAGATGCCAATCGTCATGGAGATGCGTGCGCCATACAGCAGGCGCGACAGATAGTCGCGGCCAAGCTGGTCGGTGCCGAACGGATGCAATGCTGAACCGCCATCCATCCACTCCGGCGGCACGAGCCGCAGGTTGAGATCCTGCACAAACGGATCGTGCGGCGCGATATAGGGGGCGATGATTGCCACCAGCAGCACCGTGCCGACAATCAGGACCCCGAGGCCGGTGGCGAGATGGCGGACCGGAGGCAGAGCGCGACGTACCGGCAATGTGGTGGCGCTCATGCGGTGCGCAGCCGCGGATCGAGCACCGCGTTCAACATGTCGGCGGCGAGCGTCAACCCGATATAGATGATGGCGAGGATCAGCACGACCGCCTGCACAACCGGGAAGTCGTTCTTGCTGATCGATTCCCATGCGAGGTAGCCGACGCCATGCAGCGCGAACACCGCCTCGATGACGATAGAGCCACCAAGCATGAACCCGAGCTGCACCGCGGCGACCGAAACCACCGGCATCGCGGCATTGCGCAGCCCGTGCTTCAGTACGATTTTCGCAGTGGACAATCCCTTGGCGCGCGCCGTGCGGATATAGTCTGACGACAGCGCATCGATCATGCCGGCACGGGTCAGGCGCATCAGCGCCGGGATGGCAGAGAACGCCAGCACGATGCCGGGCATGATGTAGCCCTCCCACTCGTCTACGCCCGAGATCGGCAGGAGCTGCAGCTTCAGTCCAAGCCAGATGATCAGCACCAGCGACAGCCAGAAACTCGGCATCGCCTGGCCGAACAGGGCGAGCAGGGTGATTGCCTTGTCGACAGCAGAGCCCTCGCGCATGGCTGCGACGATGCCGAGAGGAATGGAGACGATCAGCGCAATGGCGAGGCCGGTGAGACCCAGGGTCAGCGTGATCGGCAGCCGCTCCTTGATCAATCCGGCAACCGGTGCGTGGTAGAGGTAGGAGCGTCCGAGATCGCCCTCGGCCGCGTGGACCGCCCAGTCGACGAACTGCACCGGCAGCGGCCGGTCGAGGCCGTAATTCTTGCGGATGATCTCGATGTCCTGGGCGGTGGCGTTGGGGCCGGCTATGGAGATGGCAAGATCGCCGGACAGCCGGGTCAGCGCGAAGCTGATGACCAGCACGGTAAGGCAGACCAGAAGGGCAAGTATCGCCCTGCGCATGAGGAAACGCAGCATGGCGGCAACGTACTAGTCAGGACAGAGCAACCGCAAGTCGTGCTGCGCGGCAAAAGCGTCGTGGCCCGCTTCGGCGCGGGACGCCAGTGTCCACCGGACCTCCAGCGAAACGATGTCAGACGCGGGCGCTCCGCGCGGACGCCTGCCGATCCCTTCAATTCGGTCTTATGCCAAAAATGGGTAGTCACCTTGGCACGCCGCGCGCAGCCTGACACCGGAAGTCGGCCATCATCGAGCCGGGTTGCGACGCGTGGTGCAGCCCAGTCATCCGGCATCGGAGCGATCGGGAATGTCTGGCAGCACGACATCCGTTTTCAGCGAGCCGGACGACTATCAGGCGGCATTGCAGCGTGATGGCGGATTCGAGCTTGTAGTCACAGGCCGGGGCAAGTTCAGGGCCGAATTGACCCGCATTGCGCTGCACCGCATGCAACTGGTGGCTGGCGTCGAGAGTCTCGCGCGGCTCGCGTACATTACCACACCGACCCACCTGGTGCGTGTTGCCCTGCTGATGCGACGCAGCGGAACGCTATCCTGGGCGGGGATGGCGTTACACCCGGACGAGATAGTGATGCATGGTGCCGACCAACCCATGCATGATCTGACCGACGGCGCATGCCGCTGGCGGACACTGCGCCTTCCGGCGAGTGACCTGCTCAAGTACGGCCGGGCGCTGATCGGTCGAACCTTTGAAATCCCTCCTGGGATAAGCCGGTGGCGCCCTGACCGCGGTTCACGCCGGCACTTGGACCGTCTTTACGGTGACGCGATCCGCATGAGCAGGATGCAGCCACGGGTGTTTGCCGAAGCCGAGGCGTCACGCGGATTGGAGCAGGAACTGATCGCCGCCCTGATCGACTGCATGCGCGGCGAGACGACCACGACACCGCCGGCCGCAAGCCTTCGACACGCCGACATCATGGCGCGATTTGAGGACGTCCTGCGGAACCACCGGTGCCGTCCGCCCGCCCTCGGCGAGATTTGCTTCGCGCTCAAGGTATCGGACCGTACATTGCGGGCTGGCTGCAAGTTGCACCTCGGTATGGGACCACACCGCTATCTGCACCTGCGTCAGATGCAGTCTGTTCGTCGTGCATTGCGGAGCGCTGATTTCGCCAAGGCACGCGTGGCAGAAATCGCCGAGCGCCATGGCTTCAACAGCCCAGGTCGCTTCGCGAAATCTTATCGCGAACAATTCGGCGAGTTGCCTTCAGCTACCAAAAGACGTCGTACCCCACGGTAAGCCATGAGCACTTACGGCGGAATTGGCCGCGGCTCTTGCCGAAATTGCATAGCGCCACCCGTCGGAGCAGTGGAACCTGGAGAAAAAAGACCCGGCATTCCCACGGCGGGAACGACGACAGATGCTCTGCGACAGCTCTGCGTTATGACGGTTATA
This sequence comes from Acetobacteraceae bacterium, assembly GCA_036265005.1. Taxonomy (GTDB): domain Bacteria; phylum Pseudomonadota; class Alphaproteobacteria; order Acetobacterales; family Acetobacteraceae; genus JAMXLO01. Next base: position 12,094 of record DATAPW010000342.1, on the reverse strand, counting down.
TCAGTACGGAATCGGTTGACTGGTGACACGAGTGTCGGCTTGAGCCATATCTGTCGGAACTAGGGAGACCGTGATGCCTGGCCGAATGACGATGGCTGCCATTGTGACGGGACTGCTCGCGGGCGGGGCTGCGTCCGGCGCGTTGGCACAGCAGCCAGGCAGCATCGGGCAACAGACCCCCAATCCTTCAGGCTGGACCTTCAACGTCGCCCCGTATCTATGGCTCCCGACAGTCAACACCACCGTGAAATACGACCTGCCGCCCGCGCTTGGTGGCCAATTGACTACCGACCTGTCGGTGGGACCCGGCGACATCGTGTCCCATATGAATTTTGCGACGGCATTTGCGGCGGACGCGCAATATGGTCCGTTCTCGATCCTCACCGACTTCATGTACCTGAACCTGAGTGATACCAATTCCCACATCAGGTCGCTTGACTTTTTTGGCCTCCCCTCGCAGCCGATCGCGCGCTCGCTACAGACCAGTACCGGCACACGGTTGAGCACCACCCTTTGGACCCAGACAGGCGGCTACACGGTGCTGCTGGGCGACTGGGGCAATTTCGATGTTCTCGCCGGGTTTCGTTATCTCGGGGTGAACGCCACGATGAATTACAGCCTGGCACTGACTGTGACAGGACCGCGGGGTAACGGCGCGACATTCGGGGGTATCGGCGGCGTCACCGCGAACAGCGCGATCTGGAACGGCATCGCCGGCTTTCGCGGCCGCATCCGCATCAGCAATACCGGATTGTTCATCCCATATTATTTCGACATTGGTTCGGGTGGCTCGAAGCTGACGTGGCAGATCGCCTCCGGCCTCGGCTACCAGACCGGATGGGTCGGTGTGTCAGTCACCTATCGCTATCTGTCCCTCCAGCAGGGCAGCAGCGCCATGGTGCAGCACCTGTCGCTGGGAGGTCCAATGGTCATGGTGAATTTTACCTTCTAGACTGCCGCACGGCCGCTCGAATGGCATCCGCGGAAGCCAGAAGGCGAATGCCGCCATTGGAATTCGGTAAACCGGCGGCGCACGCGGATCGGCCGGGAACATATGCCACGAACAGGCTTGCCGGGTTTGCATAATCAATCGTGCGCGACAAGTATACTCGCCTCCAAGGCATCAAGCTGCCCTGGCCGGTGGGAGCCGTGGAGGTTCGAAACATGAGTGACGTTGCCGGCAAACCAGGCCAGGTCCACGCTACAACGCGCCGTTCACGGCGCTTTTCCGCGATCTGGCTGCTGCCATTGGTTGCCTTGGCAATCGGTGCGTGGCTCGCATGGGACACATTGTCGAAGGAAGGCCCGACCATCACCATTTCCTTCGAAACCGCCGAAGGGCTGCAGGCGGGGCAATCCCAACTCAAATACCGGGACATCGTGCTCGGCACCGTGAAGACCCTCACGCTGTCGGACGATCATTCGCATGTCCTGATCACTGTGGCGACCACAAGGCAGGCCAAACCTCTGCTCACCAACGATACGCAGTTCTGGGTCGTCAAGCCGCGGCTCTTCGCGGGAAATGTTTCCGGATTGAGCACCCTGGTATCCGGATCGTACATCGGCATGATGCCCGGTGGCGCCACCGAGACATCCAAGCGAGACTTCGCCGGCCGCGAGGATCCCCCGGTTCTTGAAACCAACGTGCCTGGTCGGACATTCCTGCTCAAGGCGACCCGGCTTGGTTCGGTGCAGATCGGTTCGCCGGTGTTCTTCCGTGATCTTTCCGTCGGCGAAGTGTTGGGCTGGGATCTCGGCGAGATGGCCGAGAGCGCGACGATCCACGCTTTCGTCCGCGCGCCATATGACAAGTATGTGCAGGATCAGACACGCTTCTGGGACGCTTCGGGCCTGTCGGTCAAGCTCGGCGGCAACGGAATCGATGTTCAGCTCGAATCGCTGCGTGCACTCCTGCTCGGCGGCGTCGCCTTCGACATGTTTACGGCGCCGGCGCAGAGTGCAGAAAGCGTCGAGGGGCATGTCTTCCCGATGTTTGCCAACAAGGAAGCGGCACAGGCTGCATCGTACAGCCGCAAGGTACAATTGATCGGTTATTTCCCTGGTTCAGTGCGTGGGCTGGCGGCCGGCGCCGACGTGACGCTGCACGGACTGAAGGTAGGCCAGGTGACAGATGTTCAAATTACCTATGACGCGGCCAAACAGGCAATCGTCGCGCCCGTCCACTTCGAGGTGGAACCTGAGCGCATTGTCGGAATTGGCAAGCGGGTCGCCCCGGATGCCGGAGCGGCGATCGACATGCTGGTCGGTCAAGGGTTGCGGGCAACACTGCAAAGCGCCAATCTGCTGACCGGCCAGATGCTGGTTGCGCTTGAATTCGTACCCGACGCACCGCCGGCGACCGTGACACGGGAGAACCAGGCGTTCGTCATCCCCACCTCGGACAGCGGCAGTTTCAGCAGCCTGCAAGCCTCTGCGGGGGAGTTGCTACGCAAGGTCAACACCATTCCGTTCGAAAGTCTGGGCCGCAACCTCAATCAGACGCTGGCGAGTGCGCGAGACATGGTGCAGAACCTGGATACTGGCTTGGCGCCTACGATGAAGAAGCTGCCGGACATGGCGGCGGCTTTGCAAAAGACAATGACAGATGCCAATCGGCTCGTTCTGTCGCTGCAATCGGGTTATGGCGACAACACGCAGTTCAATCGTGACCTCGACCGCCTGATGATCCAATTGAACGACGCAGTGCGGTCGATCCGTTCGCTCGCCGACCTGCTCGATCGCCATCCGGAGGCGCTGATCAAGGGCCGGCCCGCCGGCGGTGTAGAATGAGCTGCATGCGCCGCCTGGCCACGCTTGTGGGACTCGGTCTGCTCGCGACTTTGGTTGCATGCAGTTCGCCCAGTCCCAACCTTTATACCATTGCCCCGACAACGGCAGCCACGCGCCCTGGCGGGCCGAAAGTGATCGCCTTGCGACAGATCGGCCTCGCCCGCTACCTGGAGCGCAGCCAGATCGTTCGCTCGTCCGAGAATTACCGCCTGGACGTCATGTCCAATGACTGGTGGGGCGAACCGCTCGGTTCGATGCTTGCCCGCGTGCTGGTGGATGAACTGAGCCAGCGCCTGCCGCAGAGCACGATCTATGCGGAGACCGGGGCGGTATCAGTTTCGCCGGACGCGACGCTGGAGCTGAACGTGTCCCGCCTGGACCAGAATGCTGCAGGCTTGCTCATATTGCAGGCGCAGGCCGCAGTGACGACAAAGGGCCGGGGCGAGCCGACAACGCGGAGCTTCCGCTTCGAAGTAGCACCGAGCGGAGCCGGGATTGCAGACCAGGTTGCGGCGACCAGCAACGCGGTCGGCCAGCTCGCCGATGGGCTGGCAACGATGCTCACGACGGCGCGGACATCACGGTGATCCGGGTGTCCACCGTCACGTCGGAACCGGAACTTGCCAGGCCGCGATCGCATGAGTGCCAGAGCTGCGGACTGCTGCAAATTGTGCCCCCGCTCGGGCCAGGCATTTCCGCCCATTGCAACCGTTGTGGCACCACGCTGCATCGTGCACGGCGGCACCCTATCGAGCACAGCCTTGCACTGACGCTCGCTGCTCTTGTCCTGTTGGTCCTGATGTCCGCGACCACACTGATGAGTGTTGAAACGGCAGGCATAGAGCTGCAGGCCGGCCTGTTTTCAGGACCAATGGAGCTGGTCGAGCGAGGCATGTTTTCACTCGCCCTGGTGGTCGTATTCGTGACGGTCCTGGCACCATTCGGCAAGCTGCTTGGCACACTCTATGTGCTGGTCGGCCTGCAGATGGCGCGGCCGCCGCGTCATCTGCGCCAGGTCTTCGTACTGGTGGGACGGCTATCCCCGTGGTCGATGATCGAAATTTTTGTGTTCGGTGTGCTGGTTGCCTACGTCAAGCTGGGTGATCTGGTGACGATACATCTCGGCACCGGCGTCTTTGCGTTGTTCGTCCTGACGTTCGTCATGGTTTGGGCCGACGGAGCGTTGGATCGACAGGCGGTATGGGATGCTTTGGATCAATCGTCATCTGCGGAAAGGACGCCACGCAACCTGCTGGTACAACCGCCGGCGACAGGAGCGATTGGCTGCGAGTCCTGTGACCTGGTGAGCATCCCTGCTGCCGGAGAAGCCCATTGTCCGCGCTGCGGTGTGGCTTTGCACGCACGCAAACCGAACAGCCTGGCGCGGACCTGGGCGCTGGTCATCGCCGCTGCGGTGCTGTACATCCCGGCGAATCTTTACCCGGTGCTGACGGTGATGCAGCTCGGGGCTGGCGCGCCCAGCACAATACTTGGCGGCGTTGAGGAGCTGATCTCCTCGCGGATGTACCCGCTCGCCGCCCTGGTATTTTTCGCCAGCATTGCCGTGCCGATGCTGAAGCTGGTCGGTCTGAGCGTCATGCTGATCACTGTACAGATCGGCCGCACCGAATGGCTCCGCGACCGGACCCGACTCTATCACTTTGTGCGCTGGATCGGACGCTGGTCGATGATCGACATCTTCATGGAATCGCTGCTGGGCGCCCTGGTCCGGTTCGGTAGCGTGATCACCATCGAGCCGGGATTTGGCGCCGTCGCCTTCTGCGCAGTCGTGATCCTCACCATGTTCGCGGCCGAGACCTTCGATCCACGCCTGATGTGGGACGCGGCATCGCGGCGCCCCCTGGGCTCGATCGTTGCGGCATGATGCAATCCGGCGTCCCGGCCCGATCGGTGTTGTCAGGCCAGCCAGGCGGCCCAGCCGTCCCGCACCGGATGATCCGGCGGCAGCGGCAGTTCGACGGCTGTGCCGCTTGCCGCGCTGTAGTAGATGGCCGAGATCAGTTCCAGTGACTGGCAGGCATCCTGCAACGTCAGCGGCCATTCGGCGCTGCCGACCAGAGCCGCGTGGAGTGCTTCCACCAGTCCGGCGAAGCCTTCCTGCCGCGGCACGAAGTCGCGCAGCGCGGCGTCGATGTCCCACTGCTGGCGTGACCCACGCGAGGTGAAGCGCCACGCGCCCTCGGCCGGGCGATACGGTGGCGTCCCCGGGCTCTCTGCAGTCAGGTCCGAGAAGCAGAAGCGGAACCTGCTCAGCTCCTCCGCCGCGCCCAGCGTCACCGAGGAGGTGACCAGCGCGCCGGAGGCCATTTCGAGTGCAATCGCCGCGCAATCCTCGGTCTCGATTGGGTTGACCCTGGTGGCAAGCCTGGCGAACACGCGGCGGACCGGTCCCATTGTGAAGGTCAGGAGATCGTGCGCGTGGATGGCATGACTGATGATTGCGCCGCCGAGTTCTGTGGCTTTCCGGCCGCGCCACGGCACGTCGTAGTAAGCCGGCAGGCGGTTCCAGTGAGTCTCGATGCTGGCCACCATTGGCTGGCCGGCAACCCCCGCCGCGATCAGGTGGCGCAGGCGCGCGAGGCCATTGCCGTAACGATACTGGTAGACCGGAACCACGGCGCGGCCGGTACTTTCTGCCAGCTGCCGGGTTCGCTCGACCTCGCGCAGTGAGCCGACCAGCGGCTTCTCGCACAGCACGTGCCGGCCGGCCCGCAGCGCCTGCTCGATCGCGGTTGCATGCAGTGCGGGCGGCAGGCAGATGTCGATCAGTTCGATGTCGTCGCGACGCAGCACGGCGTCGTATAACGTCTCGACGGTGGCGCCCGCATTGCCGGCGATCCTGGCGGCGCGCGCCGCATCCAGGTCGCAGACCACCGCGACCTGATAGAGCGCAGGGTTGGCGCAATACGCCTCGACATGGGCCGCACCGATGCCGGCGCCGATGACCGCGACACGAACCTGGCGGGTCATCGCAGGTTGCCCAGCCGCGCCGCCATCGCCTGGGCCTGCACGGCCAACTCCATCACCTTGAAGCAATGGGCCTGCTTCATGGCGCGTTCCGTGCGATCCAGCACGTCGGCGATCAGGTTTGCGGCATAGGGCAGGTCGGCATCGCGGCAATCGATGTAACGGGTCTGCCGCTTATCGACCAGGAACAGATGATCCGTGCCGGGGCGGCCGTCGATGTCGATGTACTTGCGCAGTTCGAGGTAGCCGTCGGTGCCGAGGATGGTCAGACGCCCGTCACCCCAGCTGCCGAGGCCGTCCGGCGTGTACCAATCGACGCGGATGTAACCCTGCGTACCATCTCCGCGCAGCAGGATCTCGCCGAAGTCCTCGAGTTCCGCATCGGACAGGTTGGCGAAGTTGCCGACCGAGGCGGCAACGATGCCGGCGTCGGCCGAACCGGTGAAGGTAAGGAACTGCTCGACCTGATGGCTGGCGATATCGCACAGCACGCCGCCATATTTGGCCCGCTGGAAGAACCAGGCCGGGCGCAACGGCCGGTTCAACCGATGTGGGCCGAGGCCGACCGTCTGCACCACGCGACCGATCGCGCCGGCATTTACCAGTTCGATCGCGCGCGTGACGGCGCGGACTTCGAACCGCTCCGAGTAGTTGACCGACCAGATACGGCCGGTCTCGGCAACCGTGCGCCGCAGATCCGCGAGTTGTTCGGCGGTGGTGCAGCCGGGCTTGTCACTCATCACGTCCTTGCCGTGCCGCATGGCCTCGATGGCAATCGCCGCGCGATCGCAGTTGATCGCGGCTGTCAGGACCAGCTTGACCGAAGTGTCCTCCAGCAGCCGGCGTTGGTCGGTGACACGCGGGATGTGCGGGTAGCGCTTGACGAAGCCCTCGAGCGGCTGGGGCTCGCCGACCGTCCAATAGCCGGCGCATTCGCAGCCCTGGTCGAGCAGGCGACCGGTCATCTCGTAGATGTGCCGATGATCCAGGCCTATCGCGGCGAACCTGAGTGCGCGTGCGGCTTCGGCTGCCATGGCGGTTCCTCCGTATCCGGACGCTTTCGCTTGCCATAAGCCGGGCGGCTTGGGAACCAGCTTCCCGGAGGTTGTTGTAGACCCACAGCGAGACACGGTTTGTCACGGCGATGGCTGGCTATCCACAGCGCCTGAGACCACCACCGGATCGCCGTCCCGGCGTCGCGGCATGGCATCATCGACCTTCCGGAAGCTCGCGTAATACATCGCCAGATAGGCGCCCTGAAATGCCGCACCGATGAAGAACGGCAGCATCAGATCGTTGGTGGCGAACAGGATGCCCGTCAGTATCGGGCTGACCGATCTCGGTATCTGCATCGACACATTAGCCATGCTGGCGGCGAACCCGCGCCGGTGCGGCCTTACGATACTGACACTCAACGCACTTCTGGCACCGGTCGTTCCTCGGTTGAACATTGCGCGCAGGATGTAGAGCGTTGCAGCAACGCCGAAGTTCGGTGACAGCGGCAGCGCGATCAGCAAGGCAACACCCACGAGCCGCATGGCGATGACGGCGCGCACCATGCCGAGCCATTTCGACAACCAGCCAGTGGCTATTGACGCCACAGCGGCCATCAGAAACCCGGCCGCCATCAGCGGTCCGATCTCGGCTGGCCCCTCGCCAAATCGTATGGCAAACCAGTAGGCAATTAGCGGTCCGGTCGCACCCACCCCCGCTCCATTCAACAGGTTCGCTATCATCAGCCGCAGAACCAGCCGGTTCTCCTGTCGTTGGACGCCGTGGCGGTGGGCTGGTCCGGTGGGTGCCTGGGATTGTATCGCCTCGTTATCCGGCGTCCGGAGAATGAGCGCGCAGCACAGCAGTGACCCGGCGGTCGAGACAAGGAAGAGCGGTCGATAGGCGAGCGCACCGGGCAGGATCGTGTGCAGGCTGGAGGGGGCGACGGCGAGAATCGCACCGACCGCGTTGCCCAGAAAGCCAAGCGCAGCGTTCAGGCTGTAGACTGGCCCGCGACTCATAGGGGCCACCGCCTGTGCCAGCCATGCCTGCTCGACGGGAGCGAACGGGCCGGCTGCACCGTTGCCGCCACGGCCAAAGCCACCCACCATCGCCGCAGCACAGAGAAGCACGGGCTGCGCGGATAGCGCTGCGGCCACTCCGGCAAGGGTCTGAGCGGCCTCGTAGCCGAACAGGAATCGCCGGCGGCCTCCACGATCGCTGAGCGGACCGGCAACCAGGGTCAGGACCACCCCGGTTATCAGCGCCGCGCTGAGCACTGCACTGATGGCCACTGCCGACCAGTCGAGCGCATGCAGATACAGTGCGAAGTCTACCGCGAGCGCACCCTGACCGATGCTGCGCACGAACCGTGTCGCCAGGAGCAGCCGGGTTGTGCGGGCACCGTCATCCGCCATCGCGAGATCTTGGGCACAGAGTGAAGCGTTGGAAAGGCTGGGGATGCAGGCGGGTAGCTCGGCATGGCAGCGCCGGCGAAACGGCCCGATGAATTATGAATTGGTCATGGCACGCAACTCGCTGGGATGTCGTTGACGCTCAGCCGCACGCTACCCAGCCGTGCCACTGCCTCAGCGCATTGCTTGCGTTGCATGATCGCCATCAGCGTCGGGTCGTGGATGGATTGCTGCACGACCGGCGCTGGCTTCAGCAATGGCTTGACCGGCGGCTTGACGGCGACAGGCTCAGGCTGCGGTGCGATCTCGACCGCACACTCACCGGTCGTCCTGATGTTGCCGAACTCGCCGCCGATCGTCTTGACATGATAGTGAAGCAGACCCACCATGACCTGGCCAGCTGGGAGTGCTTGTAGCTCATAGGTCATCCTATCGCTGGCATTCTCGACGACCTGTCCACAGGGAATGATCACCGCGTTATTGGCAGCGGCGGGCATGGTGTACAGTACGATAGCCAAGCATGTCGCGTATTTCATGTCAGCCTCCACGCTGCTCTTGCCTTTAGTAATCTTCATCGTGTCCTCGTGGCGAACCACAGCGGGCCCACCGGAACTGAACCTGGACCGGCAATCAAATTAATTGCGACCGTCAAAACTGCCAGTTCGGCCCGACGTCGCCTACCGGCGCGGCGTTCACGCCCCGGCCATCCCGGCGGCGCGCGTGGATGCAGCCGGCGGGATGCCGGCCATCTCCTGTAGCGCCTCGCTGGGGGCTCCTGGCATTGCCTGAGCGCGACTGACTGCTGGCGCGGATTGCATCCGCTCCGGACCTAACAGGGCAGGCGCTGCGGGTCGAACTGGCCGAGCACGGCACCAAGATCGGTTACGACGCGGTGTGGCGCTTCCTGCACGAGGAACGGCTTACCGCAAAACCCTTCGCGCCACCGAGCAGGACCACCCCGACGTCGCCCGCAAGCGCGAGCGGTGGAAGCAATACCAGCACCGCGTTGACCCGTCGTGCCTGTTTATTGTCGGTTCCGAGTCTTTCGCGGGCAGCGCGTGGCCGCATCCGTGCCGCACGCGCGCAAGAAGACCATGACGTTCCTGGCCTGCAAACCGAAGGCATCGTCGCACCATGCGTGTTCGACGGTCCCATCGACGGCTGCCTGTTCCTGGGGTGGGTGACTCAGTTCCTCGTGCCAACCCTGCGACCCGGCGACATCGTCGTACTCGACAACATGGGCACCCACAAGGGCGTTGCCGTGAGCCGGGCTATCCGAAAATCCGGCGCACACCTCCTGTTCCTGCCGCCAAATAGTCCAAACCTGAACCCCATCGAGATGGCCTTTGCCAAACTCAAGACGCTGCTCCCCAAAACGGACGAGTGATCCATCGCCGCGGTCTGGCGCCGCGTAGGGCCACTGCTCCAGCAGTTCGGCCCAATTAATGCGCCAACTATCTCAGGCACACCGGTTATAACCAAACTTGATCCGGCTATACTCTAGCGACACGAGCAGCAAGTTCGTCCAGAACGTAAGCATACGAGTATCGGATATAGGCCACGGCAAAGCGCCCCAGTCGAGTTTCGCCTTATCCATCCGAACGAACAGGGACGATTGTCGCCTCCCCCCGCATGCAAGCACCTTTATTGCGATGAGAAAGGCATGCAGGCTTCGCCGGGAGGGCCACCAGCGCTGGATACTGAGCCGCAATCGACTGCCGCACGCTCCCTGGCAAGCTCGTTCTCGACGTTCTGCGGAGTCAACAGAAAGCCGACATCTGGCGTCTGACCCGTCAGTAAGCGTGAAAGAAGCAGGTCACCAAGCTTCCGCTTGAAATGCAGGATATCCCAGAACCAAACTGTCTGAGTTATTTTGCTGTCTCGTGCTGGAGCTGGCTCGGTCGTGTAGGGTGAAATTCCGCTAAAATCCCAGAGTGGTATTTGCGTAGCGCGATGCGCCGCGACGAGCCTCGTCAAGGAACGCAACCAGAGTTCATACACATTCCAGATGCCGGCATGATTGATCATCTGAAGGTCAGTCACATGCGCGGGCGGAATGATGAAAACCAAGGCGATCCCGTGAGAATCGCAAAATTCCATAATATCGCGAATATAACTGAACTTGAGGATAGACCGATTCAAAGGCGCGCGAAGAGCGGTGAACTTACCGAGATCGTTAGCTTCAATATTCTCCGATAATGCGAATACTGCTCCCTGGCCATCTCTCTGAACCATCCGACGGAAACCCGATTCACCAATCGCACCATCAGGCGCAAGGTCGAGGGGTACGGGGTCCGACTGGTGGATGACTGTACTGAGGCTATCCTTGAGCGCACTAAGCGTAAACATCGAAAGCAGGTAATCGTACAGCCGTGGCACAGACGAAGGATCGTCGGGTATGTTGCGTCCTTCTGTCTCTTGATGCGACGCCAGGAATGTCTCGAATTGAAGTATCACGATAGCATTGCGTACCCGACCGCCCATCGCGGCATATTTCAGCGCTTCGTAGCTGCCTTGGATACCCATGGATGGGACGCCGAAATTATAGATCGGACGCATCGCAGCAGGCCAAACAGCACTTTCGGGATCCAACCCGATGTTTGCCACTGACCCACCGACAAGGAGTGTGGTGGGGTGGAAGCGCCTGACCTGATAGAGCTTGGCCAGCGCGGTGTGATACGGCGCTTCGACCTTGAACTTGTTGAATCCGGTTACACGCGGCGCACCCACGATGTCATACGGGTCGACCGCCACATTGAACACTGCGATCACTGCGAAAACGATTGCGAGAAGCACCAGCCATTGGACGCAGAACCGTGCGGTATCAGACATCAGAACTGCCAGTAGAGGAATTCGCTGAGATGCCCCAGCGACAGAATGCCCGCGGCAGCTACCACCGCCATACTATCGACCAGGCAGTGGTCGGACGCCATGACTCTCAGAAATTTCGGCTTCCGCCGAGCAGTACTTTGGCGGAAACGCCGAGGGCTGGCTCGTTGCTTCTCGGCATCTGCCGGAAGTTCGGCAAGGTCCAGGCAACGGCCAGACCGGTTATCGATAACCAGTAATAATGAATAGCACGCCACTGATTGGATCCGACCGAATGCGAGTCCGCCAATTTGCGCAATGCACCGTCGCGCTGCAACATCTCCACGAGGCTCAGCCTGTGTGCGGCGAGTGAACTTACATCCTGGAGACGTCGCTGAGCCTCATTGCCAGCTTCCGCTGCACGCAGCTCTTCACGAAACCGCTGAATGACCGGCAGCCAATACATCGCCCTTTGTGATTCGTGAACGCAACCTTCATGCCAGCGGCCGATTGCAGTGTCAACAACATCTGCATGTAATAGCGTCACCAAGCGACATCGGGAGCCGTGCTGCAGGTTGGCGGAAGCGGAAGCCACCAGTGGCGCGGATCAAGTTTACCGACGGAGCTTAAATTTCACGCTTGCAGGCTTCTCTCTCGGTCGCAGACGGCAACCGGGTAGTCCACAGCAAGGCAGAACCCCGTCAGCTCATGCAGTGGGCTTGGCGAGGCTCACGGATCCCTGTGAGTGGGGCGGAGGCATTGACGGTGGCCATACCGGGACGTTAGGGGACCGCATATGCCAAACTGTATGCCAATCGGCGTTACTTGCAGGGCAGTCTACCTTGATTCAATATCCTAGGCCGATTAATGGCGGAGGGAGTGAGATGCGAACTCGGGCTAGTTGTGCTTGTGCCGCAGCGCTAACTCTCGTTGCTTATCCGTCAGCGCACAAAACCGGCGCACAATCGGTTGCCGCCCACTTCGGCCCGCTTCAGCTCGCGCCAATGTGCGGTTGACGGGTTCCGAATTGCGCGCTTAGGGTTCGCGCCACCGGACGACGCCGCCTGGGTGGTGAATCACCAGCGCAATTTCACGCGGGT